>NZ_BMVN01000093.1:0-15002 GCF_014650735.1 Streptomyces canarius
GTCAGAGGCACTTTTCGCTTACCTGCCCGTCTGTCGGACAGCCCGCTTCATGAAAGCGCGAGGTTAAGATCCATTCCGAGTGCGTTCGCTGTCGGGGTGGCGTTGGTCGCTGCCAGCACTCAAACGGCACTTGCGGCCCCACCGCCGAATCCGGAACCGCCTGAGGTCACGGTGACCGCGCAAGACGCGTCCCCCGAGGCAGTAACGGAGTGCGACTTCTACGCTTCGAAACCCAACCACAGCGGCTCCCGGATGACGGGTACCGGGGGCATCAAGACGTGCTCGGGCGGGCCCGTGGCCTGTACCAGCGAGGTGGACCTCGAGTACTACGACGACTTCTCGAACATGTGGTACACGGCGGGGACCGCGCGTCAGTCCAAGTGCGCGCCACCGCTGCGGTCCTCGACCGCAGCGGCAGACTGCGAGAACCACCCCGGTGACCCGAACGTTGCCTGGCGTACCACTACGTACGGGACCTTGGTGAGCTCGGGCGGCTCCCATGGCTCGGGCACGGCGAACAGCCCCGTTCTGTACGTTCCCTGCGCGTAGTGGGAAGTTGGAGGGCCTGGTGGCCGTGGGTGGGTCCTCGGCCCCAGGCCTTCCACTCGCCGTATAGAGAGGATCGACCGTGACCTCGGACCACGACATGCTGTGGCGTCGCTGCGCGCTCCTGGGCCGTGTCCTGCTGCCGCTGGTGGACCAAGAGCCATGGCGGCAGGCTCGTCGCCACGAGACCTTGACGGCCCGGGGCATCAACACGGCGACAGGTGAGCGAATGATCGAGATCTTCACGGCCCTGGCCGCCCACGCCGTCGCGCTCGACGCTTCCTTGTCCGCCGCAGAATTCGACGCTCTGCCCCTCAAGGTCGTGGCCGACGCGGCGACCGGCAAGCGCGACTACGAGCTGCTCGCCGGGCTTCCGGACACTTTCACCGACGAACGTGACGGGCAGGCCGTCAACGTGTTCCGCCTCTACACCTACAAGGGCGGGCATTACAGCCACTGGCTCTTGCTCCTGAGCAGGGAACTACGCTACGCACTGAACGTCCTCGCCGAACGCTCGCCGACACCGTCCCTCACCTGCGGGGACGTCTTCCACCGGGCGGACGAGGCCGGCCTGTCGCAGTGATCACGGACATCAGACAAGCTGAGGCCGCGCTCCGCGCCGCACCTGAGCCGGGCATGCTATTCGAGCCCGTGCAGGTCAAGGTGATGACCCTGACCTCGAGATCGATCAGTTCCGCTGGGCTTCGCGGGATGCCGGTTGGCCGCTTCTGTCGGGAGCTTCGGCGGGTGATTCGCCTGGTCATGAGGGTGATGGCAGCCCAGGTGATGAGCGATTCGGAGTGCTGGATGAGCCGTTCGTAGTCGCGTGCGTGTCGGCGGGCGTGCATGACCCAGGCGTGGGAGCGTTCGACGACCCAGCGCTGGGGCAGAACGACGAACCCGGAGGCGTCCGTCGGGCGGCTGACGGTCTTGATCGTCAGGTTCAGGTAAGTCTACGCCCAGGTCACGAGCTGTCCGGCATAGGCGGAGTCGGCCCAGACGATGGTGATCTCGGGGTGCATTAGCCGCGGACGGCCGCAGAGCGCCGTCGACGGCCTCTCGGGGCGGTCCACACGTGCCGCGCGTGTCGCGGTTTCACGCACGCGTTGCGGCGCGCACGCGTAAGGGCGCGCCGCTGCGCATGCCGGTACAGGCCGGTCCGCGCGGCTGTCACCGCCCCGGTGTCACTGTCCGGCCGGAGCGGGGCCCGCCCCGAGGGCGCGGCGTCCGGCGGCCGGCCGCGCGGGTTTCGGCTCGGCGGCCGGGACGGACGGGAGGCGTTCGGCGGCGAGCTGCGCGCGCGGCGCCGGCGGATCGGCGTCTGGTGTGCGGGACGGCTCGGCGGTGGCGGGTCCGGTGCCCAGCGGGCGGCGGTCGGTCATCGCCCGATCATCGCGGCAGAGCCGGAGTTCTTCTTCACCGACCCGGCCACTTTGTCCGGCCCGGCTCCGAGGCGCGCGTGTGACGCGCGCGAAGCGGTGAACTTCGGCGAGCACCAAGCGGTGCTCCTGGCGGTTGCGCTGTCCGCCCGTCAGGCGTTCGGACGGAGCCCCGCACCGGTCGGTGCGGGGCTCGGGTTGGGCGGCCGGGATCAGACGGCGGAGAGGAACAGCGCGGCGACGACGAGCACCAGGACGTGCGCGGTCTGGTCGACGTGGGCCGCGCCGCCGTGCTGGGCGAACCCGGCCTGACGGGCGAACCGCATCCAGCGGGCGACGGGCCAACGGCGGTCGATGACCGCATGGGTGGCGCCGATCCAGACCAGGGCCGCCGCGTTCGCCCAGGCGCCGGCGCTCTCGCCGAGGACGACAGCCGCGACCCCGAGGGCCACCCCGCACGCCACGACGTGGGTGACGGCGTGCGCAGCATTCGCACGCCATCCGGCGGCGGAGCACTCGGCCTCGCGCGCGGCCTGGTGGTCGGTCTGCAAGGGGTTTGTCGCTGCTTTCTTGGCGTGTCTCACATTCCTCAACTCCCGTTGATCGGACGTGGGGTTAGCAGTTGATGAGGGTCGTGTCGCGGACGTACCGTCCCGCCGCGTGTTGGTGCACTTCTTCTCTGCCGAGGGCTGGCAGTCCTGGGGACTCGATGGCGAGCCGTTGATCCCTGATCGGATGCCGGTGCTGTTCGACGACGACTTCCTGTTCGAGGACGAGGGCGGTCCGCGGGCGACGCGGGCGGTGAACGCCTGGCTTCGTACGCTGCCGTCGAGCGGGGCGCCGTCGCCGAATTCCTGGCGGGCGTACGCGTTGGCGGCCCGGGACTGGCTTACGCATCTGCGCCGGCACCGTGTCGCGGTGTTCGGTACGCGGCAGGAGCTGGTGGCCGCGCTCGCTACGTACGCGGACCGCCGGTTGTCGGGGCCGTTGGACGAGCTGGAGGACGCGACGTTCCGCGGCCGGTTCCCGGGCCGGAACGCGACGATGGGCGGGCTGGTGCTGGGCACCGGGATGCGGAGCCGGGAGTTCAGCCACCTGCTGGTTCATGAGGTTCCGCCGCTGCCCGCTGAGCCGACCGAGGTGCCGATCCCGTGGGTGGTCCCGGAGTTGGCGGGGGTCAGCGGCAGTGGTCCCTGCGGGCGACGGTCGATCCGAACCACTCGCCGCAGGTCGAGGGTGATCACTACCTGTCGGCCGCGACCCCGGCGCAGAAGGCGGTGGTCGAGGAAATCGCCCGGGACGCGCAGGGCGATCTGCTGCGGCGCGCGAGTGCCCCGCTGGTCGTCGATGAGGCGGCCAGCGCCGCCGGGCTGCCGGAGGAAGCACGCCGCCTCGGCCTGGCCGAGGGCGCCTTGGCCGAGTTGCTGTCAGGTGAGCGGGACGTGTTCAGCGGGGCCTGCGCCGACCACTTCGCCGGCCTGCACGGACCGAAGGGGCAGCCGTGTCCGGCCCGGCCCTGGGTCTGCCTGCTCTGCCCGCTGGCGCTGTTCGCCCCGCGTCACCTACCGAATCTGCTGCGGCTGAAGGCCTTCTTCGCGCGGCAGTTCCGCCAGATGCCGCGCGAGCAGTTCGCCGCCGTCTTCGCCCCCTACGCCCGCCGCCTGTCGGCGGACATCCTGCCGCGGTTCGAGAAGGCCGCCCTCGCCGCCGCACAGCGTGACGTCGGTGACGAGGACACCGAGCTGCCGCTGCGAGCCGAGGAGACCACGTCATGAGCCTGCTTCCTGTCTCCGCCGAGCCTGCGCTCGGTTCGGTGTTCGCCGGCGCCGACATCGCCGCCACCACCCGCCTGACCTGGCTGCGCGACTGCCCGCGGCCGCGCTTTGAGGACGACGTGTGGTCGTTCGTCGGCTGGGCCGACGCACCGGTGCAGATGAAGGTGACGGAGAAGAACGTGCTGTTCAACCGGATCACGCACCGGCCCTGGCGCGTGGTCGCCAAGGAACTCGCCCTGGCCTGGATCGCCACCCAGGACGAGCGCGTCCTCGCCTTGCCCAGGGCCCGCCGGCTCCCGCGCCACCCCCGCACCATCTACGCCCGCGTCTACCACCTCACGTTCTGGCTGAACTGGCTGCACGAGCGCAGGATCCCCTCGCTCGCCGCGGTCACCCAGGACCACTGCGAGGCGTTCCTGCGCGAGTACGGCGTCGTCCGGGACAAGGAGACCGGCGCCGTCCTGCGGAACAAGGCCGGCGGCTCGCTACGGACGGTGGTCTCCGCCATGCAGGACATCACCGACTACGGCGAACTGCTGTCGGCCGACCGGCACCGGCCCGGTTTCCGGCCCTGGGGCGCACGATCGCCCCGAGTCGTGACCGGGGCACCGTCCCGGCCGCAGGTGGTGATCAAGACCGAGCCCTTGGGCAACGAAGTCCTGCGGCCGCTGCTGACGGCGTGTTTGCACCTGGTCGACGTGCTCGGACCGCACATCGTGGACTTGCGGAGCCAGCTGCGGGCCGAGCGCGAGTCCTGGCGCAACGTCGAGTGGTCGAGGCATCTGCGGGACGGCGACCGGCTTGCCGCGCTCGTCGAGGAACATCTGCGGACGGGGCAGCCATTGCCGCGGATCGAGGACTTCCAGGTGACCAAGCGCCTCCGCCTGGGGTGGGACCCGAAGGATCCGTTGCTGACAGCCAACTTCCAGCACCTGCTGCGGCCGACGGGACACCGTGACATTCACAAGTCTCTCTTCGCCCAAGCCCGACCGCTGCTGGAGGAGGCGGTCGCCGAGGTCGGCACCGAGTACCTGTGGTGTCGCGACCCTGCCGACGCCCCTCGCGCGGACACCGGCGAGTTGATCCCTTGGTCGTTGCCCTTGTCGAACAGGTCCTCTGACGCCTTGATCCGGATCGCGGGGCACGCCTGCACGGTCGCCACCGCCGCGTTGACAGGGATGCGGTCCAGCGAACTGATGGAGCTGACGGTCGGCTGCCGCCGCACGGACGATGCCGACAACACCGGCCTGGCCCGGCACCGCCTGGTCAGCAAGGTCGTCAAAGGGCGGCTATGGGGCGGCGAGGTCGACGAGTGGGTCGTCATCGAGGAAGTCGTACGTGTTATCGCTCTGGCCGAGCAGATCACGGACGCTGGGCCTGGACAGCCGTTGTTCGGCGCGTTCAACGGCTTCGAGTCCAACGGGGCCATGACCTGGCTGCGGCAGTGGGTCGCGTCGCCCGCCGGGCGACGCATGGGTCTGGAGCCGATCCCTGGCGAGCCGGTGCACCCCCGCCGCCTGCGGCGGACGCTGTCTGTCGAGATGGCCGCCCGCCCGGGGGGACTGCTGGCCACCAAGGTTCACTTCAAGCACTTGCAGGTGGCCACCAGCGAGGGATACGCCGGCCGGCCGGGCGGCGCCCAGGCCGTCTTCCACCACGAGTGGAAGAAGGAGGAGGCGAAGGAGAAGCTCAAGCGGACCGTCGAGGCATACCAGCAGTTCGAACAGGGCCAGATGCCCGCCGGTCCGGGAGCCGACGCGCTGCTGGCTTCCTTCCGCGCCGTCGAGAAGGAACTGGCCGACCACGAGCCGGGCCCGGCGAAGGTGGTCACCGACCGGCAGATCGAGCTGCTGCTGAAGAAGAAGGCGTCGGTCCTGCACCTCTCCGCGGCGAACTATTGCTGGTTCGAGGACCCGGCGAAGGCGCTGTGTCTCAAGCTCGCCGGCACCAGGTCCGCCGCAGCTCCGCTGACCGGGCTGTGTGACAGCTCCCGCTGCCCGCAGGCCACCCACCACCTCGTTCACCGTTCCGTCTGGCAGACCACAGCTGACAACGGCGTCGTCCTGCTGGCCAGTCCTCGCATCCCGCCCGCGGAGAAGGCCCGGCTGCGGGCCGAGCACGAGCGGTCCGTACGGGTTCTCGAAGAGATCGACGCGGCAGCCGGAAAGGCCGAATGACATGGCACTCAGCCAGGACCAGCGCGACCAGGTCGAGCGGCGGATCCGCGCGGCCATCGACCGCCTCCTGGCAGGGCAGATCCCTGCAGGCGGGGCATGCGACGTCAAGACGCTCGCCCGCGAGGCGGGCATCTCCCGTGCATCCCTCTACCGGACCTGGGGCCATCTGAAGGACGAGTTCGAGCAACGTCGAACCACCGCCCAGAACGCCGGGCACCAGCCCGATCCCCGCGAGGCACGCATCGCACGGCTGCGGGATCTCAACCAGCGCCTCACCAGCAAACTCGCCCGCACACATACCGAGCTCACCCTCCTCAAGGACCGTCACCGGCTACTGCTCTCCGTCTTGGCAGCCAAAGACGACGAGCTCCAGCGCCTCCGAGGCGAGTTGAGTACGTTCAGCCGTACGTTCCCCGCTCCGGTCCCAGACCAAGGGCATGGGGACGACGCCAAAGGCGTCGTCCCCATGCCCCGCCGTTGATGTGACACCAAGGCGTGGTTCCGCAGCTACCGGGCCGGGGGAACGGCCGCTCGCCCGATCGTCCCCCTGCCATCGCGTCTCACGCCCCGGCGACTCCGTCGATACGCTCTCGGATCAGATCGGCATGGCCATTGTGACGTGCGTATTCCTCGATCATGTGAATCATGATCCAGCGCAGGGAAACTCCCTGATCACCTACGTGGCCAGCCTCCTGCTTAGACAGACGACCGGAGTCGTCCAGGGACGCGGCAGCAATCAACTCGCGACCCCGAGCGATCTCCGCCTGCCAGGCAGCCATCGCCTCTTCCAGCCCTCGGTCCGGATGGAGGGCAAAGCCGTCGCCGTTGCTCTCCCCGAATACCGGCGGCAGGTCCTGGCCCGCGAACACACGCTGGAACCAGTTGCGTTCCACCTCGGCCAGGTGCTGGACGAGACCCAGCAGGGTCATCGACGACGGTGCCGCTGAGGACAGCCGTAATTGATCATCTTTGAGGCCCGAGCACTTGAGGGCAAGAGTCGCGCGGTGAAAGTCGAGCCACGCTTCCAGCATGGCCCGTTCGTCAGCATGCGCAGGCGGGATCGGGCGTCCATCCGGTGTCGTAGTCATGGCCGCACCTTGCCAGAAACGGCCATGACCCTACGACCCTCTTCGCTGGCGATGAACACGCAGTCGGGCGTTGGTGAAGGCGGCTGCCAGAGTCACGCGCCCGCCATCCCCAGGGATGAACTCTGGACCGAGTCGTTGACGCCGCACAACCGAGACAGCATGGACCACCACCCAGCACGAGTCGGCATCCAGGTCCGGTCCTTGAGCGAGACACCGAAGAAGGTGGACACGGCCTTTGCTGCGTTAACCCAGAAGTCAGCAGCGAGGTGCGCGACGTACAGCAGGACGCACAGCGATGCGAACATGGGCTCTTCCTGGTCTGGTGACGGGTCGGGGACGGGAGGGGCGGCCGGTCGCCTGGCAGTGAGTCGGCCGCCCCGCCCGGTCAGCGCTTGAAGATGAACGTGACGTCGCCGTTGACGGTGCCCCCGGTGACGCCGTGGCGGTCACCGCCGGTCGTGGTCGTGGAGCCCGAGTCGTGCGTGGTGGTGGTGGTGTTCTGCGCCGCCTCCTTGGCGCAGAGGTCGGCATACAGCGCGCCCGCCTGCGCCTGAACCCACGCCTCGCGGTCGGTGTTCGTCATGGTGATCTCCTGTCTGGTCGGGTGGTGGGGTCAGCGGCCGAGGTGACGGCGGTGGGGGTTGCGCATTGTGCAAGAGTGGCTCCCAATCGGATGTGTCTTCACCGCCCCGCCCACCCGCTGGCCCGGCCCAAGGCGCGCGCGTGTCGCGCACGCGCGAGGCGGTGGTCCTGGCGGCGGCGGTCGTCCAGGCCCGGGCGGAGCGGTCGGGGGCCGGCGGAACCGGGCCGGAACTGCCCTGCGGACTCCAGGGGGTCTCCCAGGGAAGTTGTCGGCGCGACCGGGCCCCCTTGACCACCCGGCCTGATCAGCGGGTTCCTGTGCCCGGCCGGGACGGTGGAGGCAAGTTGCAGGGCAAGTTGAGAGGCAAGTTGTAGAGCAAGCTGGTGGGCAAGTTGTAGGGCAACTTGTAGGGCAAGCCCGCCGCAGCGGGACGTCCAGGGAAGTTGTCGGCGCGCCGGATCGTCTGGAATCGCGGCGCTGAGCGCATGCGGGCGCGCGAATTCAGGGGGATGTGAAGACTCGCCCGAACCGGCTGATCCAGGCCCACACCGGGTCCGACTCCGCCCGCGCCACGCATCGATCCATGTCGTAGTCGCTCTGGTGGGGCGGGAGACGGACCGTGGCGGGCCGTCAGGCAGCGGGTGCATATGCGGCCTTGGCGGGGCGGATCAGGTAGTCACTGGTCGTCCAGACACTGCCGACGGCGAACGGCGTGCCGTCGGGACGGAGCGGGGCGCCGGACCGCACTCACGGTCTGGCCGGCGCGAGGGTGCTGACGCGCTTCGCGCACTCGCGGCGGGCCTTGCGCCGCGCCTGGACCGCCGGGGTGCCCTGGCCGTCGTCCATGGGCTGACAACGGGCGAGGAGCCGGCGGTGGACGGCCGGGGCGACGGTGACTCGCAGGGTGTAGCCCTGGCCGCGCCGTACGGTCACTCCTTGGTCGAGCCCCGCCCGTTCGACATCGTCCAGCTCGGTGCCGCGAAGGAAGTCGGCGACCTTGCCGGGCATGTCGAGGGTGACCGGCAGCTCCCAGACCGGCTCGTCATCGCCAGCCGCACCGCCATGGGCACCTCCACCCTCGCCCTAGACCTGCTGCGCTGCGCAACCCTCAAGCACAACCTGCCCGCGGCGCTGTTCGCCCTGGAATCCCGCCGCATCGACATCACCCTGCGCCTGCTGTCCGCCGAAGCCCGCGTCCCGATGCACCACATGCGCTCCGGCACCATGAGCGACGACGACTGGGTCCGCTTGGCCAGGCGCATGCCCGAAGTCTCCGAAGCGCCGCTCTACCTGCAAGACGACCCCTGCTCCAGCTTCACCGAGCTTCGCGCCCGCGCCCGGCGTCTGCACCGTCTGAACGACCTGAAGCTCATCGCCGTCGACGACGTCCAGCAGCTCCACTACGGCACCCGCCCCCTCGGCTCGCGCTACGAGGAGGTCTCCGAGATCGCCCGCGGCCTCAAGCACCTCGCCAAGGAACTCGAGATCCCCGTCGTCGCCGTCTCCACCCTGAACCGGGCCCCCGAACAGCGCACCGACAAGCTGCCCCAGATCAACGACCTGCGCGACTCCGGCGCCCTGGAGGACAACGCCGCGTCATCCTCCTGCACCGCGAGGACGCTTACGAGAAGGACTCACCCCGCGCCGGCGAAGCCGACCTCATCGTCGCCAAGCACCGCTACGGCCCCACCGCCACGCTCACTGTCGCCCATCAGGGCATGTATGGGCGCTTCGTCGACATGGCACGCGACTGACCCCTGCGCGGACTGCGCGCCCGGCGGCACCCGCACGCGGCGGCCTGCGGGACGCCCCGTCAGGATGTCTGCGCCTGCGCGGGCGCGGGGTCCAGGGAGTCGAGGAGCTGACCGAAGGTGATCTTCTCGTCGTTGTAGTCGAAGGTCATGGCGGCGGCGAGTGCCTCCCACCGCTTGGTGCTGCGCCCGCAGTGCTCCAGCAGGATCGCCAGGGCGACTTCGGGTTCGTGGCGGGCGAGGACCTCGTCGGCGGGGATCTGGCGCAGGTGCTCCAGGGTGCGGTAGCGGGACTTCACGACGGCGCGGTAGACCTCGGAGCGGGAGAGGATCTCACCGGCGGCGGGGGAGTCGAGCCAGGACTGCAGGACGGCGGCGGGGTCGGGGTGCTTGCCGAGTTCCTCGTCGTCCACCAGCCGCACCACACCGTCGTCCTCGTCTTCGGGCACCGGGACGGCGGCCGCCGCGGCCAGGAACCAGTCGGGGCCGCCGGCCTTCTCTGCGATCCAGGCCAGTTCTGCGGGGTGCAGCCCGTTCAGGACGCCCGCGACGGCGGCGTGTGGGGTGTGCGGGTTGGCGGCGAGGACGGTCAGGGCCTGGACCCGGCGGTGCTCGGAGTGGCGTTCCAGGAGCCGGGCCGGGCGGTCGTGGTCCGGGTCGGTGTTGTCGAGGACGCGGATCAAAGTCCGGCTCGGCTTGGGGGAGACGACGGCCGGCGGATCCAGCCGGGCGAGCTGGGCGCAGGCCCCGGCGAGGTGGTCGGGGTTGGCGCTGAGGAGGGCCAGGTCCTCGGCGAGGCGCAGGACGCGGCCGTCGAACTCGTAGTCGTTCTCCTGTTTGTCGGCCCAGGTGAGCAGCTGGCCGCGGGTGACGAGCGCGTCGGCGGCCGCGTGCAGCTGGCTGGCGGCGAGGTCTGCCAGGCGGGGGTTGTTGTGGATGCGGTCGGCGAGGTGGTGCAGGGTGCGGCGGGCGGTCACCTGCGGGTTGGGCAGGTCAGCCAGTTCGGGCAGGCACAAGGCCGGAAGGCAGGCGAGCAGCAGTTCCTCGCTGAGTGCGGGAGCAGGGTCGGCGGGGAGTTCCTCGCCGTCGGGGTAGGCGGCGCGGAGCCGGGCTTCTTCGAGGGCCTGCGTCTCGGCTTGGTCCAGCAGCAGGTGCTGGACAGCCGACCCGAACACGGGGTGCGCGGTGAGCTGCGACCACCGCTGGGGGCACCGGGCCAGCATCGCCCAGCCGTCGCGGCCGCCCAGCTCCAGCGACCAGTCCTTCGAGAACGTGGACACAGCCTCCCAGCCCTCTGCGGGTTCCGGGTGAAGCAGGTACGCGGCGAGCGGGGTGAGGCAGGCTTCCAGGACAGCGTCGAACAGTTCTGGCGGCACGGGCGGCACCGGCGCAGCGTCCTTGGTGCGGTTGTAGCGGTCGGGGTCCCAGTCTCGGATGACCTGCTCCACCTCGTGGCTGGGGAGGCGGGGCAGGAGCGCGATTGCTGCCTCGACCTGGCCGGGGTGCCGTGCCAGAGCAGAGATCAGCCCGGGCCACACCCGGCGGTGCCGCAGGATGGCGGGCACGTCGGCGACGGTCACGGTGCCAGCAGCCGCCAGGGCGGCCAGCATCTTCTCGTCGGCGTGGACTAGGAGCTGACCGCGCAGCCGCTTGGCAGAGGTCCGGGCCAGCAGCGCGGGCAGCGCGGCTTTGAGGGCTTCCTCCCGCCACCCGTCGGCCTTCGCGTCGAAGCCGTCCGGCGTCGTCGCCGGGGCGCACAAGACCCCGATCACCGTTTTGAGCGCTTCCTTGGGGAGGTCCTCGCTCATCGCGAGATCCCGCCACAGCGGGTACGTACGGGCATTGACCATCCTCGGATCCCCTCCCACACCTGACCCGGCGTCACTGCCTGGTCGCCAACCGTGGAACGACCGTACGGCGCACCCGGGCCCGAGCGGGCCCAATCCATGAAGTCGCCTCGCTGCCCCGGGCCATGCGAGGGTGCGGCGGGTCAAAGGCGTGGGGTTAGGTGGTCGACCAAGCCTCGTCCACCCAAGGCCCGGCTGACCGGGGCCGCCATCCACATCGACGCGGGCCTGCACGGGCAGTGGTCGTCGTCGGCGAATCTCGACACCGTCAAGGCGTGCCGGGAGCTGGGCACGGTGCGGTCATGGCCCGGCCCGAGCGGCCTTCGGTGTCACAGGTACCAGCAGGCGCAGGTTCGGTGGGGTGCCGTGTTCGTCCGCGCTGCGATGGGTGCACTCACCCGGTGAAGAACGAGTCGAGCATGTCGTCGAGCGCCTCCAGCGTGTCGTCGCGGCTGCTGATGCCGTGTGCGGCGAGCAAGCCGATACAAGAGGCGATGTAGCTGCCGAGCTTCCCACGCCGCGGCCCTGCGCCGGGCCCGTGCGGAGCGCGCGGGGAGAGAGGCCAGGACGGCATCTGCGGTGGCGCAGACGGCACCGCTGGGCAGGACCGCGTGAAGAGAGCAAAGCCGAGTGCGTCAGGGGCGGCGGGCGAGGACGTCGTCGATGCGGGAGGCGTCGGCGACCCACGTCGCGGCGGCCGGCGCTATGAAGCCGAGTACGGTCTGGATGTCGTCCCGTCGTGCCTCGAGGGACAGGTGCCAGATTCCCTCATGGTGAGCGATGCGGTTGCCGAACTTGTGCAGCCGCTTGACCGGGTCCTCCACCGTGTTGAGGGCCCGGTTGGAGGCGTGGGGGAAGGCGCCTGCGAGGTCGGGCCACAGCTTGGTCTTGTACTGGCGGGCCAGCAGGAAGCGCCAGAAGCCGAAGCTCAGCTCCGCGATAACCTTCCCGCGCGGGATGGCCACACCACCGCCGCGGCCGGCGCGTTCTTGGGCCTGGGCGATGTCGCCGCGGGCCTTGCCGCTGAGAGGGACCTGCCTGTCGTCGTACCACTCGATGGTGCGGCCCCGGCGCTGCTGGCGGGTACTGAGCCGGGCATCGAGTGTGTTGCGCAGCATGATCTCCAGGTGTCACGCCGTTGGAGACAAGGATGATGGCGCATCGCTGCCTTGAAGGCGCTGCCGGGCGGGGCGGCGGGGGCGGCGGGCGAGGATGTGCCCGCACCTGTGCGCCCGCCCGGCACATCGGGTCGGAGACTCACGGCCGCTTTACCGCGTGGGTGGGCGCAAGCTGCCAATGCGCGGGCCCAACCCCCTTGTCGCTGTCGCGTGGACGAAGGGAAGGGACGCCGTATGTGAGGGGGGCGGTGTGGGAAGAACCCAGGGTAGGACGGTGCTGATCAGCGGACCGTCGAGAATGTCGGCGGTGAGGTGGCCGCCGATGCGGTCGCCGACGGCTTCAAGAGCTCCGAGGAGGGCTGGCAGGTCGTGGTGGTCAGCTCGGTGGCGCTCGGCTGCGTCCCAAAATGGGTGGTCATCGGCAGCCTGTAGGGAGGCTGCCTGCCCTGGTTCGAAGCGCTCGCGTGGCTGTCCATCTGCCCAGTGCTCCAGGGCGTGCAGGGCGTTGGCTCCGCTGCTGACGGCAAGGGTTTGCGTGTTCTGAGAAAGCGCTGCGAGGACGGCGGGCATGATTCCTTGTACGCCGAGAGTCTCGAAGCAAAAGGTCCATTCCTGGATGGTTCCGACTCTGAGGACGGAGGTGTCCGGGCCTGGCTGGAGGATTTCATAGGCCCGTGGGAATGCGATGGTGTGGGCTGCGGAGGGGTCGGCTCCATAGCGTTGGAGAACGGCTGCGGGGGTCACATCGTGGGTGAATGTGAGGCAGAAGCCTTCGTAGCGGCCTTGCAGCATCCAATTCCAGTTTGGGGACGCCTTGCTCATCCGTGCTCCTAAAATTCTGTTCAGACGCGGCTGCCCCTTTCTCAAGGGGCAGCCGCAGGAAAGGCTCAGGCTGTGACTACGACATCAAACTTCTCGAGGTCGAGGACACGCTCGGTCTGATTGTTGCTGCCTAGTTTGCCGCCGGCAGCTGAGTTCTGAGTCGATGGAACATGGCCGCGGACACACGGCTCATTGAAGGTGACCGCAGGAGCGTTGGGATCCTGGTAGAAGTTCCAAACGCCGTTTTGCAGCAGCGGAATGATGTCCGCGCAGAGGGCTCCGTTGGATCCTCCCTGGTAGGACCCGGCGAAAGGATATTCGTCACAGGAATCATCGGGGACGGTGGCTGGGAGGGGAGTGAAGGACCTCGATGCCCCCGTTCCACAGGTGTTCGTGCGGTTCGCTGTCTGGGTGTTCTCGTTGGCAAGCCGTTGGAGAGGGCTGTCGTCTGCTCCCCAGTGGTCGATGAGGTTGTTTTCAGCCCAGGCATACGTGGCGGCTGCGGCGCCGTAGGTTGACAACGGCAGAATGAGCTGAGCGCGAATGCTGGGGATGATGCAGCCGGTACTGGTGTTGTTGGCGAAGGTGGTGTCGCAGCGGACCTGACGGGGGTTGCTCCAGGTGACGTCCTTGACGATCGGGACGGCCCCAGGCTGTGTCACGTTCAGGTCGTAGCTGGTCGTGATGTTGCTTTGCAGGCCCGCGCCTGGCGTCGCCAGGTAGGTGACGCTGCCGGAGGCCGACTGGCCCAAGGTGAGAAGCCGGCTGCCAGCCCAGGCGGTGGGCACGGTGGCGGTGCAGCTTCCGTTACAGCTGGCTGTGAGCCCCACGCTGAGTTCCTTGACCAGGCCCGTGGCCTCGGCAAGAGTGACCGTTTGGGACTCCTGCCACTGGCCGCTTGATGCCGATAGGGCAGCACTGCTGCTGACCGTCAGGACACCGGTACCCAGGATCTCCGCAGGGTTCTGCTCGTTGAATTCGGTGTAGGTGACCTTGAGGCTGTTGAGACAGTAGTCGTGGCGGTGGTAGTAGTACGAGCCCGGAGACGTGACGCTGCACGTTGCCGCTGCCTCCTGGGCAGTGCCCAGTCGGCTGCTTTGCGCCGGACTGCTGCCAGACGAACCACTCACCTGGATACACGCAGTGGTGGCTCCAGCGTTCCGTGCAGTTGAACCTGCCGGGAGCGGTGCACAGCGTTCGGCCGAGGCTTTCATGAGGCTGGTCAGGTGCGGGACCGGGTGCGAGGCGAGGTCCTGCGGGGTGAACGAGCCGATCAGCTTGCCGTGCGTGGGAGCCTGGACATCTGCCTGGGCCCCTGGGGCATTGGTGAGAGTGATGGTGGCTGCGGTCGCTAAGGATATGAGGGCTGCGAACGTGCGGCCTCTGCGGACCTGCATGAAGATCCCTTCATGGGAGGTACGGTTCGTGTTGCCTTCAACTTCCCGGGAAGCTTCATGATCGTATGTGGCGGCCCTGGTCACCTACCAGGTACAACAGGCTCATTGGCTCGATCCCGCCCCAGTGATCACGAGATCATGCACTGTTCGATACCTGCTGACTGACAAAGTGGCAGCGCCGAGACGCCCGTGCCTGGACGGGCCGGTCGGATGACACCCCACCGGCTTCTGCATGACGCGGTTGCCTGAGGCAGCCGGCTTCTGCATGACGCGGCTGCCGGTAGGCAGCCGGACCAACGCTGGACCGCTCAGACGGGACGATCACCACCTGCCCGCTCCGGACCGGTGGTCGGCGACCCGGTCCGCATACTGACCTGACGCCCTGACACTGCGGGCAAATCACCCGCCGGCGTTCAGGTGGGATCGGCGGGCCTGGACGCGGACACATGATGGGGATGAAGCTTCCCCTTGATCGTGGACACCTGGAGACTGGGATCTTGAGGTTCCAGAGGAAGTAGC
>NZ_BMVN01000094.1:0-14992 GCF_014650735.1 Streptomyces canarius
AGCATTGGCCCTACGCCCCCGACCTCAACCCGGTCGAAGGCATCTGGTCCGTCCTGCGACGCAACAGCCAGGCCAACACCGCCTTCACCGACCCAGACCACCTGATGCGCATCCTCCGGCATGGCCTCCGCCAGATCCAGTACCGCAGCAACCTCATCGACGGATGCCTCGCCGAAACCGGCCTCACCCTGACGACACCACGCCAACAAGCTCAGTAACGCCCACGCCGGACGGACCGCGCCGTCCGGGGCCGCCCGGCGGCGGACGGTCCGTCCGTGGTCGTGCTACCACGGACGGACCGGCCTTTACTCGCGTGCGAGCCGCGGGGTGGCGTCAGCGCAGGCCGAACGCCCGGATCACGGTCTGGTGCACCGCGTTGCCCGCCGAGTCCTCGGCGCTCGCCCTGAGCGACACGAAGGACGCCTTCTTCGGCGCGTCCAGGCGGAACCGTCCGTCATGGTCACCGGTGGCCCTGTGCCATGTCGTGCCGCCGTCGTAGGACAGCTCCAGGGTGACCGCGCCGACCCGGCCGGCGCCGGCGGCGCCCGGCAGCTGTGCGGCGGTGGCGGACAGGGTGTCGTGCCTCCAGGCCCGCCCGGCCGGGTCGGTGGCGACCGCGTAGTCGATCTGCACCAGCGGCAGGACCGTGTCGGAGCCGTCCGACGCCGCCTTCGAGGTGAAGTCCCACTCGGTGCGGGTGCTGGAGGAGTACGGGGTGAAGGGAACGTCGCGCTTGCCCGTGACCACCAGCTGGTACGGCAGCTTCCCGGCGCTGGGTGCGTCGCCCGAGACGTTCGTGAAGGTTCCGGTGCCGAGTTCCTTGGTGCCCTGGTAGAGGGTCTGGCGCTGCTCCGCTGCGCTGTCGATCTGGTTCATGCCGACGTGGTCGCGGCTGCCCCAGGCTGGGATGTCGATGTACAGGTGGTCGCCCTTGCGCGTGGGAAGACTGTAGACGTCGTTCAGGTAGGGCCGTTCGATCGGCTTGAACCATTCCTCGGACTGCCTGCTGCCCGCCCGGTAGGCGGTCTTGGCCCCGGCTTCGAAGACCATGCCGTCCGCGTAAGCGCTCTGGCTCCAGCTGTTGAACCCTCCGGTGGAGACCCAGTCGGTGCGCTTGCCGCGCACCGGCTCCGGCATCAGCTCGCCGATGGCCCAGTTGTTGTAGGCGGGCCAGTCGAAGCGGAACTCGCCGCCGGTCTTCCCCGGAGCCGGGCTGTCGAAGGTCTCGTCGACCCGGGCGAGGTTCCTGGAACTGCCCGGCACCACCATGCGGTCGGGGATCTCGTTGTGCCAGGTCCGGCTGAGGTCGTAGACGTACGGGCTCACGGGTGCGGAGTCGACCGTGACGGAGGCGTCGCGGGCCCGGGCCTGCTGGACGAGCTTCTCGCCCTCGTCGGTGCTGAGCAGGCCCACGTCGAGCGGGACGGGTGTCGAGCCGAACGGCGCGTTGTAGCGGCGGAAGCCGCGGCCGTCCACGTTGTTCACGACCAGCATGAGTTCGGCGCCCGCGGCTGTTGCGGCGGCCGCCTGGTCGATGTCGGTGACGTCGTCGTTGCGGCGTACCACCACGGCCTTGCCGTGCGCGTCGAGGTGCGCGTAGTCGCTGCTCGCGCCCTGGCCGGCGAAGACCAGGGGGAGCTTGGCACTGCCCTTGGGCAGGGGGGTGACTCCGTCCTGGCGCAGCACATCGGTGAAGTCGGTGGTGCGGGTGGAGACGGCCAGCGCGGGCTTCTCCTTGCGCCAGCGGGCCGCCAGGTAGAAGTCGCCGTGGGTGACCTTGTGGGTGGTCGGCTGGGCCCACAGGCTGTCGTAGTTGGTCTGGGTCTCCATGTAGTCCCGCCAGATCTGGCCGCCCATCATGCGGGTGTAGTCCAGTCGCTGGTAGGTCGTCTCGGTCCGCTGAGGGGCCGTCATGTCGATGCGGTCGATCCTGGACGCGTCAAGGGTGACGGTGGTGTCGCGGTCCATGGTGACTTCGGGGTCGCCCAGCAGGGCCATGCCCCACGAGTGGGGGCCGTGGACGCCCTGCACCGTCTTGAAGGAGAGCACCGAGTACACGTCCTTGGGCAGGTACATCTGCCCTGTGCCGGAGGCGTCGATCTCGACGAACGCCGGGGAGTCGTCACCGGACCTGAGCAGTTCGACCACGCCGGACATGGGCCGGCCGTGGGCGTCCTTGAACGTCATGGTCAGTTTGTGCATGACGTCCCCGAGGGAGACGGCGGTGTGCGCCGCGACCTTCCCGGCCGCGCTTCTCGCGACGACCTGGCCGGTGTACCGGCCGTCGGCGGGGGCGGCCGAGCCGTCGATGGTCACGGTGACACCGGCGCTGCCGTGCGCGGGCACGACCACCTGGGGGGCGGAGAGGCGGAACACGCCGGCCGGGGCGTGTGCGGCTTCGACGGTCAGCGCGAGGGTGACCGGCGTGTCGGTGGTGTTGGTGTAGGTCACCGGGCGCCGCACGCCGCCGGCGGGAGTCTGCGGGACCTGCGCGGCGTACGCGGTCGCCGTGGCGAAGACACCGGCGTGCGCGGCCGCGGCGAGGTCGAGGCGGCCGCTGCCCGCCTGGAAGGCGTCGTACTGCGGGGTCTGCCGGGAACTGCTGGTCAGCAGGTCCTTCAGCTGGCTTCCGTTAAGGTCCGGATGAGCGGCGGCCATCAGCGCGGCGGCGCCCGTCACGTGGGGCGTGGCCATGGAGGTGCCGCTCATGGTCTGGTAGGCGCCCGCGTCGTTGCCGTCGAACCGGGAGTTGGCCGCCAGGATGCCGACGCCGGGCGCGGTGATCTCCGGCTTCAGGGCGCCGTCCACGCGGGGGCCCTGGCTGGAGAAGTCGGCCACGGAGTCGCCGGAGTCGACGGCGCCCACGGTCAGCGCGGTGCTCGCCGCGCCCGGTGCGCCGATGGTGCCGGGTGCGCCCGCGTTGCCGGCCGCGACGACGAACAGCGCGCCCGTCTCGGCGCTGAGCTTGTCGACGGCCTGGCTGAGGGGGTCGGTTCCGTCGGACGCCTGCGCGTCGCCCAGACTCATGTTGATGACCTTGGCGTGCTGGTCGACCGCGGCCCATTCCATGCCGGCCAGGATCCAGGAGGTCTGTCCGGAGCCGGTGTCGTCCAGCACCTTGGCGATGTCGAGGCGCGCGCCGGGGGCGACGCCCTTCTCCCTGCCGTCGGAGGCCGCGCCGGTGCCGGCGATGATGGACGCGACATGCGTGCCGTGGCCGAAGTGGTCGTCGGTGTTCTCACCCGGTACGAAACTCTGCCGGCTCGCGACGCGGTCCACGAGGTCGGGGTGTCCCGCGTCGATGCCGGTGTCGAGGACCGCCACGTCCACGCCTTGTCCGGTGTTGCCCTCCGCCCAGACCTGAGGCGCGCCGATCTGCTTGGTGCTGTCGGCGAGGTCGGCGTGGACGAGGCCGTCCAGCCAGATGTGCGCGATCCCGTCGGCGAAGGCGGGTGCGGCGGCCTGCCTTCGGGCTCGGTCGGTCGTCGCCGTCCCGGCCACGGACTTCCAGAAGTCCGCGGCGCGCGAGCGGTCCGCGGTGAGGGCGGCGCCGCGTATGCCGTCGAGGGTGCGGACCCGGGTCGCCCCGGCGGGCAGAGCAGCGGCCTTGAGGCGTGTGCCGGCGGAGTGCGTGTAGGAGACGATGAGCGGCAACTGGTCGCGGTGCGCGTCGTCGTACCCGTCGGCGATCATGTCCGTGATGTTGAACAGCTGCCGGTCCAGGGTGCCCTCGGCGACGAAGGGCAGTACGGACTCGGGGAACACGTAGAGGTCGTCGCCCGACGTCAGGATGCGGGTCTGAACGGGGCGCCCGTCGGCACCGCGGACGCTGACGGTGCCTCCGGCCTCGCCGTCGGTGCCGGGGCTCCGCCGGGTGGTGACCACGTCACCGGTGATCAGTGTGACGGAGTGGTCGCCCGCGGGCACCCGGTCGGACGCGGATGCGGTGGACGCGGCGTCGAGACGGGCTGCTGAGGACGCCGAGGCAGTCGCGTCGTAGGGGCCCGCCAGCGCGAGTACCAGAGCGCCGGCCGCAACCGGCACGCTCCAGCGTCTGCGGTGGTGTGCTTTCACAAGGTCTCTCCCGGCTCTGCGGTCGGGCAGAGCACGGTCGTCCTCTGCCGTCCACGTTGCGCCAGCTGACGGCTCGTCGGCATCGAGGGCCTCGGATCCCTTCCACAGGCGGCGTGAACGTTCAGAGTGAAGGCTTGTGAAGGAGAGATGTCTAGATCAGACTCGTGTCGTAGATCGCCAGTTGGCGATTCGCGTCACGCGCATCCCGACGGACCGTCGGGCGATGATCACGGGAGGGCGGCCGGTGCTGAGCACGCTGGGGATCAGCGAGTTCGACGAAAGGGTTTACCGGGTCTGTCTGACCAGGTCGGGCCGGACGGCCACCGAGATCGCCGAGATCCTGGGCACCACGCCCAGCCGGATCCGGCGCACGATCTCCCGGTTGGTGGAGCTGGGCATGCTGCGGAAGGAAGGGCACGGCCAGTACCGTCCGGTCAGCCCGCACACCGCGTTGAGCGCGCTGCTCGCCAGACGCCGGGCCGAGAGCGAGGCGGCGTTCACCGCGGTGTGGGGCGCCGTCGAGGACCTGGCGGACGAGTACCGCGCCCGCCGGCTCCGGGAGGATCCGACCGGATTGGTGGAGGTGATCACGGGCGAGGCGGAGATCACGTTGCGCGTCGCCGAACTGATGCAGTCGGTTCGCACTCACTTCTGGGTGCTCGATCGTCCTCCCTATCTCGGCCATTACAGCACCGAGTTGGAGGAGGCCCTGACGATGGACCTGCTGGGCCGTGGCGTCGACATCCGGTCCGTCTACACCCCGGAGGCGCTGGCGCAGCCCGGCCGTTTCGAGCTGATCACCCACCTTGCCCGGATCGGCGAGCAGGCCCGCATCCTGCCGGCCCTGCCGTTCAGACTGCGCATCATGGACCGACGCGTCGCGCTGGTCGCGCTGGTCCCGGGCCGTTACGACATGATCGCCGTGGTCCACAGGTCGGGACTGCTCGATGCGCTCCTGGAGTTGTTCGACTCCTACTGGCAGCGTGCGCAGTCCGTCGTCGCCACCGACCCGGCGACGGCCGACGGGCCGAGCGCTCAGGACCTCCTGCTGCTGAAGATGATGCAGGCGGGGTACAAGGACCAGGCGATCGCCCGGCAGCTGGGGACGAGCGCGCGCACCGTGACCCGCCGGATCGCGGCGATCGCCTCCGGGCTCGGCCTCGACACCCGCTTTCAGGTGGGGGCCGAGGCCGCGAAGAGAGGCTGGATCTAAAGGGTGTTGCACAAGGCCGTGAACTGGGCATCTCCACTGTACGGGTGGGTGTTGCGGGCCGAGCGGGTGTGGGCGGAGACGTGCACCGGGCAGCGGGTGGATCAGTTCGGCCCGGTTACTGAAAGCGGAGTCGCCTCCTGACACCAGGCCGGGGACGGAGTCGGGCAGCTGCGCGCGCCTCCCAAGACGCCGCCGAGCGGCTGTGGATCGTGGTGCCCTGCCTGCTGATCGTGGGGTCCCGACGAAGTCGGCGAAGGCGTCGATCCCACCCCCGGTCTGGTGCCAGATCTCCTGTCCTGTGCCGGTGTAGTGGGCATCCACGTTGCTCAGATCTTCTCGAACTGGTGCGAGCGGAAGGCACCGCGCTCCTTGGTGATGCGCTGCGCTTCCAGCTCGACGAGTTGGCGGCTTCGCCCGTGCCGACCTGAAACACCTGCGCGACGTTCCCCTGGGTGCCACCGCCGGGCGTGATCGCCTTCAACAGCGGCTACCTGCACTCCTCGCTGCAGCCTGAACAAGTCCTCGGCGCGGCCGTCGCCCGCGCAGCCCGTCGGCCAGGCACCTGGGAGCGGCCCCCGCTGGAGGGGCTGACACCTCTACGCGCCTGGTTCGCCCGCGAAGCGGGCGGTGGCCTCACGCCGGCGCACGTACTGATCACATCGGGCGGCCAGGCTGCGCTGACCACCGTCCTGCGGGCCCTCACCCCGCCGGGCTCCCCGGTACTCGTCGAATCGCCGACCTACCCCGGCGCACTGTCCGTCGCCCGTGCTGCCGGGCTGCGCCCGGTGCCGGTTCCCATGGACGACGACGGCGTGCGGCTCGACCTCCTGGAGGACGCCTTCACCGCCACCGGCGCCCGGGTCGTCGTACACATCAGCTCGCTGACCAAGCCCACCTCGCCCACCCTGCGAGTCGGCGCGCTCATCGCGCAAGGCCCGGTGATGGAGCGCCTGCGCGCCATCCAGGTCGTCGACAACTTCTTCGTACCGCGCCTACTCCAGGAAGCCGCCCTGGACCTGCTCGGCGCCCCCGCGTGGCCCCGCCATCTACGCACCCTCGCCGCCAGTCTCCGAGATCGCCGCGACGCCATGCTCGCCGCGCTGCAGCGCGACCTGCCCCACCTCGCGTCCGCCGTTCGCGCCCCGGCCGGCGGCTACTACCTGTGGCTCCGCCTGCCCGGCGGCACCGACGAGACAGCACTCGTCGGTGCCTGCCTGCGCTCCGGCGTCGCGATTTCTCCCGGTCGCCCGTATTTCGCCTCCGAGGCGATGGCGCCGCACATCCGGCTCAGCTACTCCGACATCGCTGGAACCGACGAGATCACCGATGGCATCCGCCGCATCGCCGCTGCCTGCGCCGAGACTGGGGTCAGGGACGGAGCCTGACCGGAAGCCGAGACCGGAGTTGCCGGCGGATCCTGCTGGGAAAGGGCAAGCGATGTCACGCAGCGACAAGCCGGCGATACGCCGGCGCGCATGATGCAGGGGCAGCACCCGCCTGACAGCAGGCATCGTCCTGCCAGGCTCAGGCGCGGCGCCGGCCGCAGGGGCGTCCGCGACGAGGTCGTCGACGGTGCCGGGCCCGCCCGTGGCGTGCCCCGGCGGGGCACTGTTTCTGAACTCGCCGGTCCAATTTTTTCGGAGCAGCATGGGTGCTCCGGGCAGTCGCCGACGACGTGAACGAACGGAAGCGTCACTCATGGATGAGATCGAACGTCTGAGCACCATCGAGGAGTTGCGCCGGCTGATGGCGCGCTACGTGTACAACGCGGATCACCAGCGGTGGGACGAACTCGCCGCCCTGTTCACACCCGAGGGCACCTTCACGCCGCACAACGGCGACGGAACCGTCGTACGGCACATGCGCGGAAGGCAGGAGATCGCCTCCTCGATCCCCGCGAGCGTGGGACCTGAGGCCGTCCTCGTCCACCACCTGTTCTCCGACGAGATCGACATCGAGTCCGCGGTCTCGGCCCGCGGCGTCTGGGCGATGGAAGACCTGATCAAACGGCCCGCACGCACCGACGACAACGGCAATGCCCAGTTCACCGAGATGCACGGATTCGGGCACTACCGCGCCCGGTTCACCAGGGCGGACGGTGAGTGGAAGATCGCCGAACTGGTGCTGACGCGTCTGCGCATGGACCTCACCTACTGAACCCGAAAGAAGCAGCTCTGTGAGCAGTACCGCATCCCGCCCATCCCTCGACCGCTTCACCATCGACGTCGACCAGGAGGTCCTGGACGACCTGCGGGCCCGCCTGAAGGCCACCCGCTTCGCATCCGACCCCGAGAACGACGACGAGATCTACGGCCTGAGCACGGCCGTCCTCCGGCCGCTCGTGGAGTACTGGGCTGACGGCTTCGACTGGCGCGCGATGGAGGCCCGACTCAATACCCTCAACCAGCACCGCCTGGACGTCGGAGGCACACCGGTGCACTTCGTCCACGAGCGCGGCAAGGGACCGGCACCGATCCCGCTGCTCCTGATGCACGGCTGGCCCTGGACCTACCACCACTGGCACAAGGTCATCGGTCCGCTCACCGACCCGGCCGCCCACGGCGGTGACCCCGCCGACGCCTTCGACGTGGTGATCCCCTCGCTACCCGGCTTCGGCTTCTCCACGCCGCTGACCAACCCCCGGGAGAACTACGCCAGTATGGCGGACCGCTTCCAGACACTGATGACCGAGGTGCTCGGCTACGACCGATACGGCGTCGGCGCCGCCGACTACGGCGCCCTCGTGGGGGCCCGGCTCGGCCACAAGTACGCCGACTCGCTCTACGGCATCCACCTGGGCAACGAGATGCCGCCCGCGATGTTCCAGGGCGACCGCTTCTGGGACCTGTCGGGCGGCCAGCCGGCCCCGGACACGCCCGAACCGGACCGGTCCCGCCTCATCCGCCGCAACAACGCGTACGTCTCACACGTCACGGCGCACCTGCTCGACGGGCAGACCCTCACCCACGGGCTCAACGACTCCCCGGCCGGCCTGCTGGCCTGGGTCCTCAAGCGGTGGCGGACCTGGAGCGACCGCAACGCCGACTTCGAGGCGCAGTGGCCGGCCGACGACATCCTCACCTTCGCCACGATCTTCTGGGTCAACCAGGCGATCGGCTCCTCGATCCGCGCCTACCGCAACGCCAACCTGTATCCGCCCGAGCCGGTCCACGACGAGACCCCGTACGTCCGGGCGCCGGCCGGCTTCACGTTCCTCCTGGGCGACTCCTCACCCGGAGCGGAGACCCCCGGGGAGCGCATCGCCCTCTTCGAGGCGGGCGGCGGGCAATTCTACGCCGACATACGTGACGTGAACGTCCATGAGAAGGGCGGCCACTTCGGCCCGTACGAGAATCCCGAGGCCTGGATCCAGGACCTCCGCGCGACCTACCGCAAACTGCGCTGACCACCTCGGCCGTCCGCCGTCACAGCCAGTGAGCGGTCGGTGGGCCCGGCGCCGGGGGGCGGGGCAGCCGCCCTGGCCTCGACGGGCCCGCCCAAGCTGCCCGAGCCGGCCGATGACCGGTTCGCCGATCTCGGGAAGGAGCTGTCTGGAGGCCCGGCCGTGCATCGCTGGAAGGCTCAGCCAATGATTGAGCCCGTCGAGGCACTCGCTGCCGCGGCGCCGTATGCGGACAGCGGCTGAATGAGCGGCAGGCCAGGAAGGAGACGTTGCCGAAGGCGACTGGCCCTCGATGAGAAGCCGACCACCAAACCCAGGGGTTGGACACCGTGGCCGTGCAACTCGGCGTGCAACTGGTCGCGGAACCCACGGCCGTCCACCGCATCCCCGTCGAGGGAGCCGACGGCACCGCGTACGCCCCGATACCCGTCGGGAGTCAAGACCAACTCATCGCCCCCTGGACGCGAACCCGGGTCACGCTCGATGAGCGCCTGCAAGACCGTGGAGAGCTGCCGTAACCGGATGGAGCGCCTGCGAGCAGGATCAGCCCTTGCCGTGACCTGATCACCGGTCTACGACGCACCGAGTGGCGAGTTCATCGGTGCGTTGGAACTGCACACCGACGGCGAGGTCGAGCGCTACCACGTCCCGCTGGACGAGATCTTATCGATCACGCACGCGCACACCACTGGACTCCACGAGCCCGTTCCCGGTCCACCTGAGTGGGCAAATCGCGTCCAGGGCGGTTCGAAGCTCCGGGTTCATACCCAGGCCGCACTGGTGCAGGTAGAAGCGCTTCACACACGAGGCCGCGACTTGAAGCGCCGACGATCCGTACGGGCGCTTCGGCGGCGTCCGCCACGGCTCGCCGAACGGCATCTCCACCCTTGCCCCGACCGCCCCCATGTACCGAAGCAGGTCACGCAGTGACACGGCCCCGGTCGTCAGTTTCTCGCGCACCCGCCAGCGCAGGTGATCGACGAGGTAGTACGCGTAGGTCTTCTGCGTACCCCGCCCCTCGTATGTGCGCAGGAAGCTGTCGGCCTCCTCGTGTACGGACCCGTCCGGCCTGACGATCGTGTACGACCAGCCACCGCCCGCCCGTCGCATCTGCTGAACCCGCAGGTCCCCCAGGACCATTCCGCTTCGCATGCGGCTCCCTCCTCCACGTCCCGTACGCAGCGGAGGCAACTCGAACGATCAGTAAATAGACACGGGACGCTGCTGAAAGACACCGCGACGAGCGACACGGCCCCTCGAGACCTCACCGCTCCGGACAGTATCGGCACCGCCGGAGCCGCCTCGGCCCACCCTTGCGTGAAGCACTCCGCCAGCGTTGACGCAACCGCGCGGTCGTGGCTCGCGCCGTCGCGCGGCTGCCTGTCGTCTCGCACCACCGTATGCTCAATCCGTCGGGAACGCCTTGCGGGGCGACGGTACCATTTCACATGTCATGGGAACGGGGGTGTCACTCCGCCCGTGCTCCCTGCCGATGTGCCTGTGCCTGCTGGTACGCCGCGACGGCGACCACCAGGTCCTCCCATCCCATCCCGGTGGTCTTGACGACCGTGGGACGGTCGCCGGGCAGGGCGGCCTCAGAGGTGAGCAGGTCGGCCATCGTCACCAGCGTGCGCGGGTCGAGGCGCCCCTCCGCCACCGCCATGACGACGTCGCCGGCCTCGCGCAGCGCGCTCGCCCGGCTTTCGACGACGACTGTGGCGCGTTCCATGAGCGTTCCGTCGAGTTCGCGCACGGTCGGCTCGTGGGAGCCGACGGCCAGTACGAGCGCCGTGTCGCGGACGAGACGCCCGTCGAGGACCGGCTCGCGGGCCGAGGTCGCGGCGACTACGATGTCCGCGGCACGGACGCGATCGGCGACAGCCGCGCTGTCCGCGGCCAGGTGGCGGTCCGCCCAGACCGTCGTCGCGCTGCCGCGGCGGGTGACCGCCGTGACGTGGGCGACCCGCGCATGCGCCCGGATCGTCCGGACGTGCCACTCGGCCTGCGGGCCCGCGCCGAAGACTACGAGCCGGAGCCCGTCCGCGGCGCTCGACGCGAGCTCGTGCAGCCGGTCGAGGCAGGCGGCGACCGAGACCGCCGGGGTGCGCAGCGTCGTCAGCGCGACGCCGTCGAGGATCGCGGCCGGCGTCAGGGTCCGGCTGTCGTGCAGGAGATACGTCGCGTTGATGCGGTTCAGGCCGAGGGCGGCGTTGCCCGGCGCGACGGTCGCGACCTTCACCCCGAACCAGCCGCTGGACTCGGACGGCATGAGCAGCGCCTGCCCGTTGACCACCGGTGTGATGACCCGCGGCATGTCGCCGTCCGGGTCGAGGCCCGTGGCCAGCGCGTCGTGGATGGCCCGGACGGTGGCGACCGGCCCCAGGGCGAAGACCCGCTCCGCGTCGAGGAACTGGGTCATCGCAGCACGAACCCGGGCAGGAGCGCGTCGCGCGGGTCGACGACGAACCGGCACGTGCCGACCGCGTGCGCGGTGCCCGTCACCGCCGTGACGACCGCAGGGATCCCGTGGACCGCGGTCTGCCCGGTGACCCGGGCGTGGAACACCGAGCCCACCACGGACTCGTGCCGCAACTCGTCGCCCGGGCGCATCTGTCCGGCATCGGCCAGGACCGCGATCCTGGCCGATGTGCCGGAACCGCACGGTGACCGGTCGACCTGGCCGTCCGCGAACACCGTTGCGTTCCGCTGCCGCACCAGCCGGCTGCCGTCGGCCCGCAGTTCGGTGGGCCCGGTCTCCTCGGTGAGTATCGTCCCGTAGATTCCGGACAGTCGCGGGTCGAGAGGGTGCTCGGCGGCGCGGGCGGCGTTGAGCGCGTCGCGGATCTCCCGCCCGACGGCGGTGAGTTCGGTGACGTCCTGCGGCCGGACGCGAAGCCCGACGGACGCGGCCGGCACCACCGCGTACATCGCGCCGCCGAACGCGATGTCGACGGTGACCTTCCCGAGGGAGGTCCGTACGTCGACGCCGTGCGCGTGGACATAGGCGGGCACGTTGGTGAACGTGGCGTCCTGGACCTGGCCGTTCCTGGTCCGCACGCTCGCCGTGACGCGCCCGGAGGGGACATCGATCACGACGTCGGTCAGGCCGTCGGCAGGTGCCGGGACCCGGCCCGAGGCGACGCCCCAGGTGCCCAGGGCGATCGTTCCGTGCCCGCACGCCGTGGAGAAACCGTCGTTGTGCCAGAAGAGGACACCGAGGTGGGCGTCGGCGTCGTCGGGCGGAACCAGGAATCCGCCGTACATGCCCGCGTGGCCGCGCGGCTCGCGGCACAGCAGCGCCCGCACCCACCGCACATCCTCACTTCGCTTCGCGACGACCCTGCGCTCGGCAACCGTCAGTCCCTCACCCGTCACCTCAGCCGGGCCGTCCACAACGATCCGGAACGGTTCGCCGCCGGTGTGCCAGTCGATCGTCTCGATCGGCTGTGTCCTCGTCATCCGCATCTCCCTTCCAGGTAGGCGTCGGTGCCCTGTGCGTCGGTGTTATGGGGCAACCGGCAACAGTGCTGGGTCCCGGAGCATTGCCCAGCCTTCGGGTGAGTGCAATGTTACATACCACTGCCCGCCTCGTCGGGCGGCTTCCCCTTCGCCCCCCACTGGAGATGCGATGCACCGTCGATCAATCCTGCCCAGAATTCTGACCGCCGTTCTGGCGGCCGGAGGGCTCGTTGCCGGCCTGACGAGTGCTCAGGCCGCCGCGGCGACCAGCAACACGAGGTATGCCTCACCACTGGCCGCGTCGGCAACCGCCGCGGCCGTGCAGACCGCCGAACAGCACGGGAAAGCCACGCCGACCGGAGCCGAGACAGGTCAGCCCCAAGCCGCCGCCACCAGAGCCAAGCCGTTGCCCGCGAAACTGCGCGGGGAGCCGGCCGCCCTGGGTTCGGCCAAGCCGCCCAAGCCGCACCTGTCAGCACCCGCGGCTCTCCATGCGGCCGGAGCCCCCCAGCCTGCCGCCGTCACGTCGTGCACCACGTCGGACTTCTCGGGCCGGTCCGGCAGCGACCTGGTGTCGTACATCAAGACGGTGGACTGGAGTGCCTGCATCAACCCGCTGTTCAGCCTGACCGGCTCGGACGCGCACGCCGTGTTCAACCAGTCCCAGATGCTCGCGGTGGCGAACGGCATCGCCAGCGCGGCGGGTTCCTACACCGGTGACGACTCCGGCGGCCTGTACGAGCTGATGTACTTCATGCGCGCCGGTTACTACGTGCAGTACGGAGACCCCCAGGACGTCGGCACGTACGACTCCACGCTCCGCACCGCCATCGAGAACGGGTTCAACGCGCTGTTCGCCAGCAGCCATGCGAACGACATCAGTGCGGGCAACGGCGCCGTGCTGGAACAGGCGTTCGTCCTCACCGACAGCGCGCAGGTGCAGGCCGACTACCTCGACGTCTACGGCCGGTACCTCAACGCCTACACCAGCAGTTCGTGGGACGCCGTCCCGGAGATGGATCGGGCGCTGAACGCGATCTACACCCCGCTGTGGCGCGGCCCGTGGCTGTCGGACTTCGTCACCGCGATCACCGCGGATTCCCGTATCGCCGACACGCTCTACAACTTCACCCTCAACCACCGCGACCTGCTCGGCGGGAACAACGACGTCCTCGACTCGAACGCAGGGAACGACCTGGCCAACTTCATCCAGATACCGGCCCTGCAGAGCAAGATTCGCCCCCTCATCAAGGGCCTGCTGGACGGCTCGTCCATCACCGGTGCCACGAAGAACCTGTGGGTGCACGTCGCCTACCGGGCCAGTACCGGGGACCTGGGCCAGTGCTCCTACTACGGCGTCTGCGACCTGACGAAGCAGCTCACCGCGGCTGCGCTGCCGATCAACTACGCATGCAGCAACTTCACCATCATGGCGCAGGCACTGACAGCGACGGAGCAGTCCGACGTCTGCACGAGCCTGTCGAACGAGGTCGCGTTCTACCAGAACCAGGTCAAGACCACCACGCCGATCCCCGGTGAGCACTTCAACCTGAAGATGGTCATCTTCGGGAGCAGGGCCGACTACGTGACCTACTCGTGGGCGATCTTCGGCAACGACACCAACAACGGCGGCGAGACGCTCACCGGCACGCCGACCGACCCGAACAACATCGCCTACTCCATTCTCTACCAGTGGCCGACCGACAATGGCTTCACGGCCAACGCCTGGAACCTCAACCATGAGTTCGCGCACGTCCAACAGTCCATCTACGACATGAAGGGCGACTTCGGCACCCAGATCACCGTCCCGGACGTCTGGTGGATCGAGGGCCAGGCGGAGTACGTCTCCTACTCCTACCGCAACCTCACCGACGACGGCGCGCTGACCGAGGCGGCCAAGCACACCTACAAGCTCAGCCAGCTCTTCCAGAACACCTACGCCATCGACGACCAAACGCGCACCTACCCGTGGGGTTACCTGGCCGTCCGGTACATGACCGAGAAGCACCCGGACCAGATCCAGGCCATGCTGGCCAAGATGCGGACGGGGGACTACCAGGGTGCCTACGCCGTCTACAACAACATCGGCACCAGCTACGACGCCGACTTCGATGCCTGGCTCGACACCCTGGGCGGTGGCAGCGGCAACGGAGGCGGTTCGGCCACGGCCTGCACCGACACCAACCCACAGGCGATGGGTCAGAACTGCTTCCGATCGGACCAGTCCCGGGTTGCCGGTGACACCGACTACCTGTGGATCTGGCTGCCGGCCGGCACCACCACTTTGAAGGTCACCACCAGCGGCGGCAGCGGCAATGCCGACCTCTACTACGACCCGACGACATGGGCCGGACCGTCCACCTTCACCGAGAAGTCCACCAACTCGGGCAACACCGAGAGCATCACGGTCAGCAACACCGAGGCGGGCTACCGGTACATCAGCCTGTACGCGGTGACCGACTTCAGCGGGGTCACCGTCACCACGTCGTTCTGATCCTCCCCGGAACGACACCAACTGAATGACCAGAGGGCCGTGGCCCGGTCGATCCGGAGTCGACCGGGCCACGGCCCTACATGATCGATTCCAAGGTCAGTGGACGTCCTGAGCGAACGCCCTCACCGAATTCTGCAGCCGATCCCTTGGACCGATCGCTCTCTTGATCTCAACTGTGCTTGAGGTTGCACCATGGCCCAATGACCAGGGAATCCACGGCGTACGCCGCAGACGTCGAAGCCGTCAAGCAGGTCGTTGCCACCGTCGAGCACTCCCAGCAGCACAAGGGTCTGATGCAGGTTCGGGTGACAGGTGCGGTCACGCGGCCTTGAGGGCCGGCGTGGTCATG
>NZ_BMVN01000095.1:0-14629 GCF_014650735.1 Streptomyces canarius
CTTGCCGTCGACCGCCCCCTTGACCTTCTCGGCCTTGCCGGAATCGGCGAACTTGTCCGCCTCATCCAGATTCTTCGGCGCCTGCGCCGCGATCGCCTCGTTGACCGCTTTGATGAACGCCGCCTTGTCGAACTCACCAGGCTTGGCCGCGTTCATCTTCTCCGCATTGGCGACCTTGCCCTGCGCCTCCTTGTCATCCGCAGGCGCAACCGCCGCGTCCTGGGCGGACTTCGACTCACTTGCGGCAGGCTGGTGGTGAGCGATCTTCTGCCTTTTCGCGGCAACGTCCGCGTTCACTCGCCGCATGCCGGGCGCCTGCGAAGGCGGCGTCTTGACCGGAGCGGTGTACCGCTGCGCCACCAGCCGGGAGACAGCGGCGTTCCCCGCCGTCCCCTGAAGTAACTGAACGGTGTGCCTGCTCAGCCGCCGGGTTTGCGGTACCGGGGCGGGTGCCTGGCCGGGAACCGGGGAGCTCTGCTGGGGTGCGTCGCGTGGAGACTGACGTGCCCCATTGCTGTCGGGCGACTTCTCCGGAGTGGCTTTCACGGCACCAGCCCCATCGCCTCGCCCGCTCATCCGGCCGTGTGCTCCCTCAGCATGCGAAGGAACACAGAACTGAGGGATGAGCACCCGGGTAGTTACCGGTGCAAAGACGGCTGCCCGATGGGGAAGCGCCGGAGCTCTTTGCCTCGCCGTTGATCAACGGGCAGAGATGAGTGGCGCAGTCAACGGACGCGTACCGATCGGCCTCCGCACACCCCCACGGGCCATGAGGAAATACCACGGCCCGTGAGACTGGAGCGCGTGGGCGTGACGTGAGACAGCCTGAGAATCAACAAGTCAGCGCGATCTCCCATGACACGAGCCGCGAGACCCTACACCCCTGCCTATGGAACGACGCGGCGTGTGCAGACGGCCCGCGATCAGACCACCCGTTCGGCTCCGTGTGCGTGGGCTGGCACGGGGGCACCCCGCTGTGTGCGTTGTGAGTGCCCTCCGGGCGGGGGTGTCGCGGCCAGTCCCCGAGTCCGGTCGCGACACCCACGGGCGCCGGACACCTCCCTCGGCCTCACCTTCACCGATGACCCGTCCCGCAGGTACCGCGCCGAGATCTACGTCAACGGCTGGGACATGGGCAACTACGTCAACTACCTCGGCCCCCAGCACGGTTTCCCCGTTCCCGACGGAGTGCTGAACCCAGACGGCAAGAACACCATCGCCATCGCCGTCTGGAACCTCGACGGAAGCACCGGCGGACTCGGCAAGGTCGAACTCACCAACTACGGCAGCTACGACTCCTCCCTGGAGGTCGCGCAGAACGACAGCCCCCGCTACGACAAGGCCCTGTACGCGATGCCGTCCCCGCACCAGCCGTCGGTGGCCCTCCACGTGCCCGGAGTGGTCAAGGGCGGTCAGCCCTTCACCGCGACCACGACGGTCAGCGTTCCTGCCGGCGCGCCCCCGGCCACCAAGGTGACCGCCGCTATTGCGACGCCCGACGGGTGGACCGTCACCCCGCACGCCGCAGCCGGCCATCCCGTGCGGGCCGCCGGCGGAACATCGGCCACCTTCGCCTGGGACGTCACCGCGCCATCTGTCCCCGGCAAGGTCAGCCCGCTCACCACCACCGTGCAGTTCGTCCAAGGCGGCCGGCCGCAGACCGTCAGCGATGAGCGGATCATCGTCCCGCCCCGCCGGTTCTCATTCCGCGGTCGAAGATGTCGGTGGCCTACGCGGACAGTCAGGAGAGCGTCGGCGAGAGCGCCCCGGCCAGCAACGTCCTCGACGGCGACCTGGGCACGTTCTGGCACACCCAATGGTCCGGACCCCGCGCACCGATGCCGCACGAGATCCAGCTCAACCTCGGCGGCGACAACAAGGTGTCCTGCCTGTACTACCTGCCACGCCAGGACAGTGCCAACGGCCGTATCGTCAACTACGAGGTCTACACCAGCAAGGACGGCACCGCCTGGGGTAACCCGGTGGCCACCGGAACCTGGACCAACACCTCCGCGGAGGGGCAGGCCTGCTTTACCCCGGTCAGCGCGCACTCAGCGAGGTGCACGGCAATCCGTGGACCACGGGTGCCGAGATCAACGTCGGCCCGGCCAACTGACGACACACCCGTTCCGGCAGGGCGCAGGCATCACGCCCGCCCTGCCGGGCGGTCATCCCACCCGCAGGATGACCCCACACCGGGCACACAGGTGAATCCCTTTCACATCGTCGGCTCGCTTTTCTATATGCAGTCCTCATTTCTCCTATCTGACTGATGGCCGAAGCCAGTCATACAGGGGGATCCTGTACCACTCGGCCGCGGTTTCGCCGAACACTGCGCCTGGCTCCTGCGGGCTCAATGGGTCGATGAGCTTGTCGGCGACCGCCACGACCTCGCCGTAGTCAGCGGCGAGCAGGCAGACTGGCCAGTCCGATCCGAACATCAGCCGGTTGGGGCCCAGCCGGTCCAGGAGTGTGTCGGTATAGGGGCGCAGGCCCGATGGCCGGGAAAGGAGTCGGACCGCAAAGGGCGTGCCCTGTCGGCCAGTGCGCGAGGGCCCTGCCCACGTCTTCGGCCGGGTCGGGTACGGACAGTGCCTTTGTGCACCTACGCGCGCAGTCCCGATGTCGCAGAGGACGAGGCCTTCGCCGAGCGTGGCACGGACAGGCTGCTTCCGGACAGGTCCGGGACGAGAAGATCCGCACCAGCCTCCGGCGGTGTGTTTTCCGAATTCTGCTTCCCTCCCCTGTCTCCTTTCAGCCACTGGCAACAGGTCGCCACCACGCCTCGTACGACAGAAAGACCGCCCCGGGCAAGCACCACACGCAGGCCCTGCTCTGCCTCGCGAGCCGACGAGCCGACGTGCTCTTCGTCATGCTCCGCGACGGCACCTTCTACGGCCCTCACTCGTCCCAACGGGTTGACGAAACCCGCCGGCACCGTCCCAGGACGGGCACGAGCGGGGGCCGCGGGTTTCGGCAGGGGTTTGGTGGTCCTGTCCCTACGCCGTCGACCGCACCCCCGTGCCCAGTTCGCCTCGGACGCGGGCGGCGGCGCCGACCGGGACTGCGTCGGAGGCCAGGGCGGCCTGGACCAGGCGGACGGGGTGGCCGCTGACCGGGGGGTCGGCGGCAAGCGCGGACTGAATGAAGGGTTCCAGCAGGGGCCAGGCCCGGCTGACGCCACCGCCGACGACCACCGTGGTGATGTCTGCGACACCCGCCGTGATCACGATCGCACGGGCGATGCCCTCTCCCGCGGCGCGGTACACCGCGAGGGCGTCGTCGTCGCCTCGGCCTGCGGCCTCCGCGACTTCACGGGCGGTGCGGCGGTGGCCGGTGCGGTCGGCGTAACGAGCCGTTATGGAGCGGCCGGAGGCCAACGTCTCCAGATGGCCGCGGCCCCCACAGGAACAGGGCAGCTCTCCGAAGCCGGGAATGTGCCCGATCTCGCCGGCCGCGCCGTGCGGACCCGCGTACAGGGCGCCGTTGGTCCACAGGGCGCCGCCGACGCCGGTTCCGAGGGTCATGCCGAGGACGTCGGTCTCGCCGCGCACCGCCCCGCCGTAGACCTCTCCGTACAGGAAGGCGTTGACGTCGTTGTCCAGATAGGCCGGGACGCCGAGGCCGTCCTCGACGGCGGCGGTGACGGTGAAGCCGGCCCAGCCGCGGAAGGAGTCGCTCGCGACCAGGATGCGGCCGTTGACGGAGTCCACCACCCCGGCGGCGCCGATTCCGGTGCCCACCAGGCGGCCCGGGACACGGGCCAGCAGCGGGGCGAGGGCGTCGAGCGCGGCGCCGACCATGGCCCGGCCGCCCTCGCGCGCCGGGGTGGCGGTTTCTGCGCGGTCTAGGACCGTCAGGTCGTCGGAGCAGACCACCACCTGGGTGGTGGTGCCGCCGATGTCGATGCCGGCGAACAGCGGCCGGGGGGAGGTGGACATGGTGGGGTCCTGCGGGGTGTGGGGGGAGATGAGGGATCGGGTCACGCCTGGGCCTCCGTACGGCCGGCCGCGAGGGCGGCCAGGCGTTCGGCCCTGCGGGCCCGCTGCAACACCGGGTCGGGCACCGGCACGGCGGCGAGCAGACGGCGGGTGTAGTCGGTCTCCGGGTGCAACAGGGTCGTCCCGGTGGAGCCCTGCTCCTCGATCCGGCCGGCGTGCATCACGACGACGTGCTGGGCGAAGTTCTGCACGACGGCGAGGTCGTGGGAGACGAACAGGCAGGCAAAGCCCAGTTCGCCCTGGAGTTCGGTGATCACCTCTAGGACGGTTTCCTGCACGCTCACGTCGAGTGCGCTGGTGGGTTCGTCCGCGACCAGCAGCCGGGGTTCCAGTACCAGGGCGCGGGCCAGGCTGACCCGCTGTCGCTGTCCTCCGGAAAGTTCGCGGGGCGCGCGGCGGGCGACTTCGCGTGGCAGCCGTACCTGGTCGAGGACGGCGGAGATCTTGGCTTGCCGGTCCTTGGCGGACAGGCCGCGACGGTGTACGTGGAGCGGTTCGGCGATGCACTCGCCGATGGTCATCCGGGCGTCGAGGGAGGCCACGGGGTCCTGGAGGACGACGCCGATGCCGGCCCGCAGTGCGCGGCGGGCCCGGGCGCGGGTGCGGCCGAGGTCGGTGCCGAACAGGGAGACGGTGCCGGAGGTGGGCGTGATCAGGCCGAGCGCGACCCGGGCCGCGGTCGACTTGCCGGAGCCGGACTCTCCGACCAGGCCCAGGGTCTGCGCCGGCCCGACCCGGAACGACACTCCGTCGAGGGCGTGCACGGCGGTCTTGCCGCGGCCGAACACCACGTTGATGTCCCGCAGTTCGACCACAGGTTCGTCCGCGGGGCCGCCGGAGCCGACGGGCGGGGCCGAAGGTTCGGCCGCCGGACGGGGCGTGGGGGCCTGCGCGGTCGCGGCGGGCCGGCCGGTCGCGTCCGCGGTCTCGGCGACGGACAGCCGGGGTACGGCGGCCAGCAGGCGCCGGGTGTAGTCGTGGGCGGGGCGCAGCAGGACGTCCTCGACCGGCCCGGTCTCCACGATCTCCCCGTGGTACATGACGGCGACCCGGTCCGCGAAGTCGGCGACGACGCCCATGTTGTGGGTGACGAGGAGCACGCCGGTGCCGGTCTCGACGGCGAGCCGGCGCAGCAGGTCGAGGATCTCGGCCTGCACGGTCACGTCGAGGGCGGTCGTCGGCTCATCGGCGATGAGCAGTCGGGGCTCGTTGGCGATGGCCATGGCGATGACGACTCGCTGGCGCTGTCCGCCGGAGAGCTGGAAGGGGTAGGCGCGGGCACGCTTCTCCGGTTCGGGGATGCCGACCCGGCGCAGCAGGTCGACGGCTTCGGCGACCGCGTCCCTGGAGGTCACCTCACGGTGGTTGCGGATCACCTCGGCGATCTGCTTCCCGATCCGGGTGAGCGGGTCGAGCGCGGTGGCCGGCTCCTGGAACACCATGGAGACGGTCCTGCCGCGCAGCGCCGCGAGGGCGTTCTCCGGGGCTCCGACGATCTGGGTGCCGGCGATGACGGCGCTGCCGGTGGCGCGGGCGTTCCCGGTGAGCAGGCCCATCGCGGCGAGTGCGATCGTCGACTTGCCGGAGCCGGACTCGCCGACGAGGGCGAGCGTCTCGCCCGGCCGGACCTGGAGGGACACGCCTTTGACCGCGGGTACTTCGCCGGTCTCGGTGGTGAAGACGACGCCGAGGTCGTCGAGTTCGAGGATCGGCTTGGATGCCGCGGTGCGGGCGGCGGAGCCGTTGGTGGTGGCGGTCATCAGCGTCCCCTCACATCGAATGCGTCGCGCAGTCCGTCCCCGATCGCGTTGAACGCCCACACCACCAGGATGATGGCCAGGCCGGGCGGCAGGATCAGCCACCAGTAGCCGGAGTAGGCGGCGGTGAGACCCGCTGAGAGCATGCCGCCCCAGTCGGTCTGCGGCGGCCGGACTCCCATGCCCAGGTAGGAGACGTACGCGACCAGCAGGATGGCGTCGGCGACCTGAAAGGTCGCGGCGACGATGACGGTGGAGACCGAGTTCGGCAGGATGTGCCGCAGGATCGCCCGGGCGTGCGTGCCGCCGATGGCACGGAGGGTCAGGACGTAGTCCCGGTTCTTCAGGGTCAAGGTCTCGGCGCGGACCAGCCGGGACGGCACCAGCCAGGACACCAGGCCGAGGATGAGGACGAGTCCGCCGAGGCCCGGTGTGGTGATGGCGGAGACCACCAGCAGGATGAACAGCGCGGGGATCGCGATGCCGGCGTCGACGATCCGCATCATCACGGCGTCGATCCAGCCGCCCGCGTAACCGGCGGAGGCGCCCCACAGCGTGCCGATGCCGGTGGCGAGGACGCCCGCGGCGAGGCCGACGATCAGCGAGACCTTGCCGCCGTACATGAGCCGGCCCAGCTCGTCGTGGCCGACAGCGTCGGTGCCGAGCCAGTGGGCGCCGCTGGGCGCGAGGTTGACCTGCTCGAGCATGGTATGGGTCTGGTCGGTCGAGTACACCAGCGGACCGACGAAGCAGAACAGGAAGAAGAGGACCACGACGGCCAGTCCGACAACGGCCAGTCTGTTGCGCAGGAAGCGGCGGACGGCAAGCCGTGCGCCGGTGGCCTCACTCGGGGCGGGGGCCTTCGCCGTGACCGCGTCCGGCTGGATGACGGTGCTCATGCCCGGCCTGCCTTCACTCGGGGGTCGATGATCCGCTGGACGATGTCGGCGAGCAGGGTGCCGGTGACGGTGGCCACGCCGATCACCAGGACGCAGCCCAGCAGGACCGGGTAGTCGGAGGACTGCGCCGCCGTCCAGAACAGCAGCCCCATGCCGGGGTAGTTGAACAGCTGCTCGATGACCAGCGCACCGCCGAAGAGCACGGGAATGTAGTAGCCGAGCATGGCCACCACGGGTGTCAGCGAGTTACGGAACACATGCCGTACCAGGATGGCGCGGGAGCGGGAGCCGCCCGCTCTGGCCGTGCGGACGTAGTCCTCGGAGAGGTTCTCCAGGGTGGCCGCCCGCATGTACCTGCTGAACACGGCGATCATGGAGGCCGCGCCCGCGAACACCGGCAGCACGAGAGCCTGCGGGTCAGAGAACACCTGCCCCAGGGTCTCCCCCTGCGGAGCCTGCGAGGGGAACCACGCCAGCTCCTGGCTGAAGACCAGCACCAGGATCAGCCCGAGGAAGTACACGGGCGTGGAGTAGGCGATGAAGCTCAGCGTGGTGATGACGTAGTCCGCCGCCTTGTTGCGGCGCACGGCCTGCCACATGCCCAGCGGTATCGCGAGGACGAGGCCCACGAGAGCCGACAGCAAGGTGAGGGCCAGGGTCTTCGGTAGCCGTTCGCCGATGAGCTGGGAGACCGGCTCGTTGAGGGTGTACGACGTCCCGAGGTCTCCGTGCAGCAGCTGACCAAGGTAGTGGAAGTACTGCACGGGCAGGGACTTGTCCAGGCCCTGCTCGTGGTTGAAGCGTGCGATCTGCTGTGCGGTGGCCTGGGGCCCGAGGATCCCGCGGGCGGGGCCCCCGGGAAGCGCGTGCAGCAGGCCGAAGACGACGATGGTCACAATGACGATCACCGCGACGGCCTGGAGGACACGTCTGATCAGATACGAGGAAGTGCTCATGTGTTTTCTGGTCGCTTCGTCTCTGTGACGCGCGCGGGCGTCACCTGGACAGGGGCGTCACCGCGACGTGGACGTCGGTGTGACGCGGGTGCGCGAGGGGTGTGCGCGGGCTTTGGGCGGCCGGCCGCGCAGCCGGCTGCCGTCGGCCCGCGCGGGTACCGACCGGGCCTACTTGGTCCACTTCCACATGGCAGGGTGGAAGTTCGCGAGCGAGTCCTGGGCGAAGCCGCCGAGACCGTTCCTGACCACGGAGATCTGGTAGTCGGGCTCCGGCAGCCAGATCACCGGGAGGTCCTTAGCGAGTGCGGCGCTGTAGTTCTGCACCGCCTCGTTCGAGGAGGACGTGGTGGTCTGGGTGATCAGCTTGTCGACCTCGGCGTTGGAGTAGCTGCCGAAGTTGGAGCCGCCGCCGGTGGCGAAGAGCGAGTCACCGCTGGGGTAGGCGGGGAAGTACCAGCTGCCCGCGGTGCCGAAGAAGGACAGCTGCCACGTGCAGCTCGACTCGCCGGCGGTGCACTGGCCGGCCTGCGACAGGACCGAGTTGACCGGGGCGGTCTTGATGCCGAACTTGATGCCGGTCTTCGCGAACGACGACTGCAGCGCGCTCATCATGTTGTCGGTCACGGTCGAGCCGGACTGGGACAGCACCTGCATCTCGAACTTGGTGCCCTTGTCAACACCGGCGCCGCACTGGTTGGCGCCGGTACCGGGGGCATTGCACACCATGGTGCCGCCCTGTTCGGTCCAACCGTGGTCGGTGAGCAGCTTCTTCGCCTTGGCGGCGTCGAAGGGGTACGGGTTGTTCTTCTGCTGGGGGGAGACGAAGGGCGACTCCTGGCCCTGCGGAATCGGGCCGTAGGTGGGGACGGCCTTGCCGTTGAAGACCACCTTGGAGAGAGTGGTCTGGTCCACCGACATCTGGATCGCCTGGCGGGCGTACAGCTGCTTGAACACCGGGCCCATGGTGGGGTTGTTGAAGTTGTACGGCATGTAGGTGATCGCCCAGCCGCTCCATGGCTTCACCGAGTAGCCCTTGGCCTTGAAGGACGCCTCCTGGCTCAGGTCCGAGGCGTTGATGTAGCCGTAGTCGACGGTGCCGGCGCGGAGGGCGTTCTCCTCGGCCTCGGTGGTGGTGAACGGCAGCAGGTTGACGTTCTTGATGTTGGCCTTGCCGCCGCCGTCGTACTTCGCGTTGGCGGTGAGTTCGACCCTGCCTGCGGTGGAGAACGACTTGATGGTGTATGGGCCGCTGACCGTCTTCCACAGCGGGTCGGTCGCGTAGCCGGATATCTTCTTGGCGGCGTTGTTCAGGTACGTCCAGACCTGCTTGGCGCCGGCGGTGGTGCGGTCCAGCTCGGAGACGGCACCCGAGTCGCTGGTCTTGTCCCAGACGTGCTGCGGGATCGGGCGGATCATGCTCAGCTCGTTGGCGAGCATCCACTGCTGGCTGTAGGCCTTGTCGAAGGTGATGGTGAAGTGCGTGTCGTCGACCGTCTTGAAGGAGGTCCAGTTGTCCGGCGCCTTGCCCGGGCTGTAGCTGGCCCAGTCCGCCTTGTCGGCCTTGACCAGGTTGAACCAGAACTCCACGTCACGCGAGGTGATCGGCTTGCCGTCGCTCCAGTGACGCTGCCCGAGGGTGATCGTCACGCTCTTGCTGTCCGCGGCGAACTTCGCGTCAGTGGCAAGCGAGTTGTCCTTGTTCCAGCCGACCTTGCCGGTGGAGCCGTCGTACGCGATCAGCGGCTCCCAGACGGCCTGGGATATCGAGGAGTTGTTGGTGTTCAGGTGCGCGGCGGTGCCGATCGGGAGGATCCAGTTCGGCGTGAAGTTCGCCGGGAGCGCGTAGTTGATCGTGTCCGACGATGCCGGACCGGACGACGAGGTACCGCCGCCGGAACAGCCGGTGACCAGCCCGCCGGTGATGACGGCGGCACCCGCGACGAGGGCCCAGCGGCGGCCGGCGGCCGTGGGAGCAAGGAACATGGCTCTCCTCAGAGTGAAAGGACCCGCAAACGTCATGGGAAGACCCAAACCGGCGCCGCGGGATCGGCGCTGCGTATGGCGACAGTCAACGACGGGCGCGCCGAACAAACAAACAAGAATGAATAACAAATAAGTTACTGCGATCTCGAAGAAAGTCAGATCCGTCATCCTCCGGCGCGCCAGGCGACAACTATGTACCGATTTAGGTGAATTTCATTCCGTGCCGGCGCTCACGGTTCCGTCCACGGAACCGTTCCCTGCTTGCCGGAACGGGCGTACTGTCTCCGACACACCCATCACTGCGGAAGTTACTTCGTACATGACTGAAATAAGTGCACGGGACCGCAAGAACACCAAGGGCGTGAACCCGAAAGGCGCGACCCTCGCCACGCGGGTCCTCGAACTCGTCGCGTCAGGGCAGGCGTCGTCCCGCGCCGAACTCGCGCAGCTCCTCGGCACGGCCCCCTCCACCATCTCCCTCACGGTGGCAGAGCTGGTCGAGCGCGGGCTCATCGCCGAGGAGGGCACCCAGTCCTCGACCGGGGGCCGCCCCCGCAGGGTGCTCAGGGCCGGCAGCACCGACGAGTACGCCGTCGCCGCCGACGTCGGCGGCCGCCACGCCCGGATCGGTGTGGTGCTCCCGGGCAACGGTGTGCGCGACGTCGCCAACGTCCCCTTCGAGATCGCCGACGGTCCCGAGGCCGCTCTGACGAGGCTCGCCGAGCACGTGGAGTCTCTCGCCGAGCAGCGGGGACGCGACCGGCTCCGGGGCGTCGGACTCTCCCTGCCCGGACCGGTGGACGTGCCCGCCGGCGCCGTCGTCCTGCCCTCCCGGATGCCCGGCTGGAACCGCTTCCCGGTCGCCGCCTGGCTGGAGGAGCGCTTCGGCGTCCCGGCCGTCGTCGACAACGACGCCAACTGCATGGCCGTCGGCGAGCAGAGCGTCAGGCCCGCCGAGCACCGGCGGACGATCACGGTGAAGATCGGTTCGGCGATCGGCGCCGGCGTCATCATCGACGGCCACCTCTACCGAGGCGCCACCGGAGCAGCCGGCGACATCACCCACATCCGTATCGAGGGCGGCGCCGACATCCCCTGCTCCTGCGGCAACACCGGATGCCTGGAGACCGTGGCGTCCGGCGCCGCGCTCGTCCGCATTCTGCGCGAACGCGGTGTCGAAGTGGCCAGCACCGAGGACGTGGTCCAGCTCGCCACCGACGCCGACCCGGAAGCCACCCGCGCCGTCCGCAGAGCCGGCGACCACCTCGGCCGGGTGCTCGCCGCCAACGTCAACTTCTTCAACCCGGACGCCGTCTACCTCGGCGGCATCCTCTCCACCCTCGAACCGTTCGTCGCCGCAGTACGCAGCCAGCTCTACGAGAGCTGCCACCCACTGGCGACCGAACACCTCACCATCGAGCGGGCCATCCTCGGCGCCGACGCCGGACTGGTCGGGGTCGGACTCTTCGCCCTCCAGCGCGCCCTGGCCCGCGCGCTGGGCGATGCCGGTGGCGTCCGCACGGACCGGTTCCCAGCCGTCGTACCCCCCAGAAATGGCTGACACCCAGAACGCCCCGCTCCGGACGAACTCCCGCCCCGGGCCACGTCCGACAGCGCCGGAGCCGTCCGACGGCCGGCCCCTGCCGGAAACGAAGTCCCGAAGGAAGCGAAGAAAGTCCGGGGCCCGGCACCGCCCGTAGCCAGAGGCCGGGTCCCGGACAGCAGCCCGAGGCTCGTGGGATGAGTCCCGCACCCCACTCCGCACTACCGCCCACTCCGCACCACCCCGCACGAGGAGCCATGACGCACACCCGCACCGCCGTCGCCCGCCCCGTCATCGCCGTCGCCGGCCTCGGCATCGAGTCCTCGACCTTTTCTCCCGCCCGCACCGAGGCACCCGCCTTCCATCCCTTGCGCGGCGGCGAGGTGTTCGACCGGTATCCCTTCCTCGCCCCGGGCGAGGAACTGCGCGAGGCCGTCGAATGGCACGGCGCCCTGGTCGGCAAGTCACTGCCGGGCGGCACCGTCACCGCCGCCGCCTGGACCGCGCTCACGGACGAACTCATCGAACGCCTCGCCGCGCTGCCCCGGCTGAACGGTCTGTGGTACGACATCCACGGCGCCATGACCGTGGAGGGGATCGACGACGCCGAGGCCGTGCTGCTGGAGCGCATCCGCGCCACCGTCGGCCCGGACGTGATCGTCTCCACCTCGATGGACCTGCACGGCAACGTCTCCCGTGAACTCGCCCACCGCAGTGACCTGATCACCTGCTATCGAATGGCCCCGCACGAGGACCACATGGAGACCAAGGAGCGTGCCGTGCGCAACCTGGTCGAGCTCCTGGTCTCCGGCAGGCCCCGCCCGGTCAAGGCGTGGGTGCCGGTCCCCGTGCTGCTGGCCGGCGAGCAGACCTCCACCCGAATCGAACCCGCGAAGAGCGTGTACGCGGCGATCGACGAGGTCGAGGCCATCGCCGGCGTGACGGATGCCGCCATCTGGGTCGGCTACGCCTGGGCGGACGAACCCCGCAACCGCGCGGTCGTGGTGGTCACCGGCGACGACACGGCTGCGGTCTCGGCCGGCGCCGAGCGCCTCGCCCGAGGCTTCTGGGACGCTCGCGACGACTTCGACTTCGTCGCCCCGACCGGCACCTACGACGAACTCCTCGACGAGGCCCTCGACTCCGACAAGCGGCCGTACTTCATCAGCGACACCGGCGACAACCCCACCGCGGGCGGCGCCGGGGACGTCACCTGGGGCCTGACCCAGCTGCTGAAACGCCCCGAGTTCCAGAAGGAGGACGGGCCGACCGTCATCTACGCCTCGGTGCCCGGCCCCGCCGCGATCGAGACCGCCGTCGCCGCCGGGATCGGCGCCACGGTCACCGTCACCGCTGGCGCAGAGGTCGACGACCGGCACGCCGGCCCGGTCACCCTCACCGGCGTGGTCCACGCGATCCGGCACGGCGACCGGGACGCCGAGACAGAGGTCGTCATCCGCGTCGGCAGCGTGTACGCGATCCTCACCAGGCTGCGCAAGCCGTACCACCACGAGCACGACTTCACCGACCTCGACCTCGATCCGCGCTCCGCCGACATCGTGATCGTCAAGATCGGCTACCTGGAGCCCGAACTGTTCGACATGTCGGTCGGCTGGAAGATGGCCCTCACCCCCGGCGGTGTCGACCAGGACCTGGTGCGCCTCGGTCACCGCCGCATCCGCCGCCCGATGTTCCCCTTCGACCGTGACATGGCAGCCCCGGACCTGACGGCCCGTATAATCCAGGCTTCCGACGAACCGCTCACCGGTGACGACGAGTGAGCGAGGGCACCCCCCGGCCTCTCGGCCTGTCCCGGACCGGCGGTGCCGCCGCGTCCGCCGGACCCGTGACCGCCGCCTGCGAGATGCCCGGACACGGCCGGTCCGGCCCGGCCGGCCCCGTACCGCGCCCGACACTGGAGATAGCCGTCACCTCACCGGTCGGCGCCCGTGTCGCCCTCGACCACGGAGCCGATCGCGTCGAACTCTGCACCGGTCTGGAACTGGGCGGTCTGACCCCGTCAGCCGCCCTGGTCGAGGCGGTTGCCGCCGTAGGCCTGCCGGTTCAGGTACTGGTCCGCTGCCGGCCGGGCGACTTCGTCTACGACGCCGAGGAGACCGCCCTGATGGTCGCCGAGGTGCGATCCGTGATCGCCTCCGGAGCCTCCGGTGTGGTCGTCGGCGCGCTCACCGCCGACGGCAGCCTCGACACCGCCGCCGTCACCCGCCTCGCCGCCGCAGCTCAGGACACGGGCCGCCCCGTCGAGGTGACACTGCACCGCGCGATCGACCAGGCCGCGGACCCCGTCGCCACCGCCGCGCTGTTGCCCGCCCTGGGGCTCACCCGGGTGCTCACCTCCGGCGGCGCCCCGGCGGCCGGGCAGGGGCTGGCCCGCCTCGCCGCCATGGTCGAAGCCGCGCCCGGTGTACAGGTGATGGCGGGCGGCGGGGTACGTCCGGTCGACATCCCGGAGTTGACCGCTGCTGGTGTGGCCGCCGTCCACCTCTCGGCGAAGCGCCGCGCCGAACCCCGGCGCCGGGCCACGTGGATCCCCCTCGGTGCCTCCAGCGCGTCCGCCGAGCAGGACACCCACTTCGTCACCGACTCGGCCGTGGTCGCCGAGGCCAGGAGGATGCTGAAGTCGCGGACGACGGACTGACCGCCCTGCGCTCCTGGGCAGGTATCGCCGCCCGGGAGTCCGCGGTCCGACGCGAATCACGGCCTTCGGCACGCCGTCGAACAGCGGACAGGTGAAGCTGCTCAGCGAGCCGCGGCGCACACCGGGATGTGGCGGTACGTCTTGGACGGGGCCTGGTCGTTCTTGGACCGGTCGGTGGCGGCGGAGACCGAGGTCAGCGCGCGGGTCGTCGAGGTCGTCGGCGTGTGCCTCGCGTTCCTTCGCCGTCCAGGCAGAGGCGCCACAGCCTCAGGCATCGGCGAGCGGATACGAGGTGGTCGACGTCGAGCTGGCGCGCGAGATCGCGGCGCGTATCCCCTCGGACAGCTGATGTCTGCGCTGCGACAGGAGCGCGCCGATGCTGTCCGTCATCGCAGAGGCCCCCGCGATGGTCATGAGGCCGACGGCCAGGGGCGGGGGACGTGAGTGCACCCTGCTTCTGCTACTTGGCCGGGGCGACGAGACGGTGACCGACACCGGGTCTGTCAAACGAGCGGTGTAGCCAGTGCGGTTGGGGCTACTGACGGGCTGCTGAGAGTCGGCCGTCGAAGCTGATGTCGAAGGCGTTCAGGGCGGTCTTCCAGCGCATGGTCCAGCGAGCTTGGCCCTTGCCGGTGGGCTCCAGCGACATGATGGCCATGTAGACGCATTCCAAGGCCGCGATCTCGTTCGGGAAGTGGCCGCGGGCCTTAGACGCCATCTCATTTGGTTCGGTAGGCTGCCGGTCGTGGTTTCGATCGTTGAGCGGCTGGTGCCGGATGAGTTGTGGGAGCTGTTCCAGCAGGTAGTTCCGGAGGCTCCGTCGCGGCCTCA
>NZ_BMVN01000096.1:0-14420 GCF_014650735.1 Streptomyces canarius
CTTCCTGGGCAACCTGGTCCGCGCGGTGGGCGCCGGCCTTCAGCAGTTCATCTCGAACATCGGCACGCACCTGCAATCGGGCCTGGTCTCCTGGCTGTTGGGCACGGCGGTGAAGGCCGGCATCGAGATCCCCTCCCGGTTCGACCTGAAGGGCATCATCCAGCTCATCGCCTCACTCCTCGGCCTGACCTGGGCGAACATCCGTGCCCGCATCACCCGCAAGGGCGTCCCCGACCAGGCGATGAACACGGTCGAACAGTCGGTCCCGGTGGCGAAGGCCCTGGCGACGGAGGGCCCGGCCGGCGCGGTCAACGAGATCCAGGCCGAGGTGGGCGACCTGAAGTCCACGATCCTGGAGGAGCTGAAGTCCTACCTGATCCCCACGGTCATCATCGCGGGCATCACCTGGATCATCTCCCTGCTCAACCCGGCGTCGGCGTTCGTCCGCGCCGTCAAGGGAATCATCGACATCGTCACGTTCATCGTGAACCAGGGCGCCCAGATCGTGCAGTTCGTCAACGCGGTGCTCGATGCGGTCGTGGCGATCGCCAACGGGGGGTCTGCGGGCGTCCCGAAGATGGTGGAGACGGCGTTGGCGGCGAGCGTCCCGCTGCTGATCGGGTTCTTGGCATCGCTGCTGGGGATCGGGGGGCTGGCCAACAAGATCAAGCAGGTGTTTCAGAAGGTTGCGCGGCCGGTTAATCGGGCGATCGACAAGATCGCTGCCAAGATCGCCGCGCTCGGCAAGAAGATCTGGGCCAAAGTCAAGCGTAAAACCAAGGGCAAAGACAGCAAGAGGGACGACGGGACGCGGCCGAGCGGGAAACTGGACGCCAAGGCGATCTCCGTGGACGCGAAGGCGGCAGTCGAGCGGCTCGGCCGCGGCCCGTTCGCTCGCGAAGAGGTCGACGCGGCGCTCGCCCCGGTGCGCACCAAATATCACACGGCGACCATCACCTCCGAGGACAACTCGTCGGCGCACTGGGGTGTCCACGTACAGACAGCACGTGCCGACAGCAGGACGAACGCGTTCGACATCAAGGGCGCGCACGAGAAGATCTACAATTCGCTCAGCACACCGCAGTCTCGGGCGATGCTCAACCAGCTTCAGGCGACCGGCGGGATCGTGTACACGGCGACGCTCCGTGAACTGATCCCGAAGAGCGACGCCGTGCGCGAGCGGATGCTCGCCAAGGGCTACAAGAATTACACCGACCCAGAGAAGTCCGGGCTCGCGGTCAACAGACTGAAGCAGCAGCGTCAGAGGATCGAAATAATCCTGCACCACGGCATCGCGGAGGAGCAGAAGCGCTCCGGTGACGAGGCCTGCGCCTCCATGCGACAGCAGATGCAGGCCCTGGAGCAGGAACTGACGCGAATCGGCGACCGGTTGTCGGACGGCAGCGGGTGGACCAAGGCCGAGGAGAAGCACGTCGAGTTCCAGCTCAACGAGATATCTGAGAATCTGCTCAAGATCTCACAGTCGCACGGCTACGAGTCGGAGGAGCTGCTCAGACATCCGTCAAAGTACGCTGTGAACGGCCGTCTGAAGAACAATTATGCGAAGGACGTCCGTAGATACTTCTACCCATCGGGCTTTACGGCGGCAGCCGAGGGGGAGGTCTTCGACCGCGACCTGCCGGTCATGATCAAACGGAAGGAGGACCACCCAGAGCTGAAGAACCAGACCGGCTACAAGGACGACGGATATTTCTACTGCGACGGGGTCCCCAGCAAACCCAATCGCCCCCCGCACATCGCGCCGACGTCCGCAGCCTCGGTGGATCATATGACTCCGGTGGCTTCGCACTGGAACGCACCGGGGCACGGTGGAAGTACCGGAAGCAACACTCATCAGTTGAAGCGGAAAGACTGGTACAACATGGTGTCGAACCTGACACTACTCTGCGGCCCGTGCAACTCTTCGAAACAGTCCGGCGGTGTGAATTATCTGCCCGAAGTCGGGCCACTGTTCAAGGGACCGGACGATCCGTGAGGTGGCGCCCGCCTTTGGAGGACGGATGTCGAATTTCTTCCTGTGGCTTGACCGGTTCGAGCACGGCGACGGTGTTGCGGTCGTGGAGGTCATGCGCACAAACATCGGCCGTGTGGTCGACGGCGATCCCGAGTTCACGCAGGGCATTGCTGACGCGCTGAGGCTGCCGCTGAGCGTGCGGGAGTGGTCGATCGAGGTATTCCGAAGTTCCTACTACAGCGAGTATCCGGAGTCCGACGACTGGCGGGATCGGTACCCCGAGGTCTCGCGCATCACGCTGAGCGGTGATGCGACCGGCGATAGCGAGGTCGAGCCAGCCCTGAAGCCGGCGGAGTTCGACGGCTACGACAGCACCTGGAGCCCGAATCGCCGGAAACGGGCTGACCCGAACGGTCGGTACGCTGCGATCGGTGTCAGGGTCGGCGAGCACGTCGACGACGCGCTGACGGAGCGCATTGGCAGAATCCGGCCAGGGGCGATGGTCGACACCGTCGTCGCCCGGTCGAACGGTCTTCGCGGCACGCGGGTGACGCTCGATCTCGGAACGGTCGATCTGGAGAGCGATGCGGAGGCGGTAGACGAAGTCGCGGGGCGACTCAGGGAGCTGGGTCTCATCATCAACTGGCGCGACGTGGAACTGAGGTTGGCCGAGGATGGCAACTGAGCAACCACAACGGACGACGCGTGACCCGGCGATAAGGATGGGCGTTGCTCGTCTCCACGAGCCTGCGGTTCACCGCGCACGCCGAACCCTCGCCCCGGCCCACCCAGTAGCTGCCCCGGGTCAGCGGAACCCACTGGCCCGACCTGATCATTCTCCGTACGGTGTTCCGATCGGTGCCGGCTGACTTGAGCTGTGGGCTGTTACCACCCAGTCCTGCTACGTGGCAGTGGCGTAGCCCCGTTGGGGGACTCCGCTGCTGATCGTCATGTCGCTCTATGGCGTGAAGCTCGGACCGTTCGCATAGGGCTGTGGACGACGTGCAGGCGCGGGCGCAGGACTCTCTCAGGCCCTGAGCAAGGACATGTACGGCCCGAACTCCGACGCCAGAGTCAGCCGGCCCAGTTTCTGGTACTCCCGCTGTACCGCGTGGATCAGGTCCGCCATCGTCACCGGAGTCCCCGACTCGGCGGCCAGGTAGGCCGCCGTCACCGCCACCGAGCGGATGTTGCCGCCCGCCAGTTCGAAGGACTGCGCGCAGAAGTCCAGGTCCAGGTCCGTGGTGCGGGGGAGGACCGGGCCCAGGCAGCGGTCCCAGAGGGCGCGGCGCTGAGCCGGGTCAGGGACGGGGAAGTCGATGACCAGGTCCAGGCGGCGGGTGAAGGCGTCGTCGAGGTTGGCGCGGAGGTTGGTGGCGAGGATGGCCAGGCCGTCGAAGGTCTCCATGCGCTGGAGGAGGTACGCGCTCTCGACGTTCGCGTAGCGGTCGTGGGCGTCCTTGACCTCCGAGCGCTTGCCGAAGACGGCGTCGGCCTCGTCGAAGAGCAGTACGCCGTTGATGCCGGCCGCTTCGGAGAAGATCCGTTCGAGGTTCTTCTCGGTTTCACCTACGTATTTGTCTATGACCGTGGCCAGGTCAACCGTGTAGAGGTCCAGGCCGAGGTCGGCCGCGATCACTTCGGCGGACATCGTCTTGCCGGTGCCTGAGTCGCCTGCGAACAGGGCCGTCACGCCTCGCCCCCGGCCACCGCCCGGACGCATGCCCCACTCGCCGAGGACCCGGTCGCGGTGGCGGGCGCGGGCGGTGAGTTCGCGGAGTTGAGTGAGCGTGTCCGGGGGGAGGACCAGGTCGGGCCAGGACACCGCCGGTTCCATGCGGCGGGCCAAGCGGTCGAGGCCCGCCGCGTTCTGTGAGCGGGCGCCTGCGCGGATGTGGTCCGGGTGGAGGGTGCCGCCGTCCAGGGCCGCGGCCTGGGAGGCTCCTTGAGCGGCCCTGGTGATCTGGTCCGGGGCGAGGAGGAAGGGGGAGAGGAGGTGCGTGAGGTTCAACTCCGGGGGGACGGGTGCCGGGTACGCGTCCGCCCAGAGTGCCGCCCTCGCCGACGGTTCCACCCGTGGGGCGTGCAGGAGCAGGGGTGGGCGGAAGGACCACGTCGCGTCCCACGGCACCCGGCCGATCAGCACCGCGGAGACGGGGACGTCGGTCACCAGGCGGATGATCTCCGTCTTGTCCGGCTCCCGGGTCAGGGCGTCGAGTGGCGCGCACACCAGGCCGGCGGTGGTCAGCCGGGCCTCGCGGGACAGGACGCGTACCGCCTCGGCGGGGTGCGGGTCGCGCGCCAGGCGGTCGAGGTCGACGCCCAGCACGCCGCGGCCCGCGCGCGTCAGGGCGGAGGCCGCCAGCGCCGTCCCCGCGCCGCCCTGTTCCTCGCGGAGGTACGCGAGCGGGACCCCGGTGGCGAGGGCACGGGCGAGTCCGGACGCGTCGCCGGCACCGGGAGCGACCTGCCAGGGGACGAGGAGGTCGACGATGCGCGGGTCCGGCGTGTCGTCCCCGAGGAGGTGGGCCGTGACCCGGTCGGGGACGCGGAGCGTGCGGGCGAGGAAGGGGCGGTCCTGGTCCTCCACCAGGAGGAGGCCACCGGCGCGAAGCGGCGCCTGCGGGGACAGGCGTGATCTGGCTCCCGCGTCGGCCGCGGACAGGCCGCACAGGCCGAGGGCGAGGCCGATGGTGGGGCGGCGGCGGGTGACGTCGTCGTTGAGGTAGCCGTAGAACTGCTCGAAACGGTCGTCCAGGTCCGGGACCAGCGCGATCAGCAGGATCTCGGTGTCCAGGACGGAGAGGCCGAAGTCGCGGGCGAGGGTGCGTAGCCGGATGACGTGGCCTGCTGCTTCGGCGGCGTCGGCGCGCGACTCCGCTTCGGCCAGGAAGTCCGTGTCCGTGTGGTCGGGGGCGGTGACCGTGAGGGGGCGGCCGTGTTCCAGGAGGCGGTGGATCGTCTCGTCGCTCAGGTACAGGCCGCGGAACGCGTCGTCCGGGTCCGGGTCCGTGAGCCGCCGGGCGTGGACCGCCCGCCGTACGCGCTGTTCGACGAGGATCGCTCGGTCGAGGAGGTGGCGCAGGCCGGGGTCGGCGGCGCCGTCCGCGGGGTCCGTCTCCATCGACGAGGTGCGGGGGTCCGTGGGCAGCGTCATTCCGGCTGCTCTTCCGCCACGCGCGACGTGATGCCGCCCCGGCGGGCCCCGTACACCGGCAGGTTGGCGCCGCCGGGCATCCGCTGGGTGGCACCCTGGGGTGCCGGCGGGTCCGGAGGGAGTTCGCCGAAGCCGAGCCGTACTCCTTCCTCTCCGACCTGCGGGCCCGCCGGATAGACCGGGGACTCGGTGACCGGCACGCTCACCACCAGGTCGAGCGAGGGCTTGAGTTCGCCGCCGAGCGCGCTCCACACATCGGCGAACGACCGGTCCTCGGGGGGCGGCAGTGCGACCGACATGGGGACGGAGACGCCGATCTCGCCGAGCGTGCCCGTGAGTTGCTCCGCGGGCAGGGCCTCGTACCGCAGGAGGCAGGACAGGAGGGAGGAGAGGAGGCGGTGTTCGTCCTCGGGGCGTCTGGTCCAGGCGGTGATGAGATACGACAGCTTGAAGTACCGCGGCGGGCGGCGCCGGGCCACGATGGTGCCCTGCTCGTCGTACTCGTTGAGCAGACCGCGCTCACGGCGGCGCATGTCCTCACGGATGTCGTACAGGTACAGGTTGACGGTGGGGGCGTTGACCTTGGCCGCCCAGTCGCGGGTCGGGGCGTCGAAGACCACCGCCACCTGGCCGCCCGCCAGGGCGTCCGTCCGGAACATCGTGCGCAGCGCCTCGTCGACCTCGTGGATCATCGCCCGCCCTCACCTCCGGCCCGCGAAGTCGGGCGGCTGGAGGCCGCCCTGCACGACCAGCACCGGCTTCGTCAGCCGGTTCAGGCCCCGGACCCGGGCGCGAAGCGTACGCGGACCGAGCTGGTCCTTGCGCAGCACCAGCACCTGCGCCTCGAAGGTGCCGTCCCGGCCGACCCGTACGGCCGACTGTGCCGCCGTGATGCCCGGGTTCCAGCTGAGCGCGACCGTACGGCCGGGCGGGAAGTCCTCGCCGCGCGCCATGACCACATCGCCGGGCGTCGCCACCTGCGGTGTGACGGTCAGCTTCGGCCGGAGGACGCGGATGCGGACCGCGTCGGTGTTGTTCGCGAGCCGGGGGTCGAGGGGGGAGCCGGTGACCACGGCACGGACCTCACCGTCGACGGCGCTGTCGTAGACACCGCTCTGGGTGGCGGTGACGCGTCGGCCGGGTGGGATGGTGCAGGGTTTCGCCCGGGTGCAGTTCGACAGGGCGGACAGGGTGCGCTTGCCGGTGCCCCCCGCGTGCGGCCAACTGGTCGTCAGCACGACGTTCCTGGCCGTCTTCGGGCCCACGTTGGTGAGGGTGAAGCCGGTCCGGGCCGTCAGCCCCGCGTAGTTGGGGACGGGGGACGCGGTCGCAGCCGTGACGGCGATGTCCGCCTCGTTCGGTACGGGAGCCGGGGTGACGGTGAAGGTGGCCGTGTCGGTGCCCGTATTGCCGGACGAGTCGGTGGCGGTGCAGGTGACCGTGGTGGTGCCGGTGGGGAAGCGGGAGCCGGAGGCCGGGTCGCAGGTGACCGGCAGCGTGCCGTCGACCGCGTCCTGGGCGGTGGCGGAGAAGTCGATGACGGTGCCGTAGCCGCCGGTGGCCTCGACGGTGCGGTCGTCGACCGTGACGACGGGGGCGGCCACGTCATTGACGGTGATGGTGATGTGCTCCTGGTAGTCCTCGGAGGCGGGATCGCCACCACTACCGCGACCACCGTTCTGGCCGCCGGTCCGATCCCCTCCGTTCTGACCGCCGACCTGAGCGCCTCCGTCCTGGCCGCCGACCTGAGCGCCTCCGTTCTGGGTACCGCCGGTTCCGCCGTCAGAGCCGGCGATGGTGCTGCCGCTGCCGCCGTCCGTGGTGCCGCCAGTGCCGGTGCCACCGCTCGTGGTGCCGTCGGCGAGCAGCCCGCCAACGAGCCCTCCGTTCCAGCTGCCGCCGTTGCCGCCGGGCCCGTCGCCGCCCGCACCGCCGACGGCCCCGGGGGCCGGTCCACCGCCGCTGCCGGAATCACCCTGGGCGCCGTCGGCTTTGCCGTCCGCTCCCTCGGGAGCGGTCCTGGGCCCGTGGGACTCCCGGGCCGGCGTCACATCGACGGGGGCTTGCCCGCTCGGCGGCTCACCGTCCAGCAGGAACTGGACGGTGCAGCTCAGCGTCATGCCCTGCGGGGCGTCGGCCGCCAACGTGATCTTCTCGTCGAAGGCGGCGGTCTCACCGCTCGTCACACGTTGGCTCGGCGGGGTCAACGTGACGGAGAGGGCGGGATCGCAGCTGACCGTCCGATGGCTGACGGTGGTGGGCAGGTTGGTCAGCCCCGCTGCGACGGTGTCGGCGACCTGGTTCGCGTCGATGTTCCGGAAGAGTTTGCCGCCGGTGGCCCGGACGACCTTGGTCGCCTCATCGGGGTCGTGGGTGGGTTCCCGGTTCTGCGCGGGGCCGTTGCCGTTGTCCCCGTTGCCGTCCAGCCCGTCGCCGAGTTCGGTCGCCACGTCCACGCCGATGACGCGCACACCCACGTTCGTCAGGGCGTCGATGGCGTCGGTGAGGCTGTGCCCCTTACTGGGGTCGTGACTTGAGGCGTCACCGACGAGCACCACGACGGGGCTCGCGCCGTCGCGGAAGACGGTCCTGCCGCCCGCACCGTTGCCGATCTGCCACAGGGCGTTGATCCAGTCCTCCGCGGGCCCCGGACTGTAGGCGCCGCGGTCGGCGGTGAGTTGATCGACGCCCCTCTGTACGGCGCCCAGATCGTCCGTGAGTTCCTGGAGCACCGTGAAGACGCGGTCTCCGTCGACCTCCTGATCCCCGAACGTGGCCACCGCGAAGCGGGAGTCGGGCTGTTCCTGGCGTACCCGGTCGGTGATCCTGCTCAGGTTCGCCTGGACGTTGTCGATGGTGGGCTGCATGCTGCCCGTGCCGTCCACCAGCAGGACGACGTCCGGTCGGGGCGGCACCACGGGCGTGCGGACCCGCTTGGCGACCATGAGCGAGCCGCCCGGGTCGAGCGCCTCGTCCACCACGGCGGGGGTCACCGTCGGCTGCGGGACGACGTCCGCAACCCCGTCGGCGGCACTGACGACGCCGCCGACCACCAGGAGCAGTACGGCGGTCAGCAGGCCGAGGCGGACTCCGTGAGGACGCGGACCGGCAGGTGGGCGAAAGCGCCGGAATCCCCTTACAGAACGCACTGAACACCCCACTCAGGCTCCCGACCGGCCCAGTCGGGTCCGGACTCTCGCGATTGGCGCGCTTGCTCCCCACCATCACGGATCACCGGCGTGCGCGGCAGCGGGGTACGAGCCAGCCTTTCGGGAACGGCCGGATGCCCCATGAGGCATTACGGGCGCTATCCGCGTGCGCAATGCCTCAAATCAACCCCTGGCGCAGGGCGTATGCCACCGCATGCGAGCGGTTGCGCAGATTGAGACGGGACATGACGGCGTGCAGAACGTTTTTGATCGTGCGTTCGGAGTAGGAGAGCTTTACGGCGATGTCGGCGGTGTCGTATCCCTCGGCCACCAGCCGCAGTACCTCGATCTCGCGAGCCGACAGACCGGTGAAGCTGAGCCCGTGCGGTGCGAGCACCTGTCCCTGGAGCCGTCCGACCTGTTCGAGCAGGCTTCCGAGCAGGTCGGGTGGCACCCGGCCCTCACCCTTGGCCACGGAGCCGATGACCTGCGACAGGCGTTCCGGTGTCGCCTCGGAGCGCCGGACGACGCCGAGGAAACCGCATTCGGCGGCGTTGACCAGTTGCTGTTCGTCGACGTGAGTGGTGACCAGTACCCCCCGCGCGGTACCGGTCCGGTGGATCTGGCGCAACAGTCGTAACGCGTCGTCATCGACGACGTCGAGGACGACGACCACCACCTGCGGCGCGTCCTCCCCGTCCCATTCGACGACCTTGACTTCGGGCCTGGTGCGTAGCTGGCTGGCCACTCCGGCCTGCGAGACCGGATCCTGGGCGCGCAGCGCCACCGTGATGCGCTCTCCGCTCGTCTGCAACACGTCGCTCCCCCTCTTCGGGCGACTGAAGGAGAACGCCATGGAGAAATGAAAAGATCGTGAACATGGCATCGTCACGTTTCATTCACGTGGGTCCCCCCGTTACCAAGTGACTACAGTAATGCCCTTGATTCACCAAGGGAATTACTCGTGACTCCCAGGGCATCGGGATTGCCCGAAAGTATTCCTGCGTGGCCGGTCCTGGTAGGGCGCGGCCGGCAATACGGTGCGCGGCATGAGTGTTTCGGCAAGCCTGGACGAGTCTTCCGTCACCGTTGAGCCCGGCGGCGAAGCGGATCTTGCGGTGCAGGTGGTCAACTCGGGGAACATCGTCGAGGAGTGCCGGTTCGAGGTGGTCGGTCCGTGCGCCGACTGGGCCACGGTGGAACCGGAGAGCCTGTCGCTCTACCCGGGCGCGACCGGCAGCGCCACCGTCACGCTGCGTCCGCCCCGCGCCGCGCAGGTGGCGCCCGGCGAGACACCGCTCGGGCTGCGCGTCGTGCCGACGACCGACGGCAGCGAGCCGGTGGTTCTCGAACGGAGCGTGCTGGTACGGCCGTTCACCGAGATCACCTCGGAACTGGTGCCCCCCGCTTCGAGCGGTGCGTGGCGTGGCCGGCACAAGCTGGCCGTGGACAGCAAGGGCAACACGCCCGTCACGATCGCACTGAGCGCGCGGGGAGCAACCGAACGGTCGCGGCTCGCCTTCCATCCCGCCGAGGTGGAGATCCCGCCCGGCCAGGCCAAGTTCGCCACCTTGACCGTGCGCCCCGCCAAGCGGCTGTGGCGCGGCACGCCGATCACCCACCCCTTCCAGGTGATCGTGACTCCCCGGGTACCGGAGGGGCACGACCCTGACGGGCCGGTGGTCCTGGACGGTTCCTACGAGCAGCAGGCCATCCTGCCCCGCTGGCTTCCCCGTGCCCTCGCCGTGGCGGTGCTGGTCGCGGCGGCGTTGGTGGGGCTCTGGTACTCGGTGCTGCGGCCCACCGTACGATCGGCCGCCCGTGAGGCGGTCACCCCGCAGGTCGTCGCGTCCGCGGCACGGCAGGGGAACGCCACTCCGGACGGCGGCGAGAACGGACAGGGGCAGGGGGCATCCGGCGGTGGCGCGAGCGCAAGCCCGGCCGGCTCCGGCGGCACGCCGTCCCCGAACGCCGGCGGGAGCGCCAAACCCGGCGGGAGCGCCAAGCCGGGCGGGAGCGCCAAGCCCGGCCGGCCCACTGAGCCCGGCGGCCCCGCGGTACCGCAGAGCGCCCGGGTGCAGGTGCGGGACGCGGTGGGCGGCGCCACCACCCGGCGGACCGCCTACGCTGTCCCGAAGGGCAAGACCTTCGAACTCACCGACATGGTGGTCCAGAACCCGCAGGGCGACGCGGGCACGCTGGTCGTCTCCACCGGCGACGGGCAACTGCTCAACCTGGCGCTGGAGAACTTCCGCGACTCCGACTACCACTTCGTCACCCCCGTCCAGGTGCGGTCGGGGGGCAGGGTCACCATCACCGTGAGCTGCCGGGAGGTGGGCAAGCCGGTCAAGGCCCCGGCACCGGGGCAGTGCTCGGAATACCTGTTCCTCGGCGGCAAGATCGCGGCGAACGGGGAGGCCGACGGCTGACCGCCGGGCTCGCGGAACCGGAAGGGACGCGCGAGACGGGCCGGAAGGGGCAGGGGATCGGCATCGCCTGCCCTCGGACGCACGTGTGGCCGCGCGGACCCGCAGGATCAGGCCTCGGACGCGGACTCCTCCTCTTCCTCGCTCCCGCCCTCCGCGGCCCGCTGTACGAACGAGCCCTGCACGTCCGCCGGTTCCTCCTCCTCGTCGGCAGCCTGGCGCTGCACCGGGGCGGTGACGGGGGGAGCGGACGACGGCGCGGCCTGAGGGGATGCCGCCTCGGGCACGAACGCGGGCGCGGGGGCGGCCAGCGCGCGCTCGGCGTTGGCCGACGCCTCCCGTTCGAAGCGGTCGGACGGGTCGCTCACCCGGATCCCGCCCGGCGCCTCCGTGCCGTCCACCGGGCCGTTGCGCTGCTGGATGACATGGGTGAGTTCGTGGGCGAGCGTGGTACGGCCCTGGTGCGAGGAGAAGTCGTGACTGTCCCGCTGGAAGACGATGTTGTCACCGACGGTGTAGGCGTGGGCGCCGATCTCCTTCGCCGAATCGTGTGCCGCCGAGCCGGTGTGTACGCGTACGGAGGAGAAGTCGGCGCCGAGCCGGCCCTCCATGTCCGTGCGGGTGTCGGTGTCCAGGGGCTGACCGCCGCCGGACGAGAGCACGTCGTGGACGCTGGAACGCGGCTCGCGGTGCTCCGGTTCCCCTTCGGTGTCCCGCTGGAGCGCCGCCCCGACCGCCGCGTTGCCGACCGCCCGTTGAAGGGTGGTCATCCCTGTGCGGCCGATCACGTCCGTACGCCCGGAGGCGGCGGCCTTCAGCAGATGCGGAAGCTCCGCCGACGCCTGGTCACGGCTCTCCCGGCCGGTCTTGACGGACTCGTCGTGCTCGTGGTCCCGCCCCTGATCGTGTGTGCGCATCTGCCGCTCCCCGCGGAATGCCGGATGTCCGCCTCTGGCGTCAAGCGTCGCGGGCGGCGCCGGTCCCGTCCAGGCCCGGCCGTGCCGGGAAGGGGCAACCGGGACTGCCCCTTCGGGCAAGCGCCCAGCCGTTCGGGCCACCGGTGCCGCGGGCGCCATTCGGAGAGCAGGAGGACGCCCCCGGCCCCGGCAGCGGCGTCGGGGGTGGTCGACACGTGGCCGGCGCCGGCGTGGCTTGCCGGGGACAGGCGCCGGGCCTCGGGGATGGCAATCAGCCGGGGAGGCCCGAGAAGTAGGCGTCGGGACGGAACAAGTTCGACGCGCGCAGCCCTGAGGCCTTGAGCCGGCCGGCGGACTTCAGCCCTCTCGGCAACCGCGGGGAGTGCTGAAGCAGGCTCCTCAAGACGTCGTTCGGCTGGGCGTCCGGGTCCTGGACGTAGACCGGCGCGCCGAACCCGGCGGGAGTGGCACCGCACACCACATGGTGCTCACCCGCGGCGCTGGACGAGACGGCGACGTCACCGCGGAACCAGGGACGCGCACTGGCTCTTGCATCCGCCACCCCAAGTGGCGGCACCCGTGCCCCCTGGTCAAGGCCGGTGGCAGGCTCACGGTCCGGCCCGTCGGCCTTTTCGGTGCCCGACTGCGTCGTGGTCCGGATTCAGGCAGCCGTTCGTGCCGGAGGAAGGGGGTGACGGCGATGGTTCTGGGGTCGGGTCCAGCCGGTGGCCGTGGACGTCGCGCAGGACCAGGTGCGAGGAGACGCCGTCCTCGTACTGGCGAACGGCGCTCAGCGCGTCCGTGCGGATGACGCGCCTGCGCCAGGGGGTGCGTACCGCGAGCCGGCCGGGCCGGCACTCGCCTGGGGCGGCAGCGGGACGGCGAGTACCACTGCCGACCGCGTGAACCAGAGCAGGGCGCGCATCGGCGTCAGGCTTCCCGCGCCCCGGTCGACCAGGAGGCTCATGGCGCGGAACACCAGGGCGCGGCTCTCCGCGAGCCGGGCGCCGCCACGCCAGTGGCGGTCGCCGGCACGGCCCGCCGGTCCACTGCGTCGCATACCGCTGACGCCAGGCAGTCACAGGGGTCACGGCGACCGCCACTGACGGGGTCCTGGCGTCGTACGGGCCGATCCTGACGCGATCCTTACGCCGCGGTCCTCAGCCCGTGTGCACGCGCGGGCGGCGTGCGCGGTTCGGTTCCGCCAGGCGCAGGACCTCTCGGGTCACCGGGGCGACCTCGCCCTGCCCGAAGAGGAAGAAGCGGAGGAAGTTGGCGAACGGGGTGCCCTCGGTCCACTCGAAGTAGATGTGCGGCGTGCAGCCGGTCATGTCGCGGACGTGCAGGAGGAGGGCCGCCAAGGCGTTGGAAATGGAGGAGTGCTCCAGGGTCAGGACGCGGTAGCGGCCGTGCAGCACCTCGCCGCGGACGGTGAGGCCCCCCTCGAACTCGGACGGGTCGGTGACCGTGACCTCGGCGAAGACGAAGTCCTCCGTCATGGGGATGTCGTTGTCGATTCGTATCTGCTCGATCTTGTCGCGGTACTCGGCCTTGTCGCGCAGTCCGGGCTTGTTCGCGATGAAGCGGATACGGCGATGGGACATGTCCCTGATGAATCGTTCCGCCATGCCGTCCAGCTGGACCTGCGTCACCCGCAGCTCGAAGGCGCGGGCCAGGCGGGACAGCAGCGACACCATGATGATGCCGATGATGAAGCAGGCACCGATCTTCACGCCGTCCGGGCGCTCGATGACGTTGACGACGGTCGTGTACAGGAACACCGCCGAGATCACCGCGAAACCGATGGTCCAACCGCGCTGGCCGGCCTTGTGCGCGGCGATGGTCACGGCGATGGCGGCGGAGCTGATCAGGACCAGGACGCCGGTGGCGTAGGCGCCGCCCTGCTTGTCGACGTTGGCGTCGAAGACCCAGGTGACCAGGAAGGCGATCAGCGTGAAGACGATGACCATCGGACGGACGGCCCGCGCCCAGTGCGGGGCCATGCCGTAGCGGGGCAGATAGCGCGGCATCAGGTTGAGCAGCCCGGCCATCGCGGAGGCGCCGGCGAACCACAGGATGGCGATGGTGGAGATGTCGTAGACCGTGCCGAAGGCGCTGCCCAGGTACTCGTGCGCGAGGTAGGCGAGCGCGCGGCCGTTGGCCTGGCCGCCGGCCTTGAACTCCTTCTCCGGGATCAGGACCGTGGTGATGAAGCTGGTGGCGATCAGGAAGCAGCTCATGATCAGCGCGGCGGTGGTCAGCAGCTTCTTCGCGTCGCGGATACGGCCCGCGGGGTGCTCCTCGGTGTCGCCGGCGTCGCCCCTCACATGCGGCATGACGGCGACACCGGTCTCGAAGCCGGACAGGCCGAGCGCGAGCTTCGGGAAGACGATCAGTGCCACGCCGATCATCACGAAGACGTTCCCGTGTTCGGCCGTCAGGGCACTGGACCAGTCGGTGACGACGTGCCCGGCGGAGACGACGTGCCACAGGCCGGTGATCACTACGACCACGTTGAGCGTGAGGTAGACGCCGACCAGGACGACCGCGACACCGATGGCCCCCAGGAAGCCCTTGAGGAACACGGCGCCCAGCAGCGCCACCAGCAGCAGGGTGATGAGCATCTGCTTGTCGTGCAGGGCGCTGGTCAGGTGCGGGTTCTGCACCAGGTGGGTGGAGGCGTCGGCGGCCGAGAGGGTGATGGTGATGAGGAAGTCGGTGGCGGCGAAGCCGAGCAGGGTGAGTACGAACAGCTTGCCCTGCCAGAACGACAGCAGCCGCTCCAGCATCGCGATC
>NZ_BMVN01000097.1:0-14398 GCF_014650735.1 Streptomyces canarius
CATGACCACGCCGGCCCTCAAGGCCGCGTGACCGCACCTGTCACCCGAACCTGCATCAGACCCGGCGGATCGCACCCCGGCACGCCTGCTCCACCCCGCGGCATCGACCTCCGCCCTCAGCACCACTCGTATCGCTGTCGGAATGCCGCTGGTAGGGGCCTCGCCGCCTGCTGATCCGATTCTGACGGCATCACCCGGGCGCGTCCGAAGAATTACCGAACCCGCCACGCGTTCCATCGGCCCGGGGCCGCTGTTCGCGGGAGGTCGTCATGACTGGCCTCCAAGAAGGGGCGAGCTACCCAGTACGCCTGCCCCGCACCGGCACGGCAAGACGCCCTCAGCGCGACGCGAAGATCACACGCAGTGCAGGGAGGGGCTCCTCACCGACCACGGTCGGCGAAGAGCCCAAGAGGCTGTCTCCCCAACCCCCTGCCGAGTCGCCCTCACATCCTGGCTCGCACTCGCTCTGTACAACCACGTCCGCGTGGATCGAGGCCGCCGCCAGGCGGCCCCGTGGGGTCATCGCCTCCAGGAGCCCTGGGGGTCGCGTTCGGGCATGCGGCTCGGGTGGGCGAGTCGGCCGGTCGCCGCCTGGGCGAGCCAGTCGGCCCACCGGCTGATGAACTCGTCCAGGTCCCCGATGACGAGCGGGGTAAAGGGCCAGGCCACCTGGTGCATCATCATCCCCGGACCGACGGCGGCGCGGGATTCGTGTTGAGGGTCGAACGCGAAGGGCTCCATGGTTCTGCTAGTGGCGCGCAGCGGGGTGTCCATGAAGGCGGTCTCGAACCACCGGTACTGGTCCTTCGTCTGCGCGTCGGCGTACCAGAGGGAGTGGCTGCGCCCCTCGTACCCGCGGTAGTTGGCGGGGACCTTCAAGGAGAGAGTGGCGGACGCTATGACGTCGAACGATGCCGGTGTCGAGATGGTGCTCCAGACCTCGGGGGCGGTTTCCCTCGGTCCGGACAGGGTCAGCTGGGCGTCGTTGATTCGGACGTTCCATCCTCCCTGTTTGCCCTTGCGGACCTCTGCGCTCGAGGCGGCGGTCGTGAGGGTCGTGAGGACGGCGTCGGCGATGAAGGAGAAGGAGGTCGTGGCGGCATCGAACAGGGCCTTGCGACGGTCGGCCTCGGTGGCGTGTGCCGACACCCGGCGGTCAGCTTCGGCTTGGCGCGCGACCGCGCCCTGGTTGGCCTGCGCGAGTGCGGCCAGCCCACCGGAAAGCGGGGCCGTGGGGATCTGCCCCAGCCGGGCGAGCACGTTGCCGGCCGCCGGGCGGCCCTGCGGGGCCCGGAAGAGGCACTCGGTGATCGGCGCCGCCAGAAGCGGCGGAGCGGTGGTGAGGGGCGGCACGGTTCCGTGCAGGTGCTGGTCGTGGTAGTCGTGCTCGTACGGTCCTGTGAAGGGCGGGGTGCCCTCGAGGAGCTCGTAGGCCAGAACGCCCAGGGCGTAGATGTCGCTGGCGCTGGTGGCCCGTTGGTTGTTCCAGCGTTCGGGGGCCATGTAGGCGAAGGTGCCGTGGAGCTTGAAGGTGTGCCTCACGGTGGTGGCTTCGGCGTAGCGGGCGATTCCGAAGTCGGCCAGGCACCAGCGGCCACCGAACAGCAGGATGTTCTCCGGCTTGAGGTCGCGGTGGACGATCTCGTGGTCCTTGAGGTCAGCAAGTGCTTGGGCGACGTCGGACAGGATGGCGACCGCCTCGTTGAGGGCAGCTGGCCGTGCTCCTGGAGGTGGTCGCGCAGCGACTTCTGGGCGCGGGGCATCACCAGTACCCACTGGTCTTCGTGCTCGCCGCTGTCGATGACCGGCACCACATTGCGGACGCCGTCCAGATCGATGAAGAGCATCTCGCGCTCTGTGCCCGGCGCTTTGGGTACGAGCTTCACCGCCGCCTTCTCGCCGGCGGTGTCCTCCGCCTCGAACACGGCGCCGAAGCCGCCACCGCCGATGCGGGCGCCGACGGCCCACTCCTTGCTCAGTGCCAGTCTCATGGTGTGCGTTGTCTCCATCGTCAACTGCTGTCCCGTGAGGGCGGTTTCGCCCGCTTACATCCTCTCAGGGACCACTGACAGTGGTGTACGGCATCGCATGGGGGTGCGTGTAGACGCTGGGATCCCGGACCGCTCCCCCTCTGGCACACGTGGTGCCCGGGAGAGACGTCAGCGGTCGACCGGAAGCACCTGATCCAGGCCGCTCTCGTGCAGGATCTGCTGGATGGTGTCGTCCAGGGTGCTTGCCGCGTCGATAACGGTCTCCAGACTGTCGGGCAGCAGGCCCTTCTCCCGGTACCAGTCGCGCAGGCAGTATTCGGTGACGTGCTTGAGGTACTCGGCGTCGGGTTTCGTCGCGTGCCGCAGCAGCGTCCAGCTCCTGGCGGCTGGACCCGCCGACGAGTCTCCAGTTCCTCCACCACGAGTTCGCGTTGAAAACAGGTCAACCTCATACAGGGCGCTTGACGGGGTGCGGAGCTCGGGCGCTACTTGTCGGTACTCACACAGCGGCTCGGCGCAGCTGAATACCACGCCGGGTTGTTCCGGCTCTGGAGCGCGCTGGTGGCCTTTTCCGCCTGGGCACTATGGGAAATGTGCCGGCAGGAAGTCTCTCAGCGACTTTCCTCACCCCCCGGGTGGTTCCGCGACCGGTGTCGCCCTGTCAGCGCTCATCGGTTCCGCGTGAGCCCCCGTGCTCAAGGGACAGGTCAGGCCATGCCCTCAAGGCGCCAGATCTGGTTCCTCTTGTTGTTCAGCGCGCTCGCCGGGTCGCAGGTCCACTGGTGGATCTTCGCGCCGGGTGCGGTCGAGATCCCACTGACGTCCACGCACTTGCCGCTGTGGACCGCGACCAGTTGGTAGTCCTTGCTGTTGCCGATCGCGGTGACGGGGTCGAGGGTGAACATCTGGTTCGTACCGCCGCCGCATGTCCACTGGATGACGGCGGCACCGTCGGCCGTGGAAGCGCCCGAGACGTCCAGGCACTTGCCGCTGTACTCATTCACGATGGTGTAGGTGTTCGCCCGGCCTGCGACCGGCTTCAGATCGAGCATCTGCTGGTAGCCGCCCTCGCAGTGGTACTGCTGGTACTGCGTGGTGTCCTCGGTGCTGAGGTCGGTGTCGTCCAGGCACTCACCGCTGTGCTGGGCCACCGCGACCGTGGAGACGGTGGTATTGGACGGGGGCAGCAGGGTGACGGTGTAGCCGTCGGCGGCATCCGTCCACGGCACGCTCACCGCAGCCGAATTGCCGCTGACGGTCAGAGTCCGGTCGGAGACCGTCACTGGTCCCGTCACCGCGCCGCCGCCGTTGTTCGGTATGCGCTGGACTATCGCGCGCACCCGGCGGTTCTCCACCACCGATGTGGTGTCGAGACGGTTGAGTTCGACGGTGACGTTCCCGGTGTTGCCGTTGCTGCCCAGCAGGATCTTCGCGTTGCGCGCGGAGTTGTCCTTCGTCGCCACTCCGTCGGTGTTCGTACCGGGCGTGACGTTCACGATGCTGCCCGTCTGGGAGCCGTAGTACCGGTACAGGAACCACTCGCCCAGCGGCAGATACTGACTGCCGGTCTTGGTGAGGAGCTTCGCCGCGAAATCGTGCAGGTTGGCGCCCCACGCCCAGTTGGCGCGCATGCCGTCCGCCCCGGCGCGCTCCAGACGGGAGATGTACCAGCCGCCCCGGCCGGGATTCTGCTCGTCGTTGGCGGCGTACTCGTTGACCTGGAACGGACGGCGCGTGGTCATCGACCGTGCCGCCAGCTTGGAGTTGACGGCGTCGGCGTCGGTGACCGGGTCACCCGGCAGGTCGTGCCAGCTGTAGATGTCGGGTTCGACGTTGTTGGCCTTCACATAGTCCAGGTACGCGTTCCACCAGGGGCCGCCCCAGTCCGTGGAGGGCTTCCCGGCCGTACTGGGCCCGACGATGACGGCGCTCGGGAAGGCGGCCCGGATCCGCTGGTAGGCCCGCTTCCACATCTCCAGGTACTGGGCCTGTGGCCGGTCCCAGAAGGACGAATAATCTGGTTCATTCCAGATGTCCCACTGGATGTCGGACATGCCCGCGGCCTTCGCGTCGGCGAGGAGGCGGTCGTAGAAGGAGTTGAAGCGCGACCAGTCGCCGTTGTCACCGGGGAAGGTGGGGCTGGTGGTGCCGTCGGCGCCCCACAGGTCGTGCGGCAGTATGACGAAGGTTCCGCCCAGCGCTTTGGTGCGCTTGTACTGGGCGAGGGTGGAGTTCCACCGGCGGTCGTACTTGCCGGCGACCCAGCCTCCCGGGTTGTCCAGCTGGGCGCCGCCGGCCCGCATGAACTTCCACTTGATGTCCTTGTAGAAGTGCTCCTGGGGCAGCGAGCCGTCCTCGGTCATCCCGTAGATGGTGCCCGAAGCACGGTACGTGGGGGCGCCCCTGGAGGCGGAGAAGTCGACGGTAACAGTGGTGTCCGAGGCCTGTGACGAGGCGGCGGGCAGCAGGGTCGCGGCCAGGGCGGCCAGGAGGACGGCCCCGCACGCGACGGCGCGGCGTCGGGTGCGGCTCGCGGGTCCTGAGCGTGTGGTGAGCGGCTTCATTCTGCGGCTCCTGGAGTGGAGGGGGGAACCGGGGCCGGATCGGTCCCGGGGTTCGGAAGGCGGCGGCCGGTCAGCGGCCGTCTCGGTGTGCGTGGGCTTCGGCGAGGAGGAGGTAGGCGGCGGCGGTCCAGGTGTAGGCGCGGTCGCGCAGGCCGGTTCCGGTGAGGGCGTCGAAGTTCTCGGCGAAGCCGTGGGTTTCGCACAGGGCGCGGAAGCGGGCGCTGATCTCGTCGGCGAGGCGGTCGTGGCCGGCGCGGCGCAGGCCGTCCTCGACGAGGATGGTGGCGGGGGCCCAGATCGGCCCGCGCCAGTACCCGTCGGAGAGGTAGTGGGGCGAGCTGGGGAGTTCGGTGGCCAGTCCGTGGGTGGTCAGGTGGGTCTCGATCCGGGCGGCCAGGGTTTTGCCGATGTGTGCAGGCAGGTGCTCGCCGAGTGCTATCGGCATCAGGTCCAGCAGACTGGAGCTTGTCCAGGTCGCGGCGCTGTCGACACCGCGGGTCACGAACCGCTCTCCTGTCCACAGCTCGTCGAGCATGGCGGTCTGGGTCGCCTCGGCGGTACGGGACCAGCCCCGGGATTCGTCGGGCCGGTCCAGTTCGCCGGCCAGTCGCGCGAGTTCGCGGAGCTGGAGTATGAGGAAGGCGGCGAGGTCGGCGGTGACGACCACGCGCTCGGGGTCGAAGGTGGTGGCGTTGTCCCAGCCGCTGTCATTGCCGTGCTGGTAGTGGGGCAGGGAGGCGCCCGGTGCACGGCGGGCGGTGAGCCAGAAGTCCGTCCACCGTGCCAATCCACTGTAGATCTCGGCGAGTTCCGTCCGGCTGAGGGGCTCGGGAAGACGTCTGCGCAGGTGCGAGAGTGTCCAGCCGTGGATGGGCGGTTTGACGAAGTTGTAGAGGACCTCGGAGTGGGTCACCGAGTCGGGCAGGGCACCGGTCTCGTCCTGGTGGTCGAAGGGCAGGGAGAACTGGTCCCAGGCCAGGGCGGGGACTCCGGGTGCCAGGGCGAGGGCGTTGAAGCAGTGGTCCCAGCTCCAGACCTTGTCCATCCAGTGCTTCGACATCAGCACCGCGGGCCTGGTGATCAGGGACGCCGGACGGACCGTCGCCGACCACAGGACGTACGCGGCGAGTTCCGCGGCCGGGGTCGCGGACGAGCGCCAGGGGGCCACCGCGTCGGCGAACGCGGCGAAGGCGTGCTCCGCGGTTGCCACGACGGCGTCGAACGTCTCCGAGGGCGTGCAAGGGAGGCGTGCGCTGTCCAGTTCCTCGATCGCCGCCTCCCAGACTCCGCCGGGGCCCGCGGTGACGATGACGCCTCGCTCGCCGCTCCCGAGGGTCTGGCTGCCGGACACCTCGGCGACGGAACCCGACAGCACGGTGACCCGGTAACGGCGCCCGGTCTCATACGAGGTGAACACGTACGACCCGTCCACCGGGTCGCGGTAGAAGTAGGTGCCCGTGAAAGGGGTCAGGGCGTCCGCCGCAGCGGTGATACGCAGGCCGAGTCCTTCACCGCGCAGGCGGACGGTGTCCGGTGCGGCATAGGCGAGGGCGACGCACCCTCGCTCACCGCTCCAACTGAGCAGGCCCGGAGTCGCCTCGACGCGGGTCCCCGCGCGCTCGCCCGTCGTCGCGTCGAGGGACGTGAAGCGCAGGACGGCGTGCATGCCGTTCTGGTGCGAGACGAGGTGGAGGTCCTCGGCACGTGCCTTCTCCGCCAGCACGGGTGAGATGCCGAACCAGGAGCCGTGCGTGCTGAACGGGATGTCGTGGATGGAGAAGGCCGGGCCGGAGCGGGCGGCGGTCATGTGGTGTGACTCGTTTCTTCAGCAGGGGTGGCCGACGGTGGTCATGTGGTGGTCAGTCAGTCCTTGACGGCTCCTGCCGTCACCCCGGCGGCCACATAGCGCTGGGCGAGGACGAGGATCACCGTTGCCGGCAGCGAGGCCACGACGGCGGTGGCCGTGATGGCGTTCCACTCCTGGTTGTTGTTGCCGATGTAGTGGTAGATGCCGAGCGTGATCGGCTCGTGGGCGCCGCCGCCCGCCAAGGTGCTGGCGAAGACGAAGTCGGACCACGACCACAGGAACGCGAACAGCGACACGGTGACGGCCGCGTTGCGGCTCATCGGCAGCACCACGGACCGGAAGGTGCGCCAGGGCCCGGCTCCGTCCACCTGCGCGGCCTGGAGCAGTTCACCGGGGATGCCGGACATGAACGCGGTGAAGATCAGTACCGCGAAGGGGACGGCGAGGGTGGAGTCGGCGACGATCAGGCCGGGGACGGACTGGAGCAGTCCGAGCTGGAGGTAGATGGCGTAGAAGCCCATCGCCATGATGATGCCGGGGATCATCTGGGCCACCAGCAAGAGGAAACCGAGGACTCCCCCGCCGCGCGGGCGGAGTTTCCCCAGCGCGTATCCGGCGGGCGCCGCAAGCGCCACGGTCAGCACGACCGTGCCCGAGCCGATGACGAGGCTCGTGCCCAGGTAGGGCAACTGCTGGTCGAACACGGCGCGGTAGCCGGCCAGCGTGCCGTGTACGGGGAACAGATCGGGCGGGGACTTGCGCATGTCCTGGTCACGGGTGAAGGACACGGTGAGCATCCAGTAGACGGGGAAGAGCATGACGGCGGTGAGTGCCAGGCCGAGGGCGGTCTTCCACCCCGTACCGCGAAACCGATATAGCGTGCTCATGCCAACTCCTGCTTCCTCTGGATCCGCACGTACACCAGACCGAAGACAAGGGCGGCGACGACGAGGAGGTTGCCGACGGCCGCGCCGGGACCGAAGGCGGGCAGGAGGTTGCCGAAGCCGAGCTGGTAGGACCAGGTGGAGAAGGTCGTGGACGCGTCCGCCGGGCCGCCCTTGGTCATGATCCAGATGATGTCGAAGACCTTGAGCGTGTAGACCAACCCCAGCAGCAGGGTGATCGCGGACACGGGGCGCAGCAGCGGGAAGGTGATGCTCCAGAAGCGTCGCCAGGCGCTCGCGCCGTCGAGGGCGGCCGCTTCGTAGAGGCTGTGCGGGATGGACTGGAGGCCGCTGTAGAGCACGACCAGGTTGAACGGCACGCCGATCCAGATGTTCGCGGTGATCACCGAGGTCAGTGCCCACTCCGGTGAGGTCAGCCAGTTCACCGGACCGACGCCGATGACGTGCAGAGCCGCGTTGACGACACCGGAGTCGCTGTTGAGCATCCACGACCAGGTGGAGGCCGACACGATCAGCGGCAGCAGCCACGGCAGGAGGAACAGCGCCCGCAGGGTCGCGGAGAGCTTGAAGTGCTGGTCGAAGAAGGCCGCGAGGGCCAGGCCGATGGCGTACTGGAAGAACAGGCACACGGCGGTGAAGACGACGGTGTGGGTGAGTGCCGGGCCGAAGGCCGGGTCGCCGAAGACCGTCCGGTAGTTCGCGAGGCCGGTGAACGGCGCGTTGCCCTGGACGAAGGAGCGGACGGTGTAGTGCCGCAGGCTCAGGTCGAGATTCCGGTAGAGCGGATAGGCGTAGAAGAGGACGAGGTAGACCGTTACCGGAAATAGGAAGGCCCAGGCGGCCCACTGTCGGGAGGCCGGGCGGCGGCGCCGACGGGCGGTGGGAGCCGGGAGCGGGGCGGCGGTGGCCGCCTCGTCCCGGTCACGCACCGGCCGGCGGTCCGGCAGATGTGTCATGCGATGCATCAAGAAGCCCTCGGTCGCGGTGCCTGACGGTTTACTTGACGGCGTCCTGCGCCGCGGTGAGCGCGTCCTTGGGCGACTTGGAGCCGCTGAGGGCGGACTGGACCGCCTTCCACATCTGCTCGGAGATCTTCGGGTACTTGGTGCCCAGGTCGCCACTGGTGCGCCCCTCGGCGGCCTTGACCGCATCGACCCAGGGCTTCAGCTCGGCGTCCGCCGCCACCTGCTTGTCCTGCACCTCGCTGGTGGGGGCCACGTAGGACAGCGTGGTGTCGGTGTCGTACAGGTGCTCGGCGCTGGTCAGGCAGGACACCAGCTTGTGGGTGGTGGCGTAGCGGCCCGTGTCGCCCTGGACCGGGACGGTGACGAACTCGCCCCCCGTCGGGGCCGCGGCGTTCCCGCCCGAGGCCCCGGGGATGGGCAGGACGCCGTAGTCGAAGCCGGCCTTTCTGGCGCCTGCGAGCTGCCAGGTGCCGTTCTCGGCGAAGGCGTAGTCGCCGCTGGCGAACTCCTGCCAGCTGGTGGTCTGGGTGTTGTTGAGCACCGAGTTCGGGGCGTACCCCTGCTTCAGCCAGTCGGTCCAGAGCTTCAGCGCCGAGGAACCCTCGGGCGAGTCGAGTTCGGTCAGCTTCGCACCCGAGCCCCAGAACCAGGGCAGGAACTGGAAGCTGCCTTCCTCCGTGCCGATCGCCGAGAAGGTGATGCCCTTCCTGCCGGCCTTCTTGACCTTCGCGAGAGCCGCCGTCAGCGACTTCCAGTCCTTGACCGAGGCGATGTCGACCCCGGCCGCCTTCAGGACCTTCTTGTTGTAGTAGAGGGCGAGGGTGTTGGCGCCGATCGGCGTACCGTACGTCTGCCCGCCCGACTGGCCGGCCGCGAGCAGGTTGGGGTCGACCTTCGAAGTGTCCAGCTTGTTGTCGTCGGTCGTGGTGAGCACGCCCGCCTCGGCCAGGGTCGACACCACCGGGTTGTCCACGATGAGGACGTCGGCGGAGTTGTCCTGCTGCGCCGCGAGCAGCGCCTTGTTCGCCAGGTCGCTGGTGTCGAAGGCGGTCCGTTTGATCTTCACACCGGCCTGGGTGCCGCAGCCGTCCAGCAGCTTCGCCCACGCCGAGGTCTTGTCGAACTGCGGGTACGGGTCCCAGATGGTGTACGTGCCGCTGTCCGTGCCCTTGGTGTCCGTGCTGCCGGAGCAGGCGGTGCCGGCGACGGCCACGACGGTCGACAGGGACACGGCAGCGAGAAGCCGTCTCGAGTAGCTGTGCATGGCGGGTCCTTGGCTTTGGGCACACGGGTGCCGTGACAGGGGTGACTGGCGGCAAGGGGCACGCCGAACGGCGACGGTGAGGAATCGGGTGCCGGGTGACAGGGGAAGGAGCGGGAGGTGACGGAAGAAGAAGGGAGACTGCGGGAGAAGACGTGAGGGGGGGTCAGGCTTCGCCGGATGATGCTCCGGCGGCGGGTCCGGTGCTGGCCCGCAGGGAGATCGGCGGTGCGAGCAGGTGGTGCCGGGGCGGCGCGTCGGGATGGTCGATCCGCTCGACGAGCAGATCCACGGCCCGGCGGCCCATCTCCTCCGCCGGCACGTCGGCCGCGGTGAGTTGCGGGGTCACCGTCTCCGCCCATCGGCCGGCCACGACACCGGTCACGGAGAAGTCACGCGGCACATGACGGCCCGCATGCGCGAGCCCGCGATAGAGGCCGCCGAGCGCGGCCTCGTTCAGGGTGACCAGGGCCGTGGTGGCCGGATCGTCGTGCAGGATCCGCTCCAGGCAGGCCTGGCCCGAGGCAGCGTCGTCCCCGCAGCAGTACGTACGTACCGTCAGCCCACGCTCGGCCGCCGCCTTCGCGAACCCGTCCAGTCCCCGGTGCGCGGACTCGTATCCGACCCGCAGCAGTTGCTCGGGCCGGTTCACGAACGCGACCCGGCGGTGGCCGAGATCCGCGAGATGGTGCACGCAGGCCGCCGCGAGCACGGTGTGGTCCAGGCCGACCCACCAGCCGCCCTCCGGGTGCGCGGTACGACCGATGGCGACGGACGGGAATCCCAGTTCGGCCAGATGGTCGACCCGGTCGTCCCGCAGCCTGATCTCCATCAGGATCGCCCCGTCGACCCGCCGCTCCCCCAGCAGCCGCTGGAAGGAGCGGTCGCTGTCCACACCGCTCGGGGACAGCAGCACGTCGTAGTCGTAGGCCGCCGCGGCCTCCACCACACTGCCGATGAAGTCCAGCTGCATGCTGGTGTAGTGGTTCCCGGCCGGCGGGAAAACCAGACCGATCGTGTTGGTCCGGCCGTTGGCCAGGGCCCGCGCACTCGCGTTGGGCTGGTACCCCAGTTCGTCGATGACCCGCTGGATCTTCCGGCGGGTGTCCTGCGACACCGGACGTTTGCCGCTCAGGGCATACGACACGGTGCTCCGCGAGACACCAGCCCGACTGGCGATCTCACCGATGTTCACGGCGGCTCCTTCATCGAACCGATTCGCTACTCCCGGCAGGGAAGTAGCCGCTGGCATCCAGAAGATGGGAGTGATGCGTCGCACCCCGGTGTCGAACCGGTTCGCGTCGATGGGACGTTAGGAGTCCACCTGTCGGGGTGTCAATACCTTGTGCACAGCCACGGAAACACATCGGAAATCTGCATGCGCCGCCACGGCCGCCCGTCCACATGCCTCACGTTCCACGCATCCGGCAACGCGACGGACCGGTCGGACCGCCCGCAGCGTGATGACAGCCGCCCCTTCGGGACCCGGAGGCCACGGATGTCGCAGGTATCGACGCGCCCCGCTCCGCCCACCCCGGCCAATGACCGCGACAGCGCACCGCAGGACACGACAGCGGTCACCCCGCTTCCCCCTTTGCCCGAGGGTGAGGACGGCCATCCCGCGCTGTCGGCCGATCCGCTCCGCGATCATGGTCGCCGGCATCGTCGGCGCCTCCACCGGGGCCGAGCGGACCCGGCTTCACAAACACGGCAGGGACCGGAGGAGATGCACCAGCGGCACGGGACACCCTCGCGATCTCGCAAATCGTGCAGGAACTATTGACGCCGTTCCCCGGTTCTCCCATCATCCACTTTGCTCGATACTCCGACACGCGTTCGGTATAGCGAACGTGCCAGAACTGCACCGCATCGCCAGTCCGAAGACACCGACGGTTCCCATCAGAACCGCTTGCTCAAGGATGACGAGGTCCCATGCGCTTAAGAAGGTTCAGCCGCAGACGTCTGTCTGTGGTGCTCGCCGCCGCGTTTGCGGCCCTGGTCTCGTTGGCGGCGATGCTCGTCGCCAGCCCGGCTCAGGCAGCCGGCACAGGCGCCTTGCGCGGTGTCGGCTCCGGCCGGTGTCTCGATGTGCCGAACGCCAGCCAGGCCGATGGTACGTTCCTGCAGATCTGGGACTGCACGGGCGGGACCAACCAGCAGTGGACACTCACGGACAGCAACCAGCTCACCGTGTACGGCAACAAGTGCTTGGATGTGCCGGGTCACGCCACCACGGCCGGTACCCGGGTGGAGATCTGGGCCTGTAACGGCGGTGCGAACCAGCAGTGGCGGGTGAACTCCGACGGTACGGTCGTCGGCGTGGAGTCCGGGCTGTGCCTGGACGTTTCGGGCGGCGCTACAGCCAACGGCACGGCGGTGCAGCTCTGGGCGTGCCACGGCAGCAGCAACCAGAAGTGGACCGGCCTGTCCGCGCCGGGGGGCGGCACGTGTTCCCTTCCGTCGACCTACCGGTGGACGTCGACGAGTGCACTGGCGCAGCCGGCGAACGGGTGGAACTCGCTCAAGGACTTCACCAACGTGGTGTACAACGGCAAGCACCTGGTCTACGCCTCGAACGTGTCGGGGGGGACGTCGTACGGCTCGATGGCGTTCGCTCCCTTCACGAACTGGTCCGACATGGCGTCGGCCGGCCAGACCGGGATGAGCCAGTCCGCGGTGGCGCCAACGCTGATCTACTTCGCGCCCAAGAACATCTGGGTGCTGGCCTCCCAGTGGGGTGCCTCGCCCTTCATCTACCGCACCTCCAGCGACCCCACGAACCCCGACGGCTGGTCCGCGCCGCAGCCACTGTTCACGGGCAGCATCCCGGGCAGCGGCCCGCTCGACCAGACCCTGATCGCTGACGACAAGACCATGTACATGTTCTTCGCCGGCGACAACGGCAACATCTACCAGGCGAGCATGCCGATCGGGGACTTCCCGGGGAACTTCGGCTCGTCGTACAAGACGGTCATGAGCGACACGACGAACAACCTGTTCGAGGCGCCGGAGGTCTACAAGGTCCAGGGCCAGAACCAGTACCTCATGACCGTCGAGGCGATCGGCGCGAACGGGCGCTACTTCCGCTCGTTCACCGCCTCCAGCCTGAACGGTCCGTGGACCCCGCAGGCCGCCGGCGAGAGCAACCCCTTCGCGGGCAAGGCCAACAGCGGTGCCACCTGGACCAACGACATCAGCCACGGCGACCTGGTCCGCAACAACCCCGACCAGACCAAGACCATCGACCCCTGCAACCTTCAGTTCCTCTACCAGGGCAAGTCCCCCGCCTCCGTCACCCCGGGCATGCCCTACAACGAGCTGCCCTGGCGGCCGGGCGTGCTGACCCTGCAGCGCTGACCCGCCCGATCCACGGCGATCGCGACGTGGTGGGGTCCGCCCACGCCCAGACAAGCGCTTCACGGCGTGGGCGACTCCACTCGTTGACCGACACCCACCACCTTGGTCAACCCCAGCCGCACGTCGGCTGGGGTCGCGGCGATGGCGAGTGAGGCGGGCAGGCGTGCCCATGAGGTGCCCCCGTCCTTGACCCGGGCGCGGTGCTTGCCGCCGCCTTTCCAGCGGATCTGGGCGACCGCATCCTCCAACCACGCCAGCGTCTTGTCCCGGGCGATGTCCTGGCACAGCTCCAGCACCCGGCGGGTCTCGTAGTCAGCCAGCGCCCACGCGACGTGTGCTGTCGGCGGGGGCCGGAACACCAGGTGCATGCCGAGCCAGGGGATGCGCTCCTTGGCCCTGTCGGTCTTGGGTGAGCGGTTGTGCTCGATGGGCCTGCCCAGCACGGTCGCACGCCGGGCGCGGGCCGGGCTCTTGCCCTGCGCCAGGAGCTCGCGCTCGATCCGGTCGGCATCCGGGTGCCGGCCTTCCCCCAGGAGCAGCTCGGCCTGCCGCTCGTCACCACGTCCCCGGCCCTGAGACCGACCGCGGCCAAGCTCCTGCCCTTCCACACCCCGGGAGGGACACCGGCTTCGTCCTGAGCGGCGCGCAACGGCTTACCCGCAGCACGGGGGCCGTCGCCGACCATCACGCCACGGAAGAGATAGCGCTCGCCGCCCGGACGGATCTTCGTTTGGCTGATCATCTGGCCATGGAACCCCGGTACTGACGTGCGAAGAAGCGCGATCCAGGGCCCCTCCCGCAGGGCGGGAGGCCATCACCAGATCTTTACCGTGCCGCCCGCCAGGCGGGCCGTCCGATCAGCCCGAGACGATAAGCCGCTGGTGTGTGCACTCTCCCGCCCATGAACACCACCAGGTACGGAGAACCCTGTCCCCTCTGTCGCACGCCGCTGCTCCTGGACGTGCTCCAGGTGCGCTCCGCGCGGTCCGCCTTCCTCACCGCCGAGCGTGTCACGCTGCGTCGTTGCCCCGGCTGCCAGACGGTCCGGTCTGAGCAGTGGACGGAGGTGATGCGGAGCCACTACGGCGACTGCTGACGGTGCCGTGCGAATACTGCGCACCGCACCACCACCAGCCCCGTGCGGCATGGCACGCAGAGCTGGTGCCGCCACAAATCGCGGGACTTCCCCAATCGGGGAAGTCTTCGCTCAACGGCAGGGGTCAACCCTCAACGAGCTCTGCGTCGACGACGCCGTCCTCGTCGACAGCGCCGGATCGGGGACGGCGTCAGCGTCGGCGTCGACCTTCACCTTGCTGAGGATCCGGCCGATGCGGCGGATGGCGTGCTGCTGTCTCTGGGCATCCTCGCCACTAGCTAAGGGCCTTACGTGCGGTCTTGTCCTCCGTGGCGTTCTCGACTGCCTGTCGAGCAGCACGTGTTCACGGCTCGGGGAGGCGCCTGGTGACCTGGAGATCCGATGTTCACGAGAACGGGTTCTGGTCCACTTCTTGTGGTGTGGTGACGGGTTGTCACGAGGTAGGGGCGTGA
>NZ_BMVN01000098.1:0-13836 GCF_014650735.1 Streptomyces canarius
GACCGCTTCCTCCGCAGCCGGCTCCTCCACCGGAGCCTGCTCCAGAATCAGGTGGGCGTTCGTACCACTGAGCCCGAACGACGACACACCCGCCCGGCGCGGACCGTCCTCGTCATCCCACGGCCGCTCCTGCGTCAGCAACTCCACCTTGCCCGCCGACCAATCGACATGCGCCGACGGCTCGTCCACGTGCAGGGTCCTGGGCAGCACGCCGTGCCGCATCGCCAGCACCATCTTGATCACACCGGCCACACCCGCGGCGGCCTGGGTGTGACCGATGTTCGACTTCAGCGAACCCAGCCACAGCGGCCGGTCCCGGTCCTGACCGTAGGTCGCCAGCACCGCCTGCGCCTCGATCGGGTCACCCAGCGACGTCCCCGTGCCGTGCGCCTCCACCACGTCCACCTCGGACGGCTTCAACCCCGCATTGGCCAACGCCTGCCGGATCACCCGCCGCTGCGCGAGGCCGTTCGGCGCGGACAGGCCGTTGGACGCGCCGTCCTGGTTGACCGCACTGCCCCGGATCACCGCCAGCACCGGGTGCCCGTTGCGCCGCGCGTCCGACAGCCGCTCCAGCAGCACCATGCCGACACCCTCGCCGAAACCCGCGCCGTCGGCGGCGTCGGCGAACGCCTTGCAGCGACCGTCGGCCGCCAGGCCCCGCTGACGGCTGAACTCGGTGAACAGGGCGGGCGTGGACATCACGGTCACGCCGCCGGCCAGGGCGAGCGAGCACTCGCCCGAGCGCAGCGCCTGGCTCGCCAGGTGCATCGCCACCAGCGACGACGAACACGCCGTGTCCACGCTGACCGCGGGACCCTCCAGACCGAAGGTGTACGCGATCCGACCGGACAGGACGCTCGGCGAGGTGCCGGTGCCGAGGAAGCCCTCGATCTCCTCGGGCACCTCGGTGAGACGCGCCGCGTAGTCCTGGTACATCACTCCGGCGAACACACCGGTGGCGCTGCCCTTGAGGTCCTGAGGCCGGATGCCCGCGCGTTCGAACGCCTCCCAGGACGTCTCCAGCAGCAGCCGCTGCTGCGGGTCCATCGCCAGCGCCTCACGCGGCGAGATCCCGAAGAAGCCCGGATCGAAGTCGCCCGCGGCGGTGAGGAAGCCGCCCTCGCGGGCGTACGAGGTACCGCGGCGGGTGCCCTCCGGGTCGTAGAGGCCGTCCAGGTCCCAGCCGCGGTCACCGGGGAAGGGGGCGATGGCGTCGCCGCCGGCCGCGACCAGGTCCCACAGGTCCTCGGGAGAGCTGATGTCTCCGGGGAAACGGCAGCCGATGGAGACGATCGCGATCGGTTCGTCGACGGTGACCGCCTGGACCGCCGCCGTGGGGGCCGCATCCCGCCCCTCGCCCAGCTCGGCGAGCAGGTGTTCGGCGAGCGCCAGCGGGGTCGGGTAGTCGAAGACGAGCGTCGCCGGGAGCTTGAGGCCGGTGACCGCGTTGAGCCGGTTCCGCAGCTGCACCGAGGCGAGCGAGTCGAAGCCGAGGTCGCGGAAGGCCCTGCTGCCGTCGATGACGTCCGCGGAGGCGTGGCCGAGGACCGTGGCCACACGAGTACGGACGACGTCGACCACGGCGCCGAGGCGGTCGCTCGCGGGCAGGGTGGCGAGCTGCCCCGCCAGTGAGGTCGTGTCCTGCTGGGTCTCCGCCGCGACGGCCCTGCGGGCCGGACCGCGGACCAGACCGCGCAGCAACGCCGGTACCGGGTCGGACGAGGCACGCAGCACCCGCAGGTCCAGCCGCATCAGGACGAGCAGCGGGTCCGGCGCGGCCAGCGCGCGGTCGAACAGCTCCAGGCCCTGCTCCAGGGTGAGCGGCGGCATGCCGGAGCGCGCGATGCGGCGCAGATCGGCTTCGTCGAGGTGCGCGGTCATCGCGCTGGTCTGCTCCCACAGGGACCAGGCGAGGGACTGGGCGGGCAGGCCCAGGGCTCGCCGGTGCCGGGCCAACGCGTCGAGGAAGGCGTTGGCGGCGGCGTAGTTGGCCTGGCCCGGGCCGCCGAAGACTCCCGCGGCGGAGGAGAAGAGGACGAACGCGGACAGGTCGAGGTCGCGGGTCAGCTCATGCAGGTTGACCGCGGCGTCCGCCTTGGGCCGCAGGACGGCGTCGAGCCGTTCCGGGGTCTGGGAGGTGACGACTCCGTCGTCGAGTGCGCCGGCCGCGTGGATGACGGCGCACAACGGCCGCCGCAGGCTGCCGATCACCTCGGCGAGCGCGTCCCGGTCGGCGGCGTCGCAGGCCACCACGTCGACCTCGGCGCCGAGACCGGTGAGCTCCGCCCGCAGCTCCGGGGCGTGTCCGGTGCGGCTGAGCAGGACGAGGTGGCGTACGCCGTACCGGGTGACGAGGTGCCGGGCGAGGTGGGAGCCGAGGAGGCCGGTGCCACCGGTGATCAGCACGGTGCCGTCGAGCGCGGGCGGCCGGCCCTCGGACCGGACGCGCTCCAGACGTGGGGCGAGTACACGGGCCCCGCGTACCGCGAGTTGGTCCTCGCCGGGGACGAGCGGTATCCCGCCGTCGGTGTCCACCAGCACGAAGCGGCCGGGGTGTTCCGACTGGGCGGACCTGACGAGGCCCCAGACGGCGGCGCCCGCCAGGTCGGTGACGTCCTCCGCGTCCGCGCAGGCCACCGCTCCGTTCGTGACGAACGCGAGCTGGCCCGGCTGGTCGTCCGCGAGCCACCGCTGCACCTGCGCGAGCGCGTGGTTCAGCACGACCCGGACGTCGCCGCCGGGCCGGATCCGTACGGTCTCGGCCGGCCCGGCGGCGCCGGGCGTGGCGGACACCGGGCTCCAGGTGGGCCGGAACACCGCGTCGGCCCCCGCGACGCGGACCGCGTCGTCGGCGGGCGGGCGCAGCGCCAGCGACTCCACCGAGGCCACGGGGCGGCCGGCGGGGTCGGCGACGTGGACGGAGACGGCGTCCTGCCCGGCGGGGGCGATCCGGACGCGCAGGGCGGAGGCGCCCTGGGCGTGCAGGGACATGCCGGTCCAGGAGAACGGCAGCCGGGCCTCGGCGGCGTCGGCGAGGCCGGTGACGTGCAGCGCCGCGTCGAGCAGCGCGGGGTGCAGGCCGAAGTGCCGGGCCTGGTCGTGCTGGTCGTCGGGGAGCGCGACCTCGGCGAAGAGCTCGTCGTCGCGGCGCCAGGCCGCTCGCAGTCCCTGGAACGCCGGACCGTAGCCGAAGCCGGCCGCGGCGTAGCGGTCGTACATGTCGGCGGTGTCGAGCGGGGTGGCGCCCCGCGGCGGCCAGACGGTGAGGTCGGCGGCGAGGGCGACGGGCGCGGCGGAGAGGATGCCGCTGGCGTGGCGCGTCCACTCGTCGGTGCCGTCGGGGGCCGCGTGCAGGGTCACCGTGCGACGGCCGTCCGGGTCCGGAGCTCCGACGGCGAGCTGGATGACGACGGACCCGCTCTCGGGAAGCACGAGCGGGGACTCCAGCAGGAGTTCCTCGATCCGCTCGCAGCCGACCTGATCACCGGCGCGGCCGGCCAGCTCCAGGAACGCCGTGCCGGGCAGCAGGATCGCGCCGCGCACCGTGTGGTCGGCGAGCCAGGGGTGGGTACGGACGGAGAGGCGTCCGGTGAGCAGGGCGCCCTCGGCGTCGGCCAGCGCGACGACCGCGCCGAGCAGCGGGTGTTCGGCGGAGCCGAGTCCGGCCGCGGTCACGTCGCCCTGGTGGCCGCTGTGGTCCTCCAGCCAGTAGTGGTCCCGCTGGAACGGGTAGGTGGGCAGGTCGATCCTGCGGCCCCCGGGCAGCAGGGCGCCGAGGTCGACGGTCACGCCGGCGACGTGGAGTTCGGCCAGGGACAGCAGGAACCGGTCCAGGCCGCCCGCCTCCCGGCGGAGCGTGCCGACCACGGTCCCGCCGACCGTCTCCTCGACCGCGGCGGCCAGCACGGGGTGCGGGCTGACCTCGACGAAGACGTCATGGCCCGCGGCACCGAGTGCCCGGACGGTGGTCTCCAGCTCGACCGTCTGCCGTAGGTTGCGGTACCAGTACTCGGCGTCGAGCGCGGCGGTGTCCAGCAGGCCGCCGGTCACCGTGGAGTAGAAGGGGATCTCGGCGCTGCGCGGGCTCAGTCCCGCGAGGGTGCTGAGCAGTTCCTCGCGGATCTCCTCCACCTGGGCGGAGTGGGAGGCGTAGTCGACGGGGATGCGGCGGACGCGCACGTCGTCCCAGCCGTCGAGCGCGTCGAGCGCGGCCGGGTCGCCGGCGACCACGACGGACGAGGGGCCGTTGACGGCGGCGATGGACAGGCCGGGACCGATCCGGCGCCGGGCCTCCTCCGCGGAGAGGGCGACCGAGGTCATGCCGCCGCGGTTCGCGAGGGCGTTCAGCGCCTTGCTGCGCAGGGCGACGACGCGCGCCCCGTCCTCCAGCGTCAGCGCACCGGCCACCACGGCCGCGGCGATCTCGCCCTGCGAGTGGCCGACGACGGCGTCCGGCCGGACCCCGGCGGACTGCCACAGGGCGGCGAGGGAGACCATCACGGCGAACAGCAACGGCTGGACGACGTCGACCCGGTCGAAGTCGCCGGAGCGCAGCACGTCCTCCAGGGACCAGTCCACGTGCGGGGCGAGTGCCTCGGCGCACTGGGCGATCCGGGCGGCGAACACGGGCGAGGTGTCGAGGAGGTCCACCGCCATGCCCGCCCATTGGGCGCCCTGGCCCGGGAAGACGAAGACCAGGTCGCGGGTGGACCGGGCGGTGCCCCGGACCAGGGCGGGGTGCTCCTCGTCGCGCTCCAGGGCCGCGAGGGCGCCGACGAGGTCGCCGACCGCGACGGCGCGGTGTTCCAGCGCGGCCCGGGTGGTGACGAGGGAGTGGCCGACATCGAGGGGGTCGAGGCCGGTGAGGGCGCGCAACTGCCGCGCCTGGTCGCGCAGTGCCCCGGCGCTGCGGGCGGACAGCGCCCAGGGCACGACGGCCGGGGCGGTCACTGTGGCGGGCGCGGCGTCGGTGCCCGGTTCGGCTCCGGTCTCCTCGGGCTCCTCGGGGGCCGGGGCCTGTTCCAGGATGACGTGGCTGTTGGTGCCGCTGACTCCGAAGGAGGAGACAGCGGCACGGCGGACCCGGTCCACCGCGGGCCAGGGGAGCAGTTCGGTGGCCAGCCGGACCGTTCCGGACTCCCAGTCGACCTGGGGCGTGGGGCGGCCTACGTTCAGGGTGGGCGGCACCTGGCCGTGCTGCATGGCCTGCACCATCTTGATGATCCCGCCGACGCCCGCGGCGGCCTGGGTGTGGCCGATGTTCGACTTCAGCGAGCCCAGCAGCAACGGCTGCTCCGGGCTGTGCGCGCGGCCGTAGGTGGCGAGCAGCGCCTGCGCCTCGATCGGGTCGCCGAGCGGCGTACCGGTGCCGTGCGCCTCGACGACGTCGACGTCGGCGGGGTTCAGCCCGGCGTCGGCCAGCGCCTTGCGGATGACCCGCTGCTGGGCGGGTCCGTTGGGGGCGGTGAGCCGGCTGCTGGCACCGTCCTGGTTGACGGCGGTGCCGCGCACCAGCGCGAGCACCGGGTGTCCGTTGCGCCGGGCGTCCGACAGCCGCTCCAGCAGGAGCATGCCCACGCCTTCGCCCCAGCCCGTGCCGTCGGCGTCGGCGGCGAAGGACTTGCACCGGCCGTCCCGGGCCAGGCCCCGCTGCCTGCTCATTTCGGTGAACGCGACGGGGGTCGCCATCACCATGGCGCCGCCGGCCAGGGCGAGCGTGCACTCCCCGGCGCGCAGGGACTGGGCCGCCAGGTGCAGCGCGACCAGCGACGACGAACACGCGGTGTCCACGCTGACCGCGGGCCCCTCGAAGCCGAAGACGTACGAGACGCGGCCGGAGGCGACACTGTCGGAGTTGCCTCCGGCCAGGAAGCCCTCGACCTCCTCGGGCACATGGCGCAGGCGGGAGCCGTAGTCCTGGTACTGGATGCCGGCGAAGACGCCGACCTGGGCGCCGCGCTGGGCCTGCGGATCGATGCCGGCCCGCTCGAACGCCTCCCAGGTGGTCTCCAGCAGCAGCCGTTGCTGCGGGTCCATCGCGAGCGCCTCGTGCGGCGAGATACCGAAGAACTGCGGCTCGAAGTCCGCGATCGCGTCGAGGAAGCCGCCCTCGCGGGCGTAGCTGCTGTCCGGCCGGACGCCTTCCGGGTCGTACAGCCGCTCCAGGTCCCAGCCGCGGTCCGACGGGAACGGTGTGATGGCGTCCGTGCCCGAGGCGACCATGCGCCACAGGTCCTCGGGGCTGCTCACGCCGCCCGGGTAGCGGCAGGCCATGCCCACGATCGCGATGGGCTCGGTGTCCCTGGCTTCGAGCTTGGCCAGCCGCTGACGCGTGCGGTGCAAATCGCTCGTGACCCGCTTCAGGTAGGTGCGGAGCTTGTCGTCGTTCACTGCTGTCCCTGTACCTCGTTGGGCGGTCACGACATGCCCAGTTCGTTGTCGATGAAGTCGAAGATCTCGTCGTCGTCGCCCGAGTCGAAGAGTTGCTCCACGCGGTCGGCGTCGCTTCCCGGGCCCGCCTTGGCCAGCAGATCCCGCAATCGGTCGGTCAGCTCGTCCCGGTAACGCTCGTCGTCCAGGAGGGCGGTGAGCCGCTCCAGCTCGGCGGCGCCCGGCAGCCGCCCGTCCGCCGGCTCCGGAACGAGTTCGGCGGCGAGGTGGCCGGCGATGGCCCGGCAGGACGGGTAGTCGAAGAGCAGGGTGGCGGGGAGCCGGAGTCCGGTGGCCGCGCCCAGCCGGTTGCGCAGTTCGACCGCGGTCAGCGAGTCGAAGCCCACCTCGAGCAGGCCCCGGTCGACGTCGACGGAGCCGGCGTCGGTGAATCCCAGCACGGTGGCGGTGTGGTCACGGACCAGGTCGATCAGGGCCCGGTCGCGTTGCGTGTCCGTCATGCCGGAGAGCCGCTGCGCCAGGCCCGCCGCCTCCGCGGCGCCGGTGGTGGCGTCGGCGGCACTGCGCCGTACGGTCGAGCGCACCAGGCCGCGGAGCAGCGCGGGCACCTCGCCCTGCGTCTGGACCGCCTTGGTGTCCAGGCGCAGCGGCAGCAGGACCGGCTGGTCCTCGCCGAGCGCCGTGTCGAACAGCTCCAGGCCCTCCGCGGGCGGGAAGGCGATGATGCCGCCCCGGGCGATGCGCTTGAAATCGTTCTCGTCGAGGTGGCCGCTCATGCCGGTGTCGTTGGCCCACAGGCCCCAGGCCAGCGAGGCGGCCGGCAGTCCCCGGGCCCTGCGGTGGTGGGCCAGGGCGTCCAGGAAGGCGTTGCCCGCGGCGTAGTTGGCCTGCCCCATGCCGCCGAAGACGCCGGCCACGGAGGAGAAGACCACGAAGGCCGACAGGTCCAGGTCCGCGGTGAGCTCCTGGAGGTTGAGGACCGCGTCGACCTTGGGCCGCAGGGCCGCGTCCAGTTGCTCGTCGGTGATGGCTGCCACGATGCCGTCCCGCACCACACCGGCGGTATGGACGACGGCCGTGACCGGGAACGCGGTCGGGACGGCGGCGAGCAGGGCGGCGAGCTCGTCGCGGTCGGCGACGTCACAGGCCGCCACCTCGACGTCGGCGCCCAGCGCCGTGAGCTCCTCCCGCAGCCGCGCGGCGCCTTCGCCGGCGGGGCCGCTGCGGCTGGTCAGCAGCAGCCGCCTGACCCCGTGTTCGGTGACCAGGTGCCGGGACACGTGGGCGCCGATCGCGCCCGTGCCGCCGGTCACCAGGACGGTGCCACCGCGCTCCCACTGCGGCGTGGCGGGAGCGGCGCCCACCGGTACGCGCGCGATGCGGTAGGCGTACGCCCGGCCGTCGCGGAGCGCCAGTTGCGGCTCGCCGCCGGCCACGGCGCGCGCGAGTGCCGTGTCGTCGTCGAGGTCGACCAGCACGAACCGGTCCGGGTGCTCGGTCTGCGCGGAGCGGACCAGGCCCCAGACGGCGGCACCGGCGAGGTCGGTCACGTCGTCCTGCGCGGTCAGGGGCACCGCGCCGCTGGTGGTGAAGACGAGCTTGGCGCCCTCCCGGTCCTGGGCGAGCCAGTCGCGGATGTCGGCGAGCGCCTGCCGGGTGGCGCGGCGCACGGCGTCGGCGTCCTGTCCCGGCTCGTAGCCGCGCACCTCGAACGCGGGGGCGCCCCCGGCAGCGGGCAGCGGTACCTCGGTGAACTCCGGGCGGTACAGGGTCTGGTGGATCCGTCCGCCACCGGTCGCGGACCTGGCGGGTGCGGCCGGCCGCAGGGCGAGCGACTCGGCCGTGGCGACCGGTGCGCCCGTGGCGTCGGCGAGGGTGACGGACATCGAGCTGTCGCCGGTGGGCGCCATCCGCAGCCGTACGGCCGCCGCGCCGCCGGCGTGCAGGGTGACGCCGCTCCAGGAGAACGGCAACCAGGCCTGGCCGCTGCCACTCAGCACACCGAAGGCCAGCGAGTGCAGCACGCTGTCCAGGAGAGCCGGGTGGAGTCCGAAGCGGCCGGCCTCGGACCGCACGGACGCGGGCAGGGCGGCCTCGGCGAACACCTCCTCGCCGCGGCGCCACACCGCCGTCAGCCCCTGGAAGACCGGACCGTAGGCGAAGCCGCTTTCGGCGAACCGGTCGTACAGGCCGGTGACGTCGATCCGCTCCGCGCCCGGCGGCGGCCACTCGGCGAGCGACGGGGCGGCGGGCGCGACGGCCGGCGACAGCACACCGTCCGCGTGCCGGGTCCACGCTTCCTCGGCGGGCGCGTCCTGCGGCCGGGAGAACACCTCCAGCGAGCGGGTCCCGTCCGCCGCCCGCGGGCCGACCCGCATCTGGAGGACCACGGCGCCCTGCGCCGGCAGCACCAGCGGGGCGGCCAGTGACAGTTCGTCGACCCGGCCGCAGCCGACCTCGTCGGCCGCCCGGACCGCGAGTTCGAGGAAGGCCGTCGCCGGGAACAGCGCCTCGTCGAAGACCCCGTGGTCGGCCAGCCACGGTGTGCTGTGCAGCGACAGCCTGCTGGTGAACACGTACTGGTCCGACTCGGCCAGTTCGACGGCGGCTCCCAGCAGCGGGTGCCCGGGGGCGACCAGACCCGCCGACGTCACGTCGCCGGCGTCGGCGGGGGCGTCGAGCCAGTAGCGCTCGCGCTGGAAGGCGTAGGTGGGCAGCGGCACGCGCCGCATGCCGCGGCCTTCGAAGACCCGCTCCCAGTCGGGGGTGCGCACCTGGGTGTGCAGCCGGCCCAGGGCGGCGGTCACCGAGTGGATCTCGTCGCGGTCCCGGTGCAGCAGCGGGATCAGCTCGGCTCGGCCCTCCAGGCAGTCCTGGGCGAGCGCGGTGAGGGAGCCGTCGGGGCCGATCTCCAGGAACGCGGTCACCCCGGCCTGTTCGAGGGTGCGAACGCCGTCGAGGAACCGCACCGCCCGGCGGACGTGGTCCACCCAGTAGTCCGGTGAGCACAGCTGGTCGGCGTCGGCGAGGGCCCCGGTGACGTTGGAGACGATGGGGATACGCGGCGGGTGGAACTCGATCCCCGCCGTGACCTCGCGGAACTCCTTCAGCATGCCGTCCATGTGCGGGGAGTGGAAGGCGTGGCTGACGCGCAGCCGCTTGGTCTTGAAGCCGTCCGCGGCGAGTCGGCCGGCGACGTCCAGCACGGCCTCCTCGTCCCCGGCGATGACGGTGGCCGTCGTGCTGTTGAGGGCGGCCACGGCGACCGTGTCCCCACGGTCGGCGAGGAAGGGCAGGACCACGTCCTCGGGGGCCATCACGGACACCATGGCCCCGTCACCGGGCATGGACTGCATGAGCCGGGCCCGCTGCGCCACCAGGCGGGCGGCGTCCGGGAGCGACAGCACTCCGGCGACGTGCGCTGCCGCCAGCTCGCCGATCGAGTGGCCGAGGAGGTAGTCGGGCAGCACGCCCCAGTGCTCGACGAGCCGGAAGAGCGCGACCTCGACGGCGAAGAGGGCCGGCTGGGTGAAGACCGTCCGGTGGAGCAGGTCCGCCTCCGCCGAGTCGGCGGCGGAGCCGATGACGGCGTGCAGGGGCTGGTCCAGAAGCGGGTCGAGGGCTGCGCACACGGTGTCGAACGCCCCGGCGAACACCGGGAACTCGCGGTACAGCCGCAGCCCCATGCCCAGCCGCTGGCTGCCCTGTCCGGAGAAGAGGAACGCCAGGCGCCGCTCCGCGGGGAGCAGGGTGCCGGTCACCGACCGCAGGGCGGCACGGATCGCGTCGCGGTCCTCGCCCGGCACGACGGCCCGGTGTTCGAGGTGCGCGCGGGCGGTGGCCAGGGTGTAGCCGACGTCGGCGACCCGTACCTCCGGGTGCTCCGCCAGGTGTCCGTCCAGCCGGGCCGCCTGCTCGCGCAGCGCTTCGGCGCTGCGGGCGGACAGCACCAGCGGCACCGGCAGCGGCTCCCGCACGTCGTCGGCGGTCGGCGTGTCGTCGGGGGCCTGTTCCAGGATGGTGTGCGCGTTGGTGCCGCTGACGCCGAAGGAGGACACGGCTGCCCGGCGGGGGTGGCCGGTGACGGGCCACGGGGTGTTCTCGGTGACCAGCTCGATGCTGCCCGCGGTCCAGTCGATGAGCGGCGACGGCTCGTCCACGTGGAGGGTGCCGGGCACTGTGCCGTGCTGCATGGCCAGCACCATCTTGATGACGCCCGCGATGCCCGCGGCGGCCTGGGCGTGGCCGATGTTGGACTTGACCGAGCCGAGGAGCAGCGGCTGCGCGCGGTCCTGGCCGTAGGTCGCCAGCAGCGCCTGGGCCTCGATCGGGTCGCCCAGCCTGGTGCCGGTGCCGTGCGCCTCGACCACGTCGAGCTCGGTGGGCGCCAGCCGAGCGCTGGCCAGGGCGTCGCGGATCACCCGCTGCTGGGAGGGACCGTTGGGAGCGGTCAGGCCGTTGGACGCGCCGTCCTGGTTGACCGCGCTGCCCCGTACGACGGCCAGCACCGGGTGCCCGTTGCGCCGGGCGTCCGACAGCCTCTCCAGCAGCACGATGCCGACGCCCTCGGCCCAGGCGGTGCCGTCGGCGGCAGCCGCGAAGGGCTTGCACCGGCCGTTGGCGGCGAGGCCGCGCTGCCGGCTGAACTCGATGAACGACACCGGGGTGGCCATCGCGGCGGCACCGCCGGCCAGCGCCATGGTGCACTCCCCGCCGCGCAGGGACTGCGCGGCGAGGTGGATGGCGACCAGGGAGGACGAGCACGCGGTGTCCACGCTGACGGCCGGCCCCTCCAGGCCGAGGGTGTAGGAGATGCGCCCGGAGGCGACGCTGCCCGCGCTACCGATGCCGAGGTAGCCCTCCACTTCCTCCGGCGCGTTGCGCACCCGCAGACCGTAGTCGTGGTAGCTGGAACCGACGAACACGCCGGCGCGGCTGCCCTTGACCGACTGCGGGTCGATGCCGGCCCGCTCGAACGCCTCCCAGCTGGTTTCGAGCAGCAGCCGCTGCTGCGGGTCGATGGTCGTCGCCTCCCGCGGGGAGATGCCGAAGAAGGCGGGGTCGAAGTCGGCCAGGTCGTGCAGGAAGCCGCCTTCGCGCGCGTAGGTGGTCCCGTGGTGGTCCGGGTCCGGGTCGTACAGGGCGTCCAGGTCCCAGCCGCGGTCCGTGGGGAACGGGGTGATGGCGTCTGCGCCCTCGCTGATCAGCCGCCAGAAGTCCTCCGGGGAGCGGACGCCGCCGGGGAAGCGGCAGGCGAGGGCCACGATGGCGATCTCGTCATCGGTGACCGGGGCGCCGGCCGCCGGGACCGCGACGTCCCGGGTCCGCGCCTCCGGCTCGCCGAGTTCCGCCACCAGGTGGTCGACGACGGCGGAGGGGGTCGGGTGGTCGAAGACGAGGGTGACCGGCAGTCGCAGCCCGGTCGCCTGGGAGAGGCGGTTGCGCAGTTCGACCGCGGTCAGCGAGTCGCAGCCGAGGTCCTTGAAGACGCGGTCGCGGCCGATCGCGTCGGCATCGGGGTAGCCGAGGGCCTCGGCGGCCGCCGTTCGCACCAGCTCCAGCAGCGCGGCCCGGTCCAGCGCGGACGGCTGCTCGGGCCTGGCCGGCCGTTCGGCGAGCGCGGCGACCTCCGGCAGGTCGGCGATGAGGGGGCTGGGCCGCAGGGCGGTGAAGGCGGGGACGAACCGGTCCCACGCGAAGTCGGAGACGATCACGTGCGGTTCGCGTCGGCCGACAGCGTGCCGCAGGGCGGCGACGGCGCGCTCGGGGTCCATGGCGGGCATGCCGTCGCGGATCAGGCGGGCGGCCACGGCCTCGTCGGTCAGGCTCTTGCCGCCCCACAGCCCCCAGGAGACCGAGGTGGCGGGCAGACCCAGGTCGCGGCGGTGCACGGCCAGCGCGTCGAGGTAGGCGTTGGCCGCGGCGTAACTGCCCTGGCCGGTGCCGGCGACGGTGGACGCCAGTGAGGAGAACAGCACGAACGCCGACAGGTCCAGGTCGCGGGTCAGTTCGTGCAACAGCAGGGCGGCGTCGGCCTTCGGCCGGAACACGCCGGCCGCGCGCTCGCCGGTGATGGAGTCGACCACGCCGTCGTCGAGGACACCCGCGGCGTGCACCACGGCGGTCAGCGGCGTCTCGGCCGGAATGCCGGCCAGGAGTTCCGCGACGGCGTCCCGGTCGGCCACGTCGCAGGCGGCGACGGTGACCCGGACGCCCAGGGCGCCGAGTTCGGCGGCCAGTTCGGCCGCGCCGGGGGTGTCCGGGCCGCGCCGTCCGGTCAGTACCAGGTGTTCGGCGCCGGTCGTGGCCAGCCAGCGGGCCACGTGCCCGCCGAGGGCGCCGAGGCCACCGGTGACCAGGACCGTTCCGGTGGGCTGCCACGGGTCGCCGGTCGCGGGGCCGGACGGCCGCTCGGCGTGCTCGACCCGGCGGCCGTAGACGCCGGACGGGCGGACGGCCACCTGGTCCTCCCCGGTCTCCCCGGTGAGCACCGCCAGAAGCTGTTCCGCGGCCCGGTCGTCGAAGGCGGCGGGCAGGTCGACCAGTCCGGCCCAGCGTGCCGGATACTCGACGCCGGCCACACCACCCAGGCCCCACAGGGCCGCCTGCGCGGGGCTGTCCAGGGGATCGCCGGGGCTGACGGACACGGCGCCGCGGGTGGCGGTCCACAGCGGCGCGTCGATGCCCGCGTCCCCCAGGGCCTGGAGCAGGGACACGGTCAGCGGAAGCCCGGCGGGCAGCACCGATCCGGCCGACCACGGGTGGTCGGCGAGACCCAGCAGGGAGAGCACGCCTGTGGGCTCGCCGCCGGACGTTGCCGTGCGCAGCAGTTCGGCGCGGGTGTTGCGGTCGGCGGTCTCCTCCCACGGGACCACGAGGGTGTGGACGCCGTGCCGGCGCAGCGCGTCGAGGTACCCCTCGACGTCCGTGCCGGCGGGAGTCACCACCAGCCAGTCACCGGCGGCCGGGCGGGTCGGCCCGGCGGTCAGGACGCGCCAGGTGACCCGGTAGTGCCACGCGTCGCCGTCGCCCGCCGTGGGCAGGGCCCGGGGTTCGTCAGGAGTCGGAACGAGCCAGTAGTGCTTCCTCTGGAAGGAGTAGGTGGGCAGGTCGACACGGCGACCGCCCGCGTGCACGGCGGCCCAGTCGACCGCGGCGCCGCGCGCGTGCAGTTCTCCGAGGGAGGTCAGGAAGCGGTCCAGGCCGCCCTCCTCGCGGTGCAGGGTGCCGACAACGGCTCCGCCGTCGCCGGCCTCCAGTGCCTGCTGCGCCCAGATCGTCAGCACGGGGTGGGGGCTGACTTCGACGAACGTGTCGTAACCCGCCTCGACCAACTGCCGGACAGCCTGGTCGAACTCCACGGGCCGGCGCAGGTTGCGATACCAGTACCCGGCATCCAGCGCCGAACCGTCCAGCCACGCACTGTCGGCCGTCGACCAGAAC
>NZ_BMVN01000099.1:0-13778 GCF_014650735.1 Streptomyces canarius
TCACGCCCCTACCTCGTGACAACCCGTCACCACACCACAAGAAGTGGACCAGAACCCGTTCTCATGAACAAAGCCACTGCGGACCCTTCACCACTGCGGCCGGCACGTCAGCGAGTCCGAGATCCTCAGCGATCCGGATGACCGCGAGGACGAAGCCCTGGCCGAGCTCGGCATGCTCGCTGACGAACTCGAGAAGATCGATCCAGTCAGGGTCGGGCCCCGCGTCACGGATGACCGCTACGGCCGTGAGGCGAACGCCTCATTGAGTTCCACCACCCCCACGTTTTTCGGCCGGAGGCCGGTCTTCGCCAAGAGCTTCTCCCGAGCCAAGGCCGGTGCGTGCTCCATGAGTTCGGGTTCCAGGGCGGCCGTGGACACCGCCTCCGAGGTCGCCCGTCCGCGCAGCCTGTTTGTGACCAGTCCCGCGAGCAGCGGCTGGAGGGGTGCGCGGCCGTAGGCGCTCGCCCTGCGGTCCGAACATGACCAGGTACTCGACCGGACCGCCGGGGCTGGGGTTCGCCACCCCGTGCGGGGTGCGGGTGTCGAACTCGATGACGTCCCCGGGTGTCAGGATGAGGTCTTGGTCGCCGAGCACCAGCCACAGTCTCCCGTACAGGACGCACAGCCACTCGTAGCCGTCGTGGGAGACCTGACGGGGCCGCGCGGGCGGGTCCTTGAGGGCGGGCAGGACGTGTTTGTGGGCGTGCAGGCCGCCGACGTACCGGGTCAACGGCAGCACCGCTTTGTCATCCCCGAAGCTCAGCGGCGCCGTGGCGCGTGGCGTGGCCGCGGGGGCGGGTGCCGTGCCGGCCAGCTCGTCCAGGGAGACGCCGTACTCCTTCGACAGTTGCAGCAGCACCTCCAGGGTGGGCTTGCGTCGGCCGGTCTCGATCCGGGACAACGTGCTGGTCGAGATGCCGGTCGTGCAGCTGACACGGGCGAGCGTCGCGCCGTGGTGCTCGCGTGCGGCCCGCAACCGGGGCCCCATCGCGGCCAGTGTGCCGTCCACGTCGTCGGCTGCCACCCTTCACGCTCCTTCTTGCCGTGCCGCTCCACCGCTCTGTCCTGCAAGGTTGCCAGAATGGCAAGGCTGATCGCGTCGGGCGGGCGCTGCGCCGCATGATCGACGGGTAGCCGCGTCCGCCGCGAACCGAGGAGAACCCCATGCAGTTCGAGCCGACCGCCGAGTTCCGCCACCGCACCGTGGAGGCCCCGGCCGGGCGTCTGCACCTGGTCGAGCAGGGCACCGGCCCGCTGGTCCTGCTCGTGCACGGCTTCCCCGAGTCCTGGTACTCCTGGCGCCGCCAGCTCCCGGCCCTCGCCGCGGCCGGCTACCGGGCGGTGGCGATCGACGTGCGGGGTTACGGCCGCTCCTCCAAGCCGGAGGCGACCGACGCCTACCGCATGCTCGATCTGGTGGAGGACAACGTCGCCGTCGTGCGTGGCCTCGGCGAGGAGAGCGCGGTGGTCGTCGGCCACGACTGGGGCTCCAACATCGCCGCCGCCTCCGCCTTGCTCCACCCCGAGATCTTCCGCGCCGTCGGCCTGCTCAGCGTCCCCTACGCGCCGCCCGGCGGCCCCCGCCCCACCGACATCTTCGGCCGGATCGGCGGCCCCGAGCAGGAGTTCTACGTCTCCTACTTCCAGGAGCCCGGCCGCGCCGAGGCGGAGATCGAGCCCGACGTCCGGGGCTGGCTCGCGGGCTTCTACGCGGCCCTGTCCGCCGACACCATGCCCGCCCGGGGCGAGCCCGACCCGCACTTCGTCACCCGCGGCGGCCGGCTGCGCGACCGCTTCCCCACGAAAGTCCTCCCGACCTGGCTGAGCGAGGACGATTTCGACGTCTACGCCGGGGAGTTCGAGCGCACAGGGATCACCGGCGCGCTCAACCGCTACCGCAACATGGACCGGGACTGGGAAGACCTTGCCCCGTACCGCGGAGCCCCGATCAAGCAGCCGTCCCTGTTCGTCGGCGGCGCCCTGGACGCCTCCACCACCTGGATGTCCGACGCCATCGACAACCACCCCACCACCCTCCCCGGCCTGTCGGCCTCCCACCTCCTGGACGGCTGCGGCCACTGGATCCAGCAAGAGCGCCCCGACGAGGTCAACCGCCTGCTGATCGACTGGCTCGCCACCCTCCAGGGCTGAAACCAGGCAACGCAGGCGTAGGAGTCCGCGCGCCGGCGCGGTGCCCGATGCGGCAGCGACGGCACCGCAGTGGTGATGGACGGAGTGCGGGTCGGCCGGCCGGAGACGGAGAACCGCATGGGCTGGTCAGCCTCGCCGAGGAGCCCGGCCCGCAGCAGGACCGGGCGGGTGGTCGGCGTGCGGGGTGGGGGCACGGGCAGCGAATCGCTCGGCGGCCTCCCGCCGGATCCGCTCGCGGAACGCCTGCCGTTCGGGCGTCAGCCCGCCACCTCGCGGATGTCTCACACAACCGGCATACCGCGCCGGTCGCACATCGTCAGCCGCTGCCGACATCACGTCTTCAGAGGTCAGGAGCGTCAAATTGTCTTGTCGCCAAGCGAGTTCGGCTCCGCCACTGCCCGTCCGGGAGGCCGTTAGGGTGGCCCGGTGACCGACGCGCGCGTGGACAGACTGATCCGCTTCCGGGCCGAGGCGGCATCCCGGGGTCTGCCGTCGGAGGAGGTGGAGGAATGGATACGTGTCACCCTGCCGGCGGTGTACTTGGCGGAGGGCGGTGACGGTCCCCTCGTGGCCCGGGTCGGCGGCGACCCCCTGCTGCCGCACGGCGTGCCGAGGCCGTCCGATCCCTTCGTGGCCTGCGTGGACCTCGCGGCCCTCCCGCCGGGCGCCACCAACCTTCCGCTGCCCGCCGACGGCCACCTGCTCCTCTTCTCCGATACCGATGTCCACGGTATCGGGGGGCAGGTGTCCGACGCGGTGCTGTACGTCCCCGCCGGGGCCCCGGCTACCCCGAGCCCTCTCGAACACAGCCGGCGCGGGCCGTACCGGCCGCGTGAACTCCGCACGGTGTGGCACCAGCCGAGCGCGCAGATGCCGGAGAGCTTCGCCCTCGACAGATGGGGCGACTTCCCCGAGGAAGAGCAGTTCGAACTCGCCGACGAACTCGCCGACGCCTGGGCAGACGGGGGCGGCTACCGCCCTTCCTGGGCCTTGCAGATCGGCGGCCATCCGGTCTCGCCCCAGAACGACCCCGTCCACGACGCCCGTGATCCCGAGGAGGCCGGCCCCTGCGAACAAGGCGGTACGGCCCATGCAGAGGGCGCCGACGACTGGGCTCTCCTGGCCACCTGGAGGTGCGGCGACGACGTCACGGAACTGGACTCCGGCGTGGCCCACTGGGTGATCCGCCACCGGGACCTGGCGGACCGGCGCTTCGACCGGGTCCACCGCTACGTCGAAATGGCCTGACCGTGCGGGACGGGGACGACCGGCTCCCCAGCACTCATCAGCAGCCCTCCCCGCCCACGCCACCCGGGTCCGTGCCGCCACCGTGACGATCGGTCTGCCCGGAACGGGTGTCGCCCCCGGCCCCGGTCCACCCCGCCCGAAGAAGGGATGCGGCCGTAGACCCGTGAGGCGCTTGCCACGCCCCGGTGGGCGGCGTCGAAGTTCCCGAGCCGCGGCAGCGGCCGCAGGGAGGCGGGCCGGTCAGCGGTCGCCGGATCGCGGGGCCGGACCGGCGCCGGGAACACGGGGCCGGTCCGGCGCCGCGATCGCGGGGCCCGCCCGCCGCCCGTGGCCCGGTCGGTGGGCTCAGCGGCCCAGCAGGTCGCGGATCGCCCCCGTGATCTCCTCGGGCGCCTCCTCGGCCATGAAATGCCCCGCCCCGGTCAGCCGGTGGTCCAGGTCCGGCGCCCACGCGCGCCAGAGGGCGGCGGCGTCGTAGCCCAGACGCGCGCCCCAGTCCTGCTGGACGACCGTCACGGGCATGGCCAGCTGGGAACCGGCGTCCCGGTCCGCCTGGTCGTGTGTGACGTCGATGCCCGCCGAGGCCCGGTAGTCCGCGACGATCGACGGCACGGCCGCCGCGCTCGCCCGCAGGTACGCGGCCCGGACCGGTTCCGGCACGGCGGCCGGATCGCCGGCCCAGGCGTCGAGGAAGGAGCCGAAGTAGGCATCGGCGCTGTTGGCGATCATCGTCTCCGGCAGCCCCGGAGGCTGCGCCATGAGGAACAGGTGGTAGCCGACCGCCGCCGGGACACCGTGCAGGACGTTCCACATGTCCAGCGTCGGCAGGACGTCGAGGATGCCGAGGTGGGTGAGGGTCTCGGGATGGTCCAGCCCCGCCCGGAAGGCGACCAGGGCGCCCCGGTCGTGGCCGACCAGGGCGAAGCGCTCATGCCCGAGCGCCGCCGCCAGGGCGACGACATCGGCGGCCATGGCGCGCTTGGAGTACACCTCGGGGCCGGTGGCCGCCGGCTTGTCGCTGGCACCGTAGCCGCGCAGGTCGGGACAGATCACCGTGTGCTCGCCGGCGAGCCGCTCGGCGACGTGCCGCCACATCAGGTGGGTCTGCGGAAAGCCGTGCAGCAGCACGACCGGGCTGCCGCTGCCGCCGACGGCGGCAGCCAGCTCCACTCCGTCCGTGCCGGGCAGCCGTACCTGGTCGAAACCGGGAATCGCGTGCGTCATGAAAATCCCCTTCCTGGGGTCGGTGGACCGACGAAATCCTTGGCCCGAGGACCGACGGGACCAGCGTGGGCGACGGCGATCAGCAGCCGATCAGTACGCTTCGACGCCGCGGACCGGCGGCACGGAAGATGGAGGGCATGCGAATCGACGTACTCGGCGCGGTGCGGGCCCTCCGCGACGACGGCACACCGGTCGACCTGGGCGGACCCCGCCACCGCGAGGTGCTCGCCCGGCTCGTCGCCGCCGGGGGCCGGATGGTCGCCACCGACACCCTCGTGGACGACCTGTGGGCCGAGCCGCCGGTGCGCGCCGTGGGTGCGTTGCGCACGTTCGTCGCCGCGCTGCGCCGCGCCATCGAACCCGACCGGCCGCCCCGCACCCCGCCGCGCGTCCTCGTCACGGAAGGCCCCGGCTACGCGCTGCGCCTCCCGCGCGACAACGTGGACGTCCACCGGTTCGAGGACGCCCTGGCCCGCGCCCGGCGTACACCCGATGCGCTCACCGAGCTCGACGCGGCCCTCGCGGCCTGGCGCGGCCTCGCCTACGCCGACGTGACCGGCTCCGCCTGGGCCCAGCGCGAGCGGACCCGGCTGGAGGAGCTGAGGCTGGAGGGGGTGGAGCTGCGCGCCCGCCTCCTGCTCGACTCCGGCGCGGGAGCCGAGCTGGTCGCCGAACTGGGCGCCCACGTCACCGAACACCCCTGGCGCGAGCCGGCCTGGGGGCTGCTGGCCCGCGCACTGCACCGGGCGGGTCGTCAGGCGGACGCGCTGGCCACCCTCCGCCGCGCCCGCACGATGCTTGTGGACCAGTTCGGGCTCGACCCCGGTGCCGACCTGCGGCGCCTGGAGACGGACATCCTCCGCGGAGCCTCGACGCTCCAGCCCGCGCGTACGGTGTGGACCGCCGGAGTGCGGCTCGGCCCGCGCACCACCGTCGAGCTGGCCCGCACCCTGGCCCTGGCGGGTGGCGGCGCCCTCGTCCACTCGCGGCGCGACCGCCTCGCCGCCGTCCAGGCGGCGGAGCGCACGGGAGACATCGCCCTGACCGCCCGGGTCATCGGCGCCTACGACGTACCTGCCCTGTGGAGCCGGGCCGACGATCCCGAGCAGTCCCGCGCCGTCGTCGCGGCGGCCGAGCGGACACTCACCGCGCTCGGCACCGACGGTCCCGCCGAACTGCGCGCCCGCCTGCTGGCCACCGTCGCGGTCGAGAGCCGCAGCGCCGATCTGTCCGGCACCGCACCGAGGCGCGCCGGACAGGCGGCGCGCGAGGCCGAGGCGCTGGCCCGGGAGCTGGGCGATCCCGCCCTGCTGGTGTTCGCGCTCAACGGCGTGTTCCTCCAGTCCTTCACCCGGCCCGGCCTCGCCGCGGCGCGGGACGTGATCGGCGCCGAAATCCTCGACCTGGCCACCCGGCACGAGCTGCCGAACTTCGCCGTGCTCGGCCGGCTCATCCGCCTTCAGTCCGCCTCCGCTCTCGGCGACCTCGACGCCGCGACCGCGCACGCCGAGGCCGCCGAGCAGCTCGCCGTCAGCACCGAGGCCTCTCTCGTCCCCGTACTCACCGCCTGGTTCCGGGCCCGGGTCACGGCCGCCCGCAGCGCCGCACCGGGCGGGCCGGCCGCCGCCACGGCCGCGGCGCACTACCGCGCCGCCGAGGACGTTCTCGCCGGGACTGCGGGCATGCCGGGGCTGCACCGGGGCCTGTTCGCCCTCGCCCTCCTGGGCCTTCGTCTCCTGCACGGCCGTCCCGCGCCCACCGATCCCGCCCTCGACTGGGGCCCGTACCGCCCCTGGGCGCAGCCCTTGGTACTGCTCGCCCAACACCGGGCCGAGGAGGCCCGTACCGCCCTGACCATGACGCCCGAACCACCCCTTGACCACATGCAGGAGGCACTTTGGTGCCTGACCGCCCACGCCGCCGCCCGCCTCGGCGAGCGCCCGGTCGCCGCCCGCGCGGCTACGGTCCTGCGCCCGGCCCGCACCGAACACGCGGGCGGGGCGAGCGGGATGCTGACACTGGGGCCGGTGGCGCGGTACCTGGCGGAGGCGGAGGCATGCGCCGACACGAGATGACCGACATCGTCCGCGAACCCGTTCCCCACCTGCCCGTGCCGCCTTGACCGGGCAACGGAACGCCGGACTGGCCCAGCCATATGTGTTGAGGTGAGGCCATAAGGACTGTCCCGTAACTGGCGTGTGGCGTCTCGGTGAGGTTCAACCGATGCCGTCATGAGCGACCGAGTGCTGAGCGACGAAACCAGGTCGACGTAGGTCAGCACGGTACCCGATCATGCGTTCATGCCCCTGCAAGAGACCCTTGCCCGAGTCGATGCAGACCTGGCCGCCGGCCGGGTTCCCGTCGCGCGCCAGCGCCTGCGGGGTCTCGTCTCGTCCTTCCCCCACGGTCTGATGCTCCGCCGTCGTCTGGCCGAGGTGTACCGGCTCTACGGCGATGCCGCCGAGGCTGGACGCTGGATGTACCTCGAAGAGGACCGGAACGCTGACGAGACCGCTGCCTTCGGGGCGCGGTACGGGTCTCCCGGGTGGCGGATGAAGGCCCTCGCCCGGCAGGGACCCGAGGCGAAGGCCGCCACCGCTTTCGCGGAGGAGCAGCTGGTCGCGGTGCGGACCGCCTGCGCCGGGGAGTTGGGGCACCCCGTCGGCTGGGACGACCCCGCCTCCTACCAGGACGACCTGGAAGGCAATCACGAGGGGCCCTGCGAGCCGTGGACGGTCGGCGGTGTGCCGGCGGTCTGCGGCTGCCTGGTGGCGGCCCTTGTGTTCCTCGCGATCTGGGTGAACGGACTCGTTGCCCTCTTCGGCTGACTCAGGTCACCGGGGCTTGGGAGGAGCGCCGGGCAGGCCAACCGAAGCGCTCGGTCGCATCCGGGTGTGACCGAGCATTCCACGTGGCGGACCGGGCGTTTGGGTTGGCGGTGACCTTGGGGCCGGTCCGCGCAGCACCTAGCCTGCGAGGAGTCGTGGACATTCCGGGAGCGGCCTCATGGAGATCTCTTGGCGTCGGGTCGAGGAGCAGGACTTCCCGCTGTTGCGGCGGTGGCTCCAGCAGCCCCATGTGAAGCGTTGGTGGAACCACGAGACCACCGTGGAAGCGGTGGCGCGTGACTTCGGGCCCGCCGCCCGAGGCGAGGAGCCCTCGGAGGACCTCCTCGCGTTTCTTGAAGGGCGTCCGGTCGGTCTCGTACAACGTTCACGCCTGTGCGACTACCCCGACTATGCGGCCGCGCTGGCGGCCATCGTCCACGTACCTGACGGCGCGATGACCATTGACTACCTGATCGGCGATCCGCGCCAGACCGGCCAGGGCATCGGGACGGCGATGCTCCACTCGGTCATCGTGCGCACCTGGGCCGAGCACCCGGCCGCCTCGTGCATTCTCGTCCCGGTGGTGGCAGCCAATCAGCCTTCGTGGCGGGCGCTCGAGCGAGCAGGGCTGCGCCGGGTCGGCGTCGGAGACCTGGAGCCGGACAACCCGGTCGATGACCGGACCCACTACCTCTACCGCGCCGATCGGCCGCGGACCGGCGGCTGACGGTCCCACCTGCCCGCCAACCCGGGTGCTCAGCCTCCCAGTTCAAGCGGACATCCGCCAAGTGGAGCGCTCGGTCGGACCGGGGCTCGTCGGCTGCTCAGGGCGCGGCTGCCACAGCTCGAATTCCAGGTGCTCGATGTCCGTGAAGTGGACCTACGACGCGAAGTCTCCCAAGAAGACCGATGATCGAGAGCAGTTGCCGGCGTTCTACGACTTTCCGGCCGAGCACTGGATTCGTCTGCGGACCACACATCCGATCGAGTCCACGTTCGCCATCGTCCGGCTGCGGACCAGAGTCACCCGCGGTGCCGGCTCCCGCACCGCCGTCCCTGGCGATGGTCTTCAGCGCGTCGATTCCGCCCAGCAGCGGTGGCAGGCCGTGAACGCGCCCCACCTCGTCGCCCTCGACCGGGCCGGGGCCCGCTTGAACACGGCCGGCTCGTCGAGCGCCCCGAGGAGGTTACGGCATGATCGAGGCCAACCGATTCCCTGGGGGCCGACGTGACATGGTCTGAACACGTGGTGGTGCGAGAAGGTGTCCGGCTTTCCTGCCGGGACTGGGGCGGCGGGCCGGGACGGCCCATCGTGTTGCTGCACGGCCTGGCCGGTCACGCGGGTGAATGGGACGTGCTGGCACGGAGGTTGAGTTCCCGGTATCGGGTCGTCGCGGTCGACCAGCGCGGACACGGTGCCAGCGAGCGCCACCCGCAGGACGTCTCCCGCGCCGCCTACGTCGCCGACGTCATCGCCGTTGTCGATCAGCTGGCGCTGCAACAGCCTGTCCTGGTCGGCCAGTCGCTGGGCGGACACACCGCCATGCTCACCGCCGCCGCACATCCCGAAGCCGTCGGCGTGCTCGTACTCGTCGAGGCCGGCCCCGGCGGCCCGAACCCGAACGGTCCTGCGGACATCGGCGGATGGCTCGACTCATGGCCGACACCGTTCCCCTCACGCGAAGCGGCAGCCGCGTTCCTCGGCGGCGGACCGGTCGGCGCAGGCTGGGCGGCCGGGCTGGAGGAACGCGAAGGCGGATGGCGGCCTCGCTTCGACCGGGACGTGATGGTCCGCTCGCTGACGGAGAACGCCCGGCGTTCCTTCTGGCACGAGTGGGGGCAGGTCGCGTGCCCCACCCTGGTCGTCCTGGCCCAGTCCAGCTTCGTCCCCGCGCAGGAAGCCGACGAGATGCTCCGGCAGCGACCGGCCACCATGGCCATGAGCATCCCCGGCACCGGCCACGACCTGCACCTGGAACAGCCTGGGATCCTGCACACCGCGCTCTCGGATTTCCTCCAGGGCCTCGCCTGACACTGCCACACGGCCACAACGACACCAACGGCAGACCCACACAGCGCCACCACTCCAGAGGTCTTGACAGTTACTCACGCTCCAATGCAATCCGCGTGTGGGCCGATCATCGTCAACTCGGGCGGTACAGAACGATCACAGAGGTCAGCAGAACCGCGGCTGCCAGTGTCAAGCCAAGCACTCGGTGGTGATCCCGCGCGGCCAGTGCCACGGAGCAGGCCCATACTCCACCCGCCATGGCGGCAGCCGCCCAGCCGCCAACCGACTGCCCGGCGGCGAGTGGGAGCGGGGCGAGGAGCAAGCTCGGCGGGACGACCACGATCCTGGGACCGATGCCCAGTGCCTTGTAGACGACGGCAAGGACGACCGAGGCCGTCGCGAAGATGAGAGGGAGGGTGGCCAGGTCCCACCAGGTGAAGCACATGCCGTCGGTCGACGCGCATGTCTGTTCGCGGTGACGCTGGGTCAAGGCCAGTGCCCGGCAGGCGGCGAAGGACAGCAGCGCGCCGGTGGCGGCCGCTCCCGCCGCCTGCGACATCACCGGCCGAGGTTCTGTGTGAGGGGTTTTCATGCGAGTAAGCCTTTCAAAGGCTCACAGCAGGGGCCTGAGTACGTTTACTCAGGCCCCTGGGTCAGTTGCCGGTCAGATCCTGTGGACGGTGGTTGCCGGTGCGGTGTTCCGGCTCTGAAGGAAAAGGCAGGTGCGTGCCGTCTCTGCCCATGTCAGGCTCCGCCGTTGAACCGTGAACGCCCCCGTACCGAACTCCCTTGGGGATTCGCGCGGCAAGAACTGGCCACCGCACATCATCTACACGGTTGTAGAAGCTACGCCGTCCGCGACACACTTCCGTCCCCTGCCCAGGGGCCGACGAAGGGAGCGACGTGGGTGTCATCGCGTGGCTGGTTCTGGGTCTTCTCGCCGGGGCGATCGCCAAGGCCGTCCTGCCCGGACGCGACCCCGGCGGATGCATCGGCACCACCGTCATCGGCATCGCCGGCGCGTTCCTCGGCGGCTGGCTGTCGGCGACCTTCCTCGGCCGTCCCGTCCAGCGGGAGTTCTTCGACCTCGCCACGTGGGGCTCGGCCATCGGCGGTGCGCTGGTCCTGCTGATCGGCTACCGCCTGCTCTTCGGCAACTCGCGGGACTGACGCTCCGCACCCGCCGGCACCATCCGTCCAGCAGCGCGGCGTCAGACGCGTGGGGACCCGTCGTCGCGCTGGTGGACGGTGGCTTCCACGGCCGGTCCGGAAGGCGGCGGCCCGGCGGGCTCCCGCTCCTTCAGCGCCTTGGCCTCGCTCTTGAAGATCCGTGCCGCCTTGCCCGCGGACCGCGTCAGCTCGGGCAGCTTCTTGATGCCGAGAACGACGACCACCACGAGGAGGATCAGCGCCAGCTCGCTCAGGCCGAACATCAGACTGCTCCCTCTCCACGGACGGCGGCCGAGCCCAGCACCCGGCACCCCGCCGACATCTACATTGCTGTAGAAGTTTGCCGTAGAGCATGATCGCTCAACAAGCCCGCCTTCCAGCCCGGATGGCCGGGAACAGTGTGCTGCGCGAAGGAACACAGCAGGATGACGGACAGCGTCCCCACGGTCCGGCACGCCCCGGCGCGGGCTTCGACGGCGCGATGGTGCCGGGCCATCACCGAGGCCCGGTGGTTCGCGGTCACCGTCTTCTGCCTGATCCTCGCCAACGCCGCGCTGCTGGGCGCAGAGACCTACTCAAGCGTGGTCAGCGACTGGCACAGCTGGACAAGCCTGGCCGAGCACACATGCGTGGCCGCCTTCACCATAGAGATTTTGCTGCGCCTGGGTGCCCACGCCGACCGCCCCCTACACTTCTTCCGCGACCCGTGGAACCTCTTCGACCTCGCCGTCGTACTGAGCACCTTCCTGCCCGTCGTCCGGGAGAACACCACCGTCCTGCGGTTGCTGCGACTGGCCCGCGTCCTGCGCACCGCCCGGTTCCTGCCGCAGCTGCGCATCGTCCTCGTCGCCGTCGCCCGCAGCCTGCCCGGCACCCTCAGCTTCCTGCTCGTCGGCACCCTGCTGCTGTACGTGTACGCGATGGTCGGCTGGGTCTTCTTCGCCCACCACGACCCGCAGCACTACGGCTCCGTCGGCCGCGCCGCCCTCACCCTCTTCCTGCTCATGACCCTCGACGGCATCGGCGACGCCGTCCACTCCGGCCTCGAAATCTCCCGCCTCAGCCTCCTCTACTACGCCTCCTACGTCCTGCTCGCCTCCTTCGTCCTCGTCAACGTCCTCATCGGCGTCGTCCTGACCTCCCTGGAGGAAGCCCGAGATATGGAGCAGGCCCCGTCAGCACCAGCGCCCCGCCCGGCACCCGCTCCGTCCGAACAGCAGGCACTCCTCGACCGCATCGCCACAGCCCGACGCGCCCTGGACGACCTCGAACTCGAGCTCATCCACGTGTCAGCGTCACCGGCCGTCGAAGCGGAGCGGACTGTCCCCACCCCGAGCGGGCGCGCGTAACCGCAGTGAGGTGAGGTGGTGGGCCGTGTCCGTGCGACCGGTTGGGCCGTTTGCCGGTGCATGGGGGCATCACCGTAGATCGTGTCGGATGAGTCATGGGGCACTGCGGCGCGACGCTGCGAAGATCTCCGAAACCTCCCGGCAAGCGTGGCGAACAGCGCGCTTCTGGTGATGGACGTCCAACGGGACGTCGTGGCCATCGCCGATTTGCTGCGGTTCGGCGATGGCTGGTGCGGCACGGCGCCGACGCCGCAGAGGTCGCCGGTGTCCGGCGCCGCCTGCGTGACCTCGCCGGCACTGAGAACGCTGATCGCCCGACTCTCGCTTCGGCCGCGTTCCTTGCTCCACCCGGTGTCCCTGCGGCGGTCCCACCGCCGGGACGGCCGCTCGGCGGCGCCGCGCCCACCGGCGGCGAGCGTCGTCGACGACCTCGGGCAGCTCGCCGAGACAGGACTCACCGTTTACGCCCTGTGGTGCCTGTCGCGGCGGAGCATGTCGGAGAGGCCATGGAGTGGGGCGCAGCTGAGGTGGCACCGCGACTGACCTGATGCCGTGGCCGAGAAGGCCGCCGGGTTGCTCAAGCTGCCGCGTCGAGAGGGTGTCGGCGTTGGGCGGCCAGTACGTCGGGGGCGGGCGTTGGTGTCGCGCCAACGCAGGCAGGCGTGCAGGGTCCGGGTCTGGACGGTGTGGTTCGGATGGTGGGAGCCGGCCAGGGGGAACTGGCGCAGCGGGCCGAAGAGAGCCATGGATGGGGGCTCCGTCGGGGCGGGCGGCGCGGATCGACTTCAGTGGGTCCAGGGTGTTGGCGGTGCCCTTGCGGCGGCGGTTGACGCCCCACAGACGGTCGTCGCCGACGGAGTGGCAGCCGTGGGAGCAGGTGACGCCGTGGATGCGGCGGTGGGTCGCCGGCCGGCGGCCGGGCCCTGTGGCCTCATAGGCGTCACTTCGGGCCCCGGTGCCCCGGGAGTGCGCTGCGGCGAGGGCCCGGGGCTCTACACCAGCGCGCCCGCGTATGCGGGCTGGATCCACAAGGCAAGGGCACGGTGACCTCGTGTCTCGCCGCACCCAGAAGGGGATGACTCCCGCCTCATGTGCTCAGTCGATACAGAACTCGTTGCCCTCGATGTCCAGCATCGGGATGCACGAGTCATTGCCGTCGTACAGCGTTCGCACGTGTACCGCGCCGAGCGGAATCAGTCGCGCGCATTCGGCCTCAAGTGCGGCGAGGCGTTCCGCACCGACGAGTCCGGTGCCGACCCGCACATCAAGATGCACCCGGTTCTTGGCAGTCTTCCCTTCGGGGACGCGCTGGAAGTACAGCCGTGGGCCCACACCTGAGGGATCAACGCAAGCGAACCATGAATCGCGCTGTTCCGGTGGCTGCGAACGCTGGTAATCGTCCCAAGTGGCGAACCCCTCGGGTGGCGGCGGTATGACGTACCCCAACACCTCGCACCAGAAACGGGCGAGGCGCTCGGGTTCCGCACAGTCAAAGGTGACCTGGAACGTCCTGATCGCTGACATCGGTGCACCGTACCAAGGGGACCTGGGGCTCTGCCGGTGATTTCCGCAGCGGAAGCCACCCGCGGCTCCGTCGGGTCCTTCCAGCTCCACTTCTTCGCGTTGAAGCAGTACGAGCGACCCCGTCGACGGCCGGCCACGCTGCCCACGTGACGCGTTCGGCAGCGCCTGCCCCCAGGTGCCGGAAACGGGGGCTCGCCGCATTACTGCGAACGCGGTCGCCATTCGAAGAGCAGGATGGTGGCGTCGTCCCGTAGCTGGTTGCGCTGGTAGTCG
>NZ_BMVN01000100.1:0-13632 GCF_014650735.1 Streptomyces canarius
CTTCCAGGCCCTGCTGGACGCCGCCGCGGCGGCCCGCACCGCCGCCGCCCGCGGCGAGGACCCCGGTGTCATGCCGGTGTTCCCCGCCACCGCCGAACAGGCCGGCGAACTCGGCGGCGAACACGGCATCGAGGGCTTCGACTACTACTGCACCTCACGCGGCGAGCACGAGCGGTCCGCGAAGTACTTCGTGTGGCAGAGCGTGGACAAGCTGGCCTCCTTCGACGCCTTCCACGCCGTCCCGCTGATCGGCCCCCGCCCCATCCTCCAGATCATCGGCGAACGCGCCGTCACCGCCTGGATGGCCGTCGAGGCACACCAGCGCGCCACCGGCCCCAAGGAACTGCACCGCATCGAAGGCGCCAGCCACGTCGACCTCTACGACAAGAAGCAGTACATCGACCCCGCCATCGACAAGCTCACCGACTTCTTCACCACCCACCTCGGCACCACGAGCTGAAGGGCGGCGAGGTGACCGGCCGGGGTCACACGGCGGCCGGGAACACGGAGGACTGCTCGGCAGAAGGCTCCCGGCCGCCCAGGCGCCAGACGCCGAGGCCGTCGCGGACGAGCAGGCGCATCTCGGCGGTGGCCTCCTCGATGTCGAGTCCGCCGCGCAGGGCGCGTTCCCGGCGGGTGCCGGCCCTGCGCAGGGCGGCCTCGCGGGCGACCTCGGCGTCGGCCGCCCCCGGGACGACGTAGAAGTGCTGAACCAGTCGGCCCCGTTCCGAACGGAACGCGAACCCTACGAGCCAGACAGTCCTGGTGACCATGAGAAACGCCCTTCGGGCAATACGCGAGGGCCACGATGAGCCGTTCGGCGCGGCCGTGTATTGCGCTGGTCGACGATGGCAAGGTCATTGACTCCATAAGTGTGCACAGGACACGCCGGTGCTGACATGCGTCACATGACTGTCGTCGTGACGATCGTCGCGGCATACGTGTCGTAGGGCCCCGGCCCCGCGGCCGGTGCCGGGGGCTCCCACCCCTGGACGGCGTGGTGGTTCCGTCCCGCCTCTTGCTTTAATGACCATTCCAGAACGGGGGGTGGGGATGGACAAGGCGGAGTTCGGCCGGCTGCTGCGTGCGGCGCGGCAGCGTGCGCTGCTGACGCTGGAGAGCCTGGCCGAGGCGTCCGGGGTGAGTGTGCGGGCCATCAGCGACATGGAACGGGGGCAGAGCCTGCCACGGCAGGCGACGCTGAGCGAGCTGATGGACGCCCTGGAACTCGACGAGGACGAGCGGCGGCGCTTCGTCGAGGCGGCGATGCGGCGTACGGAACAGGTCCCGCGGCAGCTGCCGCCGGACCTCGCGACGTTCCGCGGCCGGACGGAGGCGCTCACGGCCGTCCACCGACTCACCTCACACGTCGCCGGGCGCGGGGCACATGTCGTCATCTCCGCGATCGGCGGCATGGCGGGGGTCGGCAAGACGGCACTCGCGGTGCACTGGGCCCACCAGGTGGCGGACCGGTTCCCGGACGGCCAGCTGTATGTGAACCTGCGCGGCTTCGAGGACTCGGGACGGCCCCTGGACCCCGGGGCGGCCCTCGCCGGGTTTCTCGACGCGCTCGGAGTGCCCCGCTCCTCGATACCGCCCGGCACCGAGGAGCGGGCGGCGTTGTTCCGCGAGCGGGCGGCCTCCCGGCGGCTGATCGTCGTACTCGACAACGCGCGCGACGAGGAGCAGGTCAGACCGCTGCTGCCGGCTTCGGCGGGGTGTCTGACCATCGTCACCTCGCGCAGTCAGCTGTCCGGTCTGGCCGTGGCCGAGGGCGCCACGCTGGTCGGTCTGGACGTCTGGTCGCGCGAGGAGGCGCTGGCCGCGCTGGCGGCCAGGATCGGCGAGGAGCGGTGCCGGGCGGAGCCCCGGGCGGCGGCGGAGCTCGTGGAGCTGTGCGGGTTCCTGCCGCTGGCGGTGGCGATCGTGGGCGCGCAGGTGAGCGCGTCGCCGCAGGTTCCGCTGGGACCGGTGGTGCGCGAACTGCGGGAGTCCCGGCCGCGGCTGGACGCCCTGGCCAGCGGTGACCGGCGCGTCGACGTCCGTGCCGTGTTCTCGTGGTCGTATCGGGCCCTGACCCCCGGGACCGCGCGGTTCTTCCGGCATCTGGCCCTGCATCCGGGGCCGTCGGTGTCGGCAGAGGCCGCCGCCTCCCTCGCGGACGCCGGTACGGCGGCGGCCCGGCGGCACCTGCGGGAGCTGATCTCGGCGAACCTGCTGTCCCGGGACGCGGAGGGGCTGTACGTGCTGCACGACCTGGTACGGGCCTACGGCGCCGAACTCGTCGAGCGGGAACAGGACGACCGGCTCGGCGCCAGGACCCGTCTGCTCGACTACCTGCGCTACAACGCCCACTGGGCCAACCGGCTGCTGGGGCGCTCCGCCGCCACGTTGGTCGGACCGCCGGCCGAAGGAGCGGTGCGCGTCCCCCTCGACACCCGCGAGGAGGCGCTGGTCTGGTTCCGTCAGGAGGAGTCGACGGTCGCGGCGGCGCTGCGTTCCCTGGAGGACCCGCGGCTGCTGCGGTTCCGCATGAACCTCACGCAGGACTGGGTGACCTACTACTCCGTCACGGGCCGCTGGACGGAGGAGATCGAGACCAAACGCATCGGCCTGGACGCCGCCGTGCAGCTGGACGAGCCGGCCGCCGTCGCGCGGAACTCCGCGGACCTCGCCCGCGCGCTGGCGGAGACGGGCCAGGCCGACGAGGCCGACCAGCAGGTCGAGTTGCTGCTCGGGCTGCTGGACCGGCTGGATCCGGTGGATCGCGCGGCCACCGAGCGGAGCATCGGCTGGGTGCGGGGCCGTCAGCAACGCCACGTCGAGGCCCTGCACCATGCCCGCAGGGCGCTGGAGATCTACCGCGCCCAGGGGGACGAGGGCACCACGGCCCGCGAGATGAACGCGGTCGGCTGGTACCTCGCCCTCCTCGGCCGGTACGAGGAGACGATCGCCCTGTGCGAGGAGGCGGTCCCGCTGCTGCGGCGGCACGGCAACATCCGTATCGAGGCCGCGGCCCGGGACACCATGGGCTACGCCAGACAACACCTCGGCGATCTCGATGCCGCCGTGGCGGACTACCAGGAGTCGCTGCGGCTGTACGGAGAGGCCTTCGACGGTTACAACCAGGCCGAGGTGCTCGACCATCTCGCGACCGCGCAGAAGGAGCGAGGTGACCGTGCGGGGGCGCGGGAGAGCTGGCTGCGGGCGGCCGACCTGCTGAGCGCGATCCACAGTCCGCGAGCGGAGCGGATGCGGGCCAACGCCCACGCCCTGGACGCCCCCACCACACCCACCGAGCAGACCTGACACGGCCCGCATCGACGGGGCAGGGACAGGTGGTGCGGACGGCGGATGGCGGGCGACAGACGGCGGGCGGCAGGCGGGCTCGGCGCGGTGGCCGGCGTCGGTGGGCGGCGGTCCGCGAGCAGGCATGGGCCCGCCCTCCTCGGCGCGTGACGTCTGGGAGCGACGCATGCGCCCCCGAACGCCTCCGGGCGATGGCTGACGTCCCCGAGCGACGACTACGTTTTCCGAGCGGTACGTGACGCCGTCCAAAGCGACACGGACGCGAGCACCACGCGGCACCCTCCCAACGCTGGGTGACGTACCCTGAGCGGCGCGTGACGTGCTCCGAGCAGGTCCGGCGCGGCCCGCCCCGGGCGGGTGGTGCCCCGCGTGTCGCGACCGCTCGGAGGGACGCCGCCGCACGCCCGCTGCCTGGGGATTCGGCCCGCGGCGGGCAAGCTGCATGCCAACTGCCTGGTTCCGCGGCCTCCGCTCCAGTGGGATGGGAGCAGGCACGAGAGCGCTCCCTGGACGGGCGGGACCGCTCGCCCGAAACAGGGGGCACGATGAACGCGCAGACCAGGCTCTCCCCTCTCACCGCTGTCGAGGAGGCGCAGCCCGCGCTGTCGCTCGTGGCCCCCCGTCGCGGAGCACTGCCGGACGACCCCGGGCTCGTCGGCCGCGACCGGGAGCTGCGGGCGCTGGAGGACTTCCTGCGCGAGGCGAGGGCCCACGGAGCGGCCCGGGTGGTGTGCGGGCACGCCGGTGCCGGCAAATCGGCGCTGCTGGAAGCCACCGTCCAGGCGGCGGCGGCCACCGGCATGCGCGTCCTGCGCTGCACCGGCATCCGCGGCAGCTACCCGCCCGACCTGTCCGGCCTGCTCCAGATCGTCTGGCCGGTCCTGGCAGACCCGCACCGGCCGGACACCGCCGGGCCGCTCGACGCTCTGGAGAGGGTGCTGGTCGACGGCGCCCCCGCGCCGGGCGGGCCGTCGTGGCTGCCCTTCGCCGTTCTCCGGGTCCTGGAGTCGGTCAGCCGCGCCGGGCAGCCCCTTCTGGTGGCCGTCGACGACTGGGACGCGCTGGACTCGCCCAGCAGGGACGTGCTGGCCTTCGTCGCCCGGCGGGCCGAGGGACATCCGCTGGCGCTGCTGATGACCTCCCGTCCGCACCGCACGCGTCCGGCCTCCCTGGCCGGCCTCCCCGGGCTGCCGCTCGGCCCGCTCGACCCGGCCGAGTCCGCCCGGCTGCTGGCGGCGCGGCGTCCGGGTCTGGAGGCGCAGGCCGTACGCGAACTCCTGGCGACCGCGGCCGGCAACCCCTTGGCGCTGCTGGAGCTCCCGGCCGGTTCCGAGGACTCGTCGCCCTGCATGCCCGCCTCGTCCGACCGGCTGGCCTCCGCCCTGGCGCCCGGCGCCGCGCGCCTGCCCTCCGGGACTCGGGACCTGCTGCTGGTGGCGGCGCTGCACCCGGCCGGAGACCTCCCGCTGCTGCTGTCGGCGGCGTCGCGGATCGGGGGCGCCGAGCTGGACTTCACGGCGCTGGACCCCGCGGAACGCGCGGGCCTCGTGGCGTTCGACGGCATGCGGCTGCGCTTCGGCCACCCCGCGACGGCGGGGGCGGTGGTCCACGGCACCGACCCGCGGCGCTGCCGTGCCGCGCACGCGGCCCTGGCGGCCGTCCTGGCGCCCGGCTCGGTACAGATGCTGTGGCACCGGTCGCAGGCGGTCCAGGGGTACGACCCGGAGCTGGCCGGCCGCCTGGAGGCGGTGCACGGCCAGGCGCTGGAGCAGTGCGAGCCCCTGATGGCCGTCCGGCTGCTGCGGCGGGCGTCCGACCTGCACCTGCTGCCCGCGGACCGGGGCCGCTGCGCCCTCAGGGCCGCCCAGCTCGCCCATGTCCTCGGCCTGGAGCGCATCACCCGGACGATGGCGCACCGGGCACTGCGCCAACCGCTGGGCCCCCTGGGCAGGCTGTGCGCCGAGGCGCTGACCGGGACCGGTAACGCCGGGCAGCCGCCGGCCGACCCCGCCGCCTGGCCCGCGCCGGCCGGTGCCGCCGAGCAGGAGAACGCGCTGGAGCTGGCCCGGATCACGGCGCCCGCGGTCGCGGGCGACGACGCGCGCGCCGAGGCGCTGCTGGCCTTCCTCGACGGGATGCCGGACCTCTCGGACGACCCCCGGCTGCTGCACGCCATGGCCACGGCCGGCCCGGTGCGCCGTGCCACGACCGTCCTCGCGGGCGTGTCCGCCGTCCGGCACCTGGCGGACGTGCCCGTACGCGACCTCGAACGCCTGGGTGAGGCCGCGCTGCTGGCGGGTGACCCGCTGCGGGCGCTGGACCTGTACCGGCAGGCGGAGCGCCGCCACCGCTTCCACGACCTGTCCGACCAGCTGCCCCGGGTGCTGCTCCGACAGGGCCTGGCGCACCTGGCCATGGGCGACCGGGGCCAGAGCGGCCACGCGTTCCGGCGGTGCGCCGAACTCGCCGAGGCGTACGGCCAGGACCACCACGCGGCAGCCGCCCGCCTTCTGGAGGACCTCGTACGAGGTCTGCGCACCGGCGGCACGGTACGTCCGGGCAGTGCCGCCGACCTGGAGGCGGCCCGGGGCTCGGTGCGTTCGATCGACGCGGTGCTCGCGGTCGGCACGGCCTGTGCCCTGGTGGAGGCCGGCGAGTACGGGGCCGCGTGGCCGGCGTTGTCGTCCCTCCTGGCGGACCCGCGGAGCCACGCGGCGGCCCTGTTCGCCCTGATCCCCTTCGCGGAGGCCGCCGAGGCCGTGAACGCCTCCGAGGAGGCACTCGCGACGCTCGACCGGATCGAGGCGGAGCTGGGTGCCGAGTGTCCCCCGATGGTCGCCGTCCGGCTCGCGGTGGCGCGTGCGGTCCTCGCGGACGACCAGGGTGACCGGGACGACCAGGACGCTCAGGCGCTGTCCGAGCGGGCCTTCGCCGAGGACCTGTCCCGCTGGCCGTCGCTCGAAGCGCCGCTGCGTCTGGCCCAGGGCAGGCGGCTGCGGCGCCGGCGGCAGTTCGCCGACTCCCGCGCGGCGCTGCGCCAGGCGGCGGCCGGATACACCATGCTGGGCGCCGAGGCACGGCTCGCGCGGATCGCCGGGGAACTGCGGGCCTCCGGGGAACGGGCGGACGGGGGCGCCCCGGGCGTGTCCCGGCCGGCCGCGGCCCGCGATCTGCTCACCCCGCAGGAGCTGCGGATCGCCGAACTCGCCGGCCGGGGACTGTCCAACCGTGAGGTCGGCGAACAGCTCGGTCTCGCGCCGCGGACCATCGGCGCGTACCTCTACCGCATCTTCCCCCGCCTGGGTGTGACAGCGCGGGCCCAGCTCACCGAGGCACTACGAGACCCCCAGGCCGCCTGACCAAGCCGGGGTCCCCTCCCCGGGCACAACCCACCGAGATGCACCGGCCCGCCCCGGGACCTGACCACGACCGGGCCCCCTCCTCACGGGCACAACCCGCCAGGATGCCGCCGGGCCGTCACGCACCCCGACCGCCACCGGGCCCCACCCCTCGCGAGCCCCGCTCACCGAGACACTGCGGGACCAGCAGGCCCGCCTGACCGAAGCCGGGGCCCAACTGCCGCCGTCACACGGCCTGACCGCGGCCGGGATCCACTTCCCCCGGGCGCGGCTCACCGAGACACTACGGGACCGCAAGGCCGCCTGCGCGAAGCCGGCCCCCTCCTCGCGGGTGCAACGAACCGAGGTGTTGCCGGGCCCTCACGCGGCCGGGCGCGGCCGTCAGTCCGTGCCGATCCACGCGGAGAGCTGGGCGCGGGAGGAGACGCCCAGCTTGGGGAAGATCTGGTACAGGTGCGAGGCGACCGTACGGGGTGACAGGCGCAGCTGTTCCCCGATGGCCCGGTTGGTCAGGCCCCGGGCGGCCAGACGGGCGATGGTGAGCTGCTGCGGCGACAGCACGCGGGCGATGTCGTCCGCGCCGGACTGCCCGTCCCTGGTCTGGCCGGTCGCCCTCAGCTCGGACGCCGCCTGCTCCGCACGGGACTGGGCTCCCAGGGAGCGGAGAACGGACTCGGCGGTGGCCAGAGGCGTGCGGGAGTCGGTCACGCGGCGCCGGCGCCTGAGCCAGGCCCCGTAGCCGAACTGGGTCATACCGTGCAGCAGCGGCCAGGCGCCGGCTCCGGGTCGCAGCGCCCGGCGGTAGCGGGCCTCCGCCTCGTCGTCCGGGGCGAGGACCGCGTCGGCGTACTCCAGGATCCGTTGCGGCATGGGTGCGCGCCCCGCCTCGGTCAGGACCGTGACGTGCTCGACGACGGTCCTGGCGTCGGTCTGCTCCCCGGCGGGCAGCGCCGCCTCGGCCAGGAAGGCGAGCCCCCACACCTGCTCGAAGGCGTACGGCGCCGCCGGGTCGGCGAACAGGGAGCGCAGCCGGGCGTAGGCCTCGACGTACCGGCCCGTGCCGGACGCGGTGAGGGCACGGGCCAGCGTGGCCAGGTTGAGCTGCCGGTTCTGACCGAGGCGCAGGGAGGCCTCCTCGACCTCCGCGGCGTACTCCAGTGCCTTGTCGTGCTGTCCCCGCAACGCCGCGATGATGGCCAGCGTGCCGGTGGCCCTCGCCACCCAGTCGGGCTGCCCCGTCCGGACGGCGATCATCCGGCCCTCCTCGGCCAGCGCCTGGGCGGTGTGCCACTGGGTGCCGAGCCAGATCTGGCCCATCGCCCTCGGTACGAGGAGCTGCGGCAGCCGCCCGTACCGGCCGCCGGCGCGAACGGCCGCCTCCGCCTCTTCGAGCAGCGGCGCCGCCCGATCGAGGTCGGAAGCGAGGACGGCGACCTGGCCGACCAGATGCTGCTCGTCACCGTCGCCGCCGGCCGGTCCGGGGGCGGAGTGCGGTGGCTGCGCCTGCGGCAGTGGGAGGGCGGCGGTCAGCGCCATGACGGCGACGTCCCGTGCGTCCCGGGGCCCAAACCTCAGGTCCTCGAACGCCCGCAGGACCATGTGGCGTTCGCCGGGGCCTGCCTGCTGCCACCAGCACCTGCGTGCCGCCGCGTGCAGCAGTTTCTGTGTGAGTGCCGGGTCCTGCGGGGCGACGGCGCGTGCCGCCTCGCACAGTTCGGCGATCCGCTCCCGGCCGACCGCGCTGTTGCCCGGCAGCAGATCGTGCACCCACAGCAGCAGGGCCCGTCCGAACGTCCCCAGCTCGCTCGGATCGATCTGGCGGGCGTGCCGGAGCGCCTGGTCCGTCAGACCGTGGTCGCAGGCGAGCTCGGCGGCGCGCAGCAGCCGGGCCGCCCTGCGCTCCGGGTCCGGGGAGAGACGCGCGGCGCGGTCCAGTGCGGCCAGGGCCACGAGCACGGCGGTGCCCGGACGTGGGCCGGCCGCCAGCGCCTCCAGCCGCCGCGCGAGTTCCTCGTCGGGGCCCGCCACGCACTGGGCCGTGTGCCAGGCGGCGTGGGGACGGCTGGTGAGGCCGCGTCCGAGCGCGTGATGAGCGGCCAGGCGCCGGGCCGCCGACTCCAGGCGCAGCACGGCCGGACGGACCAGCGGCTCGGGGAAGTACAGCCGCCCATTCTCCTCGACGCCCTCCTCGACGCCCTCCTCATCGAGTTCCGTGGCCCCGCCGGCCCCGGCCCCGGCCCCGACAGCCCCAACGGCTCCGACCGGTTCGACCGGTTCGACGACCCCAGCCGGTCCGACGCCCCCGACCGACTCGGCGACCAGTCCACGGGCGATCGTCTCGGCGAGCCCGGCGCGGGCCGCCCGGCCGCTGCCCAGCAGCGAGGTGCTCGCGCGCAGGATGTCCCGGGTGACCGGTGAGGCGCTCAGCGCGGCGGTGAGCAGCACGGTGCGGGCCGGTGCCGACAGCCCCTCCACGTCCTCCGCGTACGCCTCGGCCAGACGGGACGTCGCCGGCAGCATGCCGAAGCCCGCCGCGTCGCCGAGATGACCACAGTCCAGGGAGAGTTCCGTCAGGGCGAGCGGATTCCCCCGCGCCACGGCGAGGACGAGCTGCTCCTCGGCGTACCCGGTGGCCCGGCCGGCACGGGTGACGAGTGCGCGGGCCTGGGGGGCGGGCAGGCTCCCGAGTGTCACCGCCGCTGCATCCGGAAGGGGCAGGACCTCGGCGGCGGCGCGCTCGGCGACGATCAGGCCCACCCGCGTCGCGCCGCAGAGCCGGGCCAGAGCGCGCAGGGTGTCACGGCTCGCGCCGTCGAGCCGGTCGAGGTCGTCCACGCACAGCAGAACGGGCTCCGCCGCCGCGGTCAGCAGGCGCATCACCGCTGCGGCCAGTTGAGCGGGGGCCGGCCCGGCCGGTTCCGCTGGGGCCGACGGAACCAGTCGAGCGGAGACCGGCCCGGCCACAGCAGAGGTGCCCGGCGCGGCCGGTTCACCGGTGTCCGGCAGAACCGGTTCACACATACCCGGTACGGCCGGCTCACCGGTACCCGGCACAGCCGCGCCGCCGCCGAACGCGGCGTCCAGGAGGGCTCCCTCGCGGGCCGACAGGCCCGTGCTCCCTGCCAGGGCGGGACGCAGGAGGCGGTGCAGCGCGGCATGCCGCAGTCCGCGCTCGCCGGGTGCCCACGCCGTCGACAGCACACGTATGCCCTGGCGGCCGGCCGCCGCCGCGGCGAAGCGGATGACGGCGGACTTGCCGGTGCCCGGCGCGCCGCTCAGGTGGAGCGCCCGTCCCTCGCCGCGGGGCAGGGCCGTCAGCAGCGCGGCCACCATCTTCCGTTCCCGCTCCCGGCCGAGCAGGCCGGTGCCGTCCGAACCGACGTCGTACGAGCCGATGTGCGCGCTCATCCCCTGCCCTCCCACACTCCCCCGGCGCACCGCGGGTGCGTCCGCAGCCGTCCTCGCGCGCGCGTGCTCACCTCCCGCACGCGCGTCCACCGCCCCTTCGCATGTTGTCCGCCCACACCCTCACCCGCATCACGCATATGTGCCAGAACCAGGACGCGTGCTCACTCACATGTCCGCTCGTCCGGGAACGCGCTGTCCCCGCCCGCCGCCGCGTAGAGGTCGCGGATGCTGACGTCGGCTCCGAACTCCAGACGGCCGAAGACCCAGTCGATCGGGTGGCACTCCCGTGCGCCGGGCAGCTCCACGACGATGGGGACGGCCTCGGGGCGGGCGGCCGGGGCGTGCCGCCAGGCTCCGCCGATGTGACGCGTCAGGATCTCGCCGACGTAGCAGCCGAAGGCGACGAGGGATTCCGCCATGTCCTCGCCGCTCACGCCTTCGGCCCGGAAACCGTCGACGATGTCCTCCACCAGATCGATGCTCTCCGGACTGTAGTCCAGCTCCGCACCGCTGATGTCGGCCGCCGCCGCGACGATGGCAGCGGCGTGCCGGGGCGCGTTGGCGGGCTCCAGCGGGGGGTTCAGGTGCAGCTGCATGTCGGTCCTCGGGCTGTTTGCCGTCAATGGCGTCGAGGCTAACCGCACAACACCCGGGGGGACATGCTCACTGCCCGGATCGATATGGAACGTGGTGGTCCGGGCGTGCGGGACGAAGGTGCCCCGCGGTGCCATGTTTGCAGTCGATCGACTCATGCCGTGGGTGGCCGCACCTGTCAGAGTCAGGCCCGACGCAACCCACGAAAGGATCTCAGTGTGGCACGTTCTCGCGGATTCGACACCGACGCGGCAGTGGAGCAGGCCATGGACCTGTTCTGGAAGCAGGGCTACCGCGCCACGCCGATGCCACGGCTGACGGAGCTGCTGGGAATCGGCAGCGGCAGCCTGTACGCCGCCTTCGGATCGAAGGACGGTCTCTACGCCCAGGCCTTACGACGCTACTGCGAAGGTCTGGTGGCGGCGCTGGACCGGGACGTGCGGGCGGGGGACGACATCCGCACGGCCTTGCGGCGGTTGCTGCTGTCGATGGTGACGGCGGATGCCGCCGACCCGGAACGTGGCTGCCTGCTGGTCAACGCGATCGTCGAACGCGCGGCCCACGACGGCACCGTGCAGCAGGTGCGCACGGCCATGACCGCCATCGAGGCCGTACTGGCCGAGGCGCTCGAACGCGCCCGGGTGCGCGGAGAGCTGTCCGGCGAGCGCAGTCCGGTGGAAGTGGCGCGCTTCCTCATCACGTTCATCCAGGGCCTGCACGTCATGAGCCAGGCGCGCGCCGACCGGGCGTTCCTGGAGCCGGCCGTCGCCGCGGCCCTGCGGGTTCTCGACTGAGACCTCGTGGCCGTCGGTCATGTCGTCCCCACCCGGTCCCTCCGGTCCCCGAGCCGGCCCACGAACGGGACGGGCCCGTCGTCCCTCCGTTGCCGGGCGGCAGTCAAACGACTGATCCCCCGCAAGGCCCGCGGCTTCGACAATGAGGGCACTGGCGACATCGGGGAAAGGAACCGCATTCTGTCCCCGGTGGCCAAGCAGGCGCGCTGGGGGTCAGCCCGGACGGGCGGGCCGCCACCATCATCGCCACCAGCGGTGTGCCCGCCTTCGCGCCGGGCTGGACGAAGGGCGTCGGCGCCGTCGAGGCCCTGGTACGGGCGTTCGCCGCCGTCATCGACCGGGTGCGGAAACGCAGGAGAAGCAGAGCTGGATGTTCCAGACCGAGAACCGGGGCTGAGGGACCACGGGGACGGTCCCGTACCCGGGGCTGAGGGACCACGGGGACGGTCCCGTACGAGGGGCCGTCCCGCATGAACACGTGTGCCCGTCTGTCGGGGCGCGTGACCGTCACTGCTGTCACTGTCGGCGACGTGCCCGCAGGGCGGCTGCCTTGACGCGGTTCCCGCAGGTCCGCATCGCACACCATTCCCTCCGGCGGCCCCGGGAGCGGTCGAGGTAGACGTGTGTGCAGTCGGGGTGTCCGCACTCGCGCAGCAGCGCCGCGTCGGGGCCCGCGACGATCTCGACCGCCTCGCGCGCCAGGTCGGCCAGGGCCTGGGCGGCCGTACCGGAACGGCTCGTGCCGCCGGGCCGCAGGCACAGGGCCACCGGCACCCCGGCCGCCCGCCGGTTCACCGCGGTGACCGCGCCGGCGGGAAGGGGGGTGCCGATGAGTCGAGCCCGCACCAGCAGGTAGATCGCCTCCCGCAGCTCCAGGGCCGCGCGCAGGTCCGCGCGGTCGGATGCGGGCCGCTCGTCGAGCAGCCCGGATTCCACGAACCAGGAGTCGAGCAGCCCGGGGGAGCCGATCCGCTCGATCGGGACCGGCGCACGCCGCTCCTGCAAGGTGCCCACGAAGTCGAGGGTGGGCGTCCCGCACGGAAACACATGTCTCACATGATCCTCCTGACACAGGTAAGGGACGCCCCTCCAGGGTAACCACCTTGACAGGTGACGCGGGACCATGGGAATCTCTCGTCACCGGTCAGAACAGTTACTTCTTGGTGAGGAAACCATGGCAGTCGTACGGTTCCATCTCGTCTCCACGCTCAGCCCTAAGGACGTGCTGGGAGTGCTGACCGACTTCGGTCCCTCCCGGGCGACGGCCTGGCCGACGATCGACGCCGAACACTTCGAGGTCCACGGCCTCGGCGACACCTGGGCCGAGGTCACCGAAGGCACCGCCGCCGCCTGGGAGCGCGCGCGCTACGACTGGCAACCGGACGGTGACACGGTCACCATCACCACCCTCGACTCCAAGCTCTTCGGAGCCGGCGGCGGCTGGGTCTTCCGGATGACCCCCGAGGGCGACGGCACGCGGGTCGACGTCGAGTTGACGCGGCAGCCGAGCACCTTCAAGGGCAAGATGCTCGCCTCGCTCCTCCCCCTCGCCGCCCCTTCGTCCCTGCGCAAGTCCTTCGCGGGCCCTCTCCAGGCGAAGTGAGCCGCCCGCGGGCCCGGGAAGACCTCATACGGATGGCGGGTTCGCATGCCGAAGGGGCCGACAGCACGTGCTGTCGGCCCCTTCGGCGTGTGAACCGGCGCCGGCTCAGCCGGCCGCGGTGAGGTGGGTGGTGAAGAAGTCGGTGAGCTTGTCGATGGCGGGGTCGATGTACTGCTTCTTGTCGTAGAGGTCGACGTGGCTGGCGCCTTCGATGCGGTGCAGTTCCTTGGGGCCGGTGGCGCGCTGGTGTGCCTCGACGGCCATCCAGGCGGTGACGGCGCGTTCGCCGATGATCTGGAGGATGGGGCGGGGGCCGATCAGCGGGACGGCGTGGAAGGCGTCGAAGGAGGCCAGCTTGTCCACGCTCTGCCACACGAAGTACTTCGCGGACCGCTCGTGCTCGCCGCGTGAGGTGCAGTAGTAGTCGAAGCCCTCGATGCCGTGTTCGCCGCCGAGTTCGCCGGCCTGTTCGGCGGTGGCGGGGAACACCGGCATGACACCGGGGTCCTCGCCGCGGGCGGCGGCGGTGCGGGCCGCCGCGGCGGCGTCCAGCAGGGCCTGGAAG
>NZ_BMVN01000101.1:0-13610 GCF_014650735.1 Streptomyces canarius
CACCTACACCGAATACAAGACCATCACCGTCTGACTCCGGTCGTACGGCCCCGACGACGGCGAAGGACGCCGACGGACGGGCCACGGACCACGGACCAACCACGCACACAACCGCCGACGGCGGCAGGTGGACCCCGTCCCTCTCCGGCGCTGGAGGCCTGACGCACCCGGTGGGCGAAGACCACCAGATCCCGAACCCGACACAGAAAAGGAAGCCGCCGTGAACGCGTCCGCTGCTGACGAACCCGTCATCACCGCTCCTCTGGCGGAGCGCATCGCCCGCTGGGTCACCACCCTGCGCTACGACGACCTGCCCGAGGAGGTCCGGGAGCGTACGAAGCTGCTCATCCTCGATCAGATCGGGTGTGAGCTGGCCGGAACGGTGCTGCCGAACGTACAGCCGGTCCTTCGTCTGGCCGAACGGCAGCCGGGAGCGGCCCAGGCAACTCTGGCCTACTCCGGCGTGGCGTCCACCGTCTCGCAGGCCGCGTGGGTGAACGGCACCCTGGGGCACAGCGGTGAGTGCGACGACGCCCACCTGCTGGCCTGGCACACCACGTCCGTCGTCGTACCGGCCGCACTCGCCCTCGCCGAACGCGAGGGGGCGTCCGGACGCGACCTGATCACCGCCGTCGTCGCGGGCGTGCAGACGATGGCGCTGCTCGGTTCCGCCACCACGCCGCCGATGCTGGCCACGGGCTGGCATGGCTCGAAGGTGCTCGGCGTGCACGGCGCTGCTGCAGCGGCCGGAGTGGTCCTCGGCCTCACGCCGGAGCAGCAGACCAACGCCTTCGGCATCGCGGGGGGCGACTCGGGCGGCACGGTGGAGTACGACCAGCACGGGGGCGAGGTCAAGCGGATGTATCCCGGGTCGGCGGCCCGCGCGGGCGTGGAGGCGGCGCAACTGGCGCAACTAGGCTTCACCGGCCCGCCCACCATCTTCGACGGCAAGAAGGGGCTGCTGAACCTCTTCGCCGGAGGCGGGGACATCGCGGCGGTGGACGCAAACTGGAACCGATGGCTCATCCTCGAGACGATCATCCGGTTCTTCCCCGGCGTGGCCACCAACCACACCCCGCTGGACGTCATCGGAAAACTGCGCAAGGAGTACGGCATCGAGCCGGCCGACGTCGCCCGGATCCGGGTCGGCCTGGTCGACTTCGCCATCGGGCACGGCGCCAGCATCACGCGGCCCACCGACGCCATCACCGCCCAGTTCAGCCTCGCGTTCAGCATCGGCCTGCAGTTCGTCACGGGCCACAACGCCCCCGCCGACTACTTCGAGCGCTCCCGCTGGACCGACCCGGAGATCCTCGCCATCGCCGACCTCGTCGAGCCGTACGCCATGCCGATCCCCGAGGGCGACCCCGTCTTCAGCACCAAGGTGGACATCGAACTCCGGGACGGCACCGCCCTCAGCGCATACCAGGCCGGTTTCCCCGGCCACCCCAGTCGTCCCGCTACCCGCCAGGACATCGAGCGCAAGTTCCTGACCGCCGTCGACGGACTCGTCCCCGCTGAACGCGCCGTCGCGCTCCAGATCGCCGTGACCACCCTGGAGGAACACAGCACGGTTCGCGAGGTGACGAAGCACTACGGCGTACCGAACCGCCCGACGGTCTGAACGGAGCCGACACGGGGGCGTGAACAAGCACGGCTCTACGCACATATGAGGCAGCACAGACACGGCAGCTGTAAGTCTTGATCCTCTGGCTCCGGTCATGTGGTCGCCGCCGCGGTGATGTTGTTCCATCGGCGGTGGGCCTCAGTGGCCTGGTGCCGGTGGTGACGGCGCCAGGCGGACCAGTGCAGGACGTGCTCGCGGTCGCGGCGGGGCGTGGGGAGTGCGGTGATCCGCAGGACGGCCAGGAGTTCGCGGCCGCTGGCCGGGGCGAGTTGAAGACCGTGTTCGGTTCCGTCGACGGTGCGGGTGACGGCGAGGACGGCGGCGGCGAACAAACTGATCAGGCTCCAGCGCATCCAGGAGGTCCAGCAGGTCACCTGGCCCTGGTCGAGTCCGGCCAGGCCCTCCGCGCCCTGGAAATCCTCCTCTCCTTCGGGTGCTCGAGCGTGCCCTGGAAGCGGACGTCGTGCTCGCCAGTGCCCTGGACGACAGGGTTCCTGTGCTGGACAGTCCGCTGGGCGCGATGGTCATGCAGCGTGAGCTCGCGGAGGTGCTGGTGTGGCCGCTGACCGGCGTTGCTCCGCGCGCCGTGCGGGCGCTGCCCGCGCCTGCGCGGCCGCGCCGCGGACCTGCCCCGTCCGGGCCGCAGCTGACCGCAGCGGAGCGGCGCACCTTCTTCACGCGCATGCGCGCTACGGCCGAACGAGCGCGCAGGCCCGAGCAGTTCCTGCTGCGCCGCCAGGCGCTGTATCTGTCCGGCTACGACCAGGACGCGGACACCGGACGGTGGCTGGCCCACCAGCAGCGCGACCAACGGCCGGGCGACTGGCTGAGAGCCTGGCTGACCAGCCGGTCGGTGGCCGCGGTGGCCGCCCGCAACGGCGACCGGGACCGCATGGAGTATCATCCGCACCGCCCTGGCGGACGACGCCGGTGAGGCCGCCAACCTCGCGTACTGGGCGTACTGGGTCGGGGAGGCACCCGTCCCGCAGGTGTCCGACGCCTTCATCGCCGACGGCTCCCTCGGCCCCTGGCACGGGGACAGGCTCCTCACCCATCTCGTGGAGGGCATCGCACCCGAGCACGGCTACGTGGACCTGAACATCCATAGCGCGTGGGCGCTGCTTCAGGTCAGCCCGAACCTGCTGCGCACCGGCGAGGCGGCCCGTGTCCTGCGCGGGAGGCTTGCGGTCATGTTGGATGGCGAGTAGTGGACCTGCACGTAGTGGTCGTGCTCGCCGTCCTCGTCGGTCACGTCGAACTGCCGCGTGAGGTCCACAGTGAACATCGATCGCCCACTGAAGGCGTACGTGCCGTACTGGAAGAGCAAGCCGTCGGAGTCGGGCGTGGGCGCTGCGTCAAAGCGCCTCCGCCCGAAACGCATGAAGGCGAGCCAGGCACCCCGAGTGGTCCACTGGGTCATCTCCGAGTGCCCGCTCGCCAGGTCGGCCCGCAGGAAGTCGAGGGCTTCCTCCAGCCTTGGTCTGTTGGGCACGTCGGCTCCTTCGCCTAGTGAATCAGCACCCTAACCTGCTGGGGTCGGATCGAATCCAGCCCGGACCACCGAGGCGTTCACCCCGCCGGCTCGCAACGCTCGGTGACCGCTTCACAGAAGTTGAGCCAGAACCCGACTTCCGACAGCACGGGGCCTACGGGAGAGGCCCGGAGCGATCGCGGAGGCGTGGCCCGCATTCGGTTCTGTGCCTCCTGCGGGGCCCGGCTGCCGCGGAGCGCGTCGACCAGGCGCCGGTACTGCGACGACGTGTGCCGGGCCCACGCGTACCGGGCCCGGCAGGCCTCCGAGCGGATCATGGCCCTGGGGATGCTGCTGGCCGAAGCGGAGTGGACCGGCGACAGGCGCATGATCAGGCGCCTGACCTGCCCGGAATGCGGCCGGGCGACAGGGAGATCCGGCTTGGGTCGGTGGGGGCACCGCACGGCCCGCCACCTGCGGTGTCGCTTCCGGGGCCGGTCGTACGCGAGGCGCGCGGGACGGCGGTGTCGCCGTGCGCGTCGTACCGTCGAGTGACGGATGTGTCCGGTTTTGTCGCGGACGAGAGTGTGTACCGCCGGCCCAGCCGCGAGAGGAGCGGCCTGTGCACCACTGCCCGGCACCGGGGACTCCCTTCGGGCGTTCCCGGGCGCAGACCGGTCACCGGAGAAACACACCACGGAGGATTTCAAATGATCAAGAGGCGTACTTTCAGCAAGGCTGTCGGCCTGTGCACCGGCGCGGCGGCGGTCTCGCTGTCCGGCCTGCAGAACCAGGCGTCCGCCACTGCCGCCTCGCACCAGACGAGGGGTGGGCCCGCTCCCACCGTGCCTCCCGCCACCCCCGGCACGCACACCTCTTTCCCCACGCTGAAGCAGGTCAAGGCGGGCGTCCTCGACATCGGCTACGCCGAGGCCGGCCCCGCCCACGGCCCGGTGGTCATCCTCCTGCACGGCTGGCCCTACGACATCCACAGCTACGTCGACGTCGCCCTGCTCCTCGCCGACCTCGGCTACCGCGTCATCGTCCCCTACCTGCGCGGCCACGGCAGCACCCGCTTCCTGTCCCGGCACACTCCGCGCAACGCCGAGCAGTCCGCGATCGCCCTCGACATCATCGCCCTGATGGACGCGCTCAAGATCCACCGGGCGGTCTTCGCCGGCTTCGACTGGGGTTCGCGCACCGCCGACATCATCGCCGCCCTGTGGCCCGAGCGCGTCAAGGCCCTGGTCTCCACCAGCGGTTACGTCATCACCGACGTCAAGGCGCAGCTGGCGCCCGCCGCCCCGGCCGTCGAACACCTGTGGTGGTACCAGTGGTACTTCGCCACCCCCCGCGGCAAGAAGGCCATGGAGAACCTCGACGACCGCATAGCGCTGTGCCGCTACGTGTGGACCCTCGTCTCCCCCAACTGGAAGTTCGACGACGCCACTTTCAATCGCACCGCCCAGGCCTTCCACAACCCCGACTACGCCGCCATCGTCCTCTACAACTACCGCTGGCGCATCGGCCTGATCGAGGGCGAAGCCCGCTACGACCGCTACGAGAAGGAACTCGCCGCCCAGCCCCCCATCCACGTCCCCACCATCACCCTCGACCCGGCGCTCGACCCCTTCACCCCGCCCGGCAACGGCTCCACCTACCGCGACCACTTCACGGGCAAGTACGAGCACCGGACCATCGCGAACGTCGGCCACAACCTGCCGCAGGAAGCGCCCACCACCTTCGCCCAGGCCGTCGTCGACGCCGACCGCCTCTGAAGCGACCACGGGGGCGCGCCGGCTTCCGAGGAGGGGGAGCACGTGCGGCGGGTGCCCTGCGGGAAGCGTTTCACGCGCCCCTCTCCGCGCCGGCCGCAGCGGCCCCCTCCGGGACGGATTCGCGGCCCCGCAGGCCGGTTCGCGGCTTCATACCAGGCAAGGCGCGCATCTCCGGGCGGTGCGGCGTAGCGTGTGGGGGCAGGGGCGCGCGGCGGAGCGGTCTGCCCCCGCCGTGCAGGAACAGCGGGTCATCGATTCCTCTGCCCGCCCATCGTCCGAGACAGGAGCGCCATTGGATCACCTTCGCCGGCGGCGACCGCCGCCGGGACGCGGTGTACTGCTCCGGCCGCTGCCGCTCCAGAGCATGGCGCCGCCGCGCGGCCCGCAGCTGTCCCGTCTCATTTGATCTTGTCTATTGCCGAGGCTGTGACGTGGGCTGATGCAAGAGCGTGTGAGACGGAGCTTCGTCGGAATCTCACATGGAGTTGTCCCTCAGCGGCACTTCTCCGAAGTCGTCTCACTTGACGTTGTCGGTCAGTGGCTGCGCTCGCCGGAAGTGGACAGCGATCAACGCGCCAGTGCATCCGTGCCTTGCGGCCCCGGCCCATGGATAGGCTCCCGGCATGGACGTCCGTGTAGAGATCATTCGGGAAGCCAGTGCGGAACTCGTCGATGCCTTCGGCCGACTGCTGCCGCAGCTGTCTTCGAAAGCGAAACCCCTCGATTACGAGGCGATCGACCGGATGGTGTCGTGTGATGCCAACACTGTGCTTGTCGCCCGGACGTCCGAGGCGATCGTCGGCACCCTGACTTTGGTGATGTTCCCCCTGCCGTCCGGGTTGAGGGGCCGTGTCGAAGACGTGGTTGTCGACGCTGCGGCGAGAGGCCAGGGAGTCGCAGCACTCCTGACCCAGGAGGCCTTGCGGATCGCGCGGGAGGCGGGCGCCCGGACGGTGGATCTCACTTCTCGGCCGGATCGTGCCGCAGCGAACCGGCTCTATGAGCGTCTTGGCTTCCAAACTCGGGAGTCGACGGTGTATCGCTTCCCGATCGACTAGACCTACTCTTTCGGTTCACTCTCACTGGCGTGCGATAGGTTGCCCGTCATGACTGGACTCGGACCCGTCGCCTGGCCACCTGCCCCGATAAGGACTGAACGGCTCGTGCTCCGCGAGTCCGAGGCCCGGGACCGTGCGGCGTTCATCGAGCTGTTCGCGTCGCCGGAGGTGGGCACCTACGTTGGTGGCCCTCGACCGCGCGATGAGCTCGAACGCGCGGTGCCTGAGGTGCCTGGGCGGCGCCCTGGCCTTTTTGTGATCGATCTCGACGGAGCGATGATCGGCATGGTCACGCTCGATCGGCGCGATGCGGAGCGTCCGGTTCGTGTCCGTCCAGATGGCGGGGAGGCCGAACTCGGTTACCTGTTCCTGCCGGAAGCGTGGGGATGCGGGTATGCGGCCGAGGCGTGCTCAGCGGCACTCGACTGGTTCGCCGATGTACTCCCCAGCGAGCCGGTGGTGCTCACCACCCAGACCGCCAACGATCGCTCGGTGCGCCTCGCGGCGAAGCTGGGGTTCACCGAGGTGGAGCGGTTCGAGGAGTACGACGCCGAACAGTGGTTCGGCGTGTGGTCCTCGGCCACGCCGTAGTTGGATGCTTCTGCAGTCTCGCCTCAAGCCCGTTTCCGGGTCAGTCGTCCTGGACAGCCATGCGTTGGCGGTAGGCGGCCTGCTTGCATCTGGGTGAGCAGTAGCGGGCATCGCGACGTCGGTCGTTTCCGCTGGTCCAGGTGGTGCCGCAGACCGAGCACTGCGCCTGCCGCATGCTGGAGGCGGCATCGCGGAGTTCGCGTTGGTGTTGTTGACGCCTCCAGTTTCGGGATCTGCATACCGTCGAACAGAACCGCATCCTCGGGTTGGCGTCCTTCAGCTGTGTGCCGCAGCTGGCGCAACGGCCCCGGTCATCGGAGTCAAGTGCGAGGAGAGCATCAAGGCGACGGGTGACTTGCTCCGTCGTATCCGGGTTGTGGGTCCGGGGCTCGTTCGGCATCGGGAACGGGTGGTTGGGCAGGGTGCGGTAGTAGCGCTCTTCCTCGATCCAGCGGACGAGCGGGTCAGTGACCCCGGCACCTTCGTAGCTGTAGCCGGGGGCGGCCCGTGCGCGGACTTCCAGGATGAATTGGCGGAAGTCTCGGTCATGGCCGGTGAAGGGCAGGTTCCGGAGCTGGGGTGAGGCCAAAAGCGCGGTGAGGGCGACGATGTCGGGATAGCTGCTGGCGATGAGTCGGGGGTCCTCGCGGTAGGTGCCGCGTCCTGGGGGAATCAGGATTCGCAGTCTGTGATCGAGCCGTTTGTGAAACCTGCGGTTGTCCCACCACCGCCAGCACCAGTCGGTTGCCTCGCGCATGGCGATGACCACGGTCTGCCAGCCGTGTTCACGGACGGGGCGGTAGTGGTCACGCTGGGCCTGGATGATCTCTGGCAGTGGACGGATGTCGAACTGCGCATGGTAGGTGTCGGTCCAGCGGCCATGGCGAAGGCAGAGCCTGGTGCTGTTGCGGACCCAGCGCCGGGCTTGGATGAAAACCCCCTTGGCGGCCAGGCAGAGGGTGCAAGAGGCCTGGACCTGCCAGCCCTCATCGAGCAGTTGCAGGGACACGGGAAGGTTCCGGGTGTTGTCCGGACTGCGCAGGTCGGGCAGGGCCTTGAGCAGCCGGTCCCGCGGATGCCCGGAAAGGTCGCTGACGGCGTCCAGGAGGGGCAGTGGAGCGGGGTGGATCCGGTGCCGGTTGTTGATGTGTTCGTGGAGTGCGAGGTGGGAGATCCGGTTCGCTGCCGCCAGCCGGCTGACGTAGGAGTCCCAGGTCTCGCGGTGGAGAGGAGCGACGGTGTGAGGAAGCCGCCGCAGCCGGGGAGGCGGCAGAAGGCTGATCATGCCGCGTCTCCGACCTCACCCTTCTCGTCGTCGGTGGTGCCGGACCTGCTGGACTGCGTGCTGTGGTCGACCGGGATGGACTGAAGAAGGGGCCGGGTGATGCGTTCGCTGCCGTCGGCGATGGCGCTGATGGCAGCGGCGCGGACGAGGTGGGACAGGCTGCTGATGCTGCCGTCGGTGCGGGTGTGGAGGTACTTCGCGAGCCGGACCAGGGTGCCTGGCTCGTGGTGGTGCAGCCGCAGCGAGTTCTCCATCAGAGCAATCATGGAGCGCCATTCGGCTTGGTAGGGGAAGTTCCCGGTGTGCTTCATCACGCAGCGGGCGGCGATCTGCTTTCCGCGGACCCCGGTGAACAGGCCCTCGCGTTGGACGTTGATGCCGGCGTAGACGAACGTGGCGGGGATGTGCTCGGCGAAGTACTTCAGGTGGTCGGACATGTCCTTGCCGGTGGACGTGCCCATCTGGATGTTGTGAATTTCGTCCACCAGGACCAGGTCGCAGTGAGCGTCGTTGAGGATTTCGCAGACCGCGTCGGCGATGTCCATCTCATTGTGCCGGGCCTTCAGCGGCAGGCCGAGGAAGTGCGCGAGGCGGGTCGCGAGTTTGCGCGGAGAGCCGTTGGGGGGCGCGGAGATGTAGACGACCGGGATGCGGTCGTGGTCGGGGAAGCGCTGGTGTACTCGTAGTTCGTGAGCCCGGCCGAGCTGCTTGATGGCGGTGGACTTGCCCGTCGCCCAAGGACCGGAGACGATCAGGCCTCGGCGAGCGCTGATCTCCCGCCGGTTGACCAGAGTCAGAAGCCGGCCCTGGTGGAGGACGTCACGAACGGTCGGTGTCTCCACGATGATCAGCTCGGAGTGGTAGTTGACCCGGCCTTCGTCGTACTCGTCCCGGGCTCTGGGATCAAGGTCTTTCCACTCCTCCTCGGACAGAAGGTCGAAGGCGATCGGGTCCTCGTCGACGAACCGACGCCAGCCCTCCAGCGTGGTCGTGGGCATCCGCCGATCCTCGGGCAGCCCGAACTCGGGCGTGTTCACCACCATTTCCGTGCCTCCTTGCGTGCGTCGAAGACTTTCAGGGGGACGACCTCGGCAACCGCGTCGTCGTCCTCGGCTTCCTCCTCGGTCCCGGCTGGGGACGTGGGCTCGACCGGCGGAGGCGGCGGAGGTTCAGGCCGTGGCCATGCGGGCTGTCTGGTGGCCTGAGTGTGGGCAGCGACCTTCGGGCCGCGGCGCCGGCTGCGGCGGCCGCGGGCGGGTTTGGCCGAGGCTGCTTCTTCATCGGGGCCGCTGGCGGCCCGGTCAAGTAGGCCGCTGACCGCCTCGGCGATGGCGTCCTCGGTGACCTGCTCGCCCTGTTCACGCAGGTCGCGGGCGGTGTGGCCCCAGGCCAGCTCGCCGAAGGGGGTGGCGGTGGTGGACAGCAGCCGCCAGGGGACGGTGATCCACTGCCCGGTGCGGTGGTTGCGGAGCCAGACGAGCCGGATGTCGTAGGGGTCGTGGCGGACCTCCCAGCGGTTCTTCCGCTCCAAGATCCCGGACTTCTCCCGCCGCAGATCGTTGAGTTCCTCGCAGTCGTAGATCCGGTGGTTGATCTTGATGCCGTAGGAGTTGATGGCCTGCCAGCGGGCGGGCAGTAGTTCCAGGTAGTCCTTCGCGGTCAGCGCGAGCGGCAGGAATCCGGCCGACTCGACCAGCGCGGCGTACTTCTCGTTCGGGGAGACCGTCCGCCCCGGGGCGAAGGATCACGTAGCGAGTCGTGGGCCCTGTTCTGCCACTTGGCGCTGATCCATTGTTCCAGCAGTTCCTGGAGCTGATGCAGGGAGAACAGCGGCTCGTCCTCGATCTTGCGGCCGCGGTGTTCCGTCGACCAACCGGTGTAACCGGGGAGGAACTGGGCGAACAGTGAGGCTGCCGAGCCCAGTGTTCTTTCGATGTGGGGCTTGTGAGTTGGGGTCCGGGGAGGAGCATGAATCACCTCGGTGCCGAACGCGTTGCAGGCGGCATGGAAGTTCTTCGACAAGAAGGCCTTGCCGCCGTCGACCACAACCGTTTCAGGGATGATCAACGGGACCGCGGCCGCATGCCGCAGCCTCTCGTCCACCGACAGCAGCCGCTCGTAGGGCAGCACCGAGTGCTCCATCCGCAGGGCCTCCGGCCAGCCCGGTCGCATCGGCGCCGGGGTCACTGAGCGAGCCAGCAGCAAAGCTGCGTCCACCGACTTCGTGGTCGGCCGCAGCACCGCCGCCGTGATGGACCGCGTCGCGACGTCGACCATGCCGACCAGTTCGCATCGGTCCACGACCCCGTTCTCAAGCCGGACCAGCACGTCGAACGGGGTGGAGTCGATCTCCATCAGCTCGCCCGGACGGCAGACCGTGACCTGGTCGAAAACCCCCTCGGGCTGGTTGGCCAGAGAGCGGCGGGTGCGGGCCGAGCCGGTCGTGTGGCGACCGGCCTCCAGCCGGTTGAAGAGACGGTAGAAGGTCGCCCACGAGGGCATCTCGACCGGCGGTCCTTTCAGCTTCTTCACTGCCTGGCCGACGCGTTCGAAGTAATAGCTGACGGTGTGGGTCGAGCCGTCGGCGGCCTGGTCCATGAGTCGTCGCAGGATTTCGACGACCTGGGGGTCGACCTGGCCCAGGACTGGGCGGCGTGGGGCCTGGCGGCCGTCGACCATGCCCATCACTCCGCGTTTTTGGTAGCGGCGTCGGCGCCAACGAATGGTGTGCGGGCTGACCGGACGGCCGGTCTCGCGCGACAGCTCGATGGCCTTGGCCGCCTCGCGCTCGGACAGATTTCGGGTCGCCGGGTCGTATTCGGGCCGAGGCATGACTCCCTCAGAGGCGTCCGGCGGCAGGCCAGTGAGTACTTCGCTCATGTGCCGGTGCCACCACAGAGCCCGGTCGGCTTCGCCGGGCGGCAGTCCGTCCAGCAGGCCGGGAGCAAGTCGGCGGGCCTCGCCCGAGCCGATCACCTCGAAGCCCTGGGAGGTCATCAGTGTCGGGAGATGCATCGCGCTGGACTGCCCGTGTTCGTCGGCCAGCCGCACCAGGACGCCGGAGATGCCGACCACGGTGTGCACCTTGTTGTCGAACCTCACCCGGTCACCGGGCCTGACCACCAGCGGCCGTCTCACCGGGCCGTCACCGCCTGGCGGACCACGCTTCGTGGCCCCAACGGGCCTGATGTCAGGTCGACTTCCAGAACCCGGCGCCAGAGCAGGTGATAGAGGACCGGCAGCACCGCCAGACGGTCACCGACCCGCTCGGCCCCGGCCAGCAGGGCCTCCGGCTCGGCGAAGGCCCTCGTCAACTCCGAGGCGACGGGTTCCCGGTGGTTGCGCGGGTGCCGGTAGCCCGCCAGCCACTTGACATTCGCCAGCAGCACCGGATCGATCGATCCCACCCGGCGAAAGACCCATCCAGCAAGTTCGCAGGCTCGCGCCGTGGCAGCGAACGCCTCCGCGTCGTCCGGCCCGATCCGGTCGTCCGGGCGTACATCCACCACCAGGTCCCCGCCGTCATCAAGCCGGGCAAAGAAGTCCGGGACGTGCCCGCGACGGCCTCGCGGACCGGGCCAGAACAGCCGGAACGGCTGACCGATCAGACCCGTGACCCGCAGGTCGAAGTCCATCAGCATCGCGTGGTGCCGTTCCAGGTGCGACTCGCAGGACAGGTGCCCGGCTGTCGTAGCCGCCCAGTAGTCACGGGTCATGGACTTCTGCCCCTGGTAGGCCTTGACCGTACGCACCGGCGACAGCCGCTCGAACCTCAGCGTCCAGCATGCCGACAACGGTTCGCGACGGCGTACGAGATCCTCATCGACGTACCCCACCTCGAACGCGGCCTGGCCCAGCCTCCCGACATCCACCACCCAGCCCCCAGATCGATCAAACAGAACGATCCGAGCAAAGCCACCAGCCGGCACCGGCCGCCAGCAGTACGGGCTCAAACCGCCCGAGAGAGGGAAGACCGGGTGAGAAAAATGAAGATCAGCGACAACAGCACTTGAGACTCGCCCACCCGACAGACAACGTCACGTGAGACCAGCGGCAACGTCATCCGAGACCAGCAGCGAATCCAACAAGGTCACCTGAGACAACGAGAACGTCACGCGAGACGGGACAAGAGCCTGGCGCGACGCGCAGCCCGCCGCGCCAGGGCGACAGCGTGACGTAGAGCCGTCACAGAATCGAGCTCTACCAGCCGGTATGACGTCTCGACGTCACGCTGCTCAGACGCGACGGCGGCTGGGGAACCACGCGTGGTGATGCGCCGCGATCGGATGGATGCTGGAAGGAAACCGGGGCAGGCGGTGAGGGTGCCCTGCTCCCTGCTCCCTGGCTGTTGTGGTGATTGCCATGTCCTCCTCGTCCACGTCCCCGTATCCGTCGTCTCCGCCGGTCTCGGTCGATGGGCTGGTGGCGGAGCTTAAGCTGGTGCGGGCGGAGAACAGGCAGCTGTATCAGGCGCTCGCCTCGCTCGCGGTGGTCGACCAGGCCATCGGCGTCCTGACCGTGCTGGGCCAGATCAGTCCTGATGACGGATTCACGGTGCTGCGAGAGGTCTCCCAGCACACCAACATCAAACTGGCCGCCGTCGCGGAACAGGTTCTCAAGCACGCCCAGGGCGCTGCGCTGCCCGAGGTCCTGCTGGGGGAACTGCAGGCGGCCCTGGCCCATCACGCTGTCGGCAACCGGCCCGACTGAGCGGCCGCGGCCGGGCCGTTCTACACAGGCCCTCGTCCGGCGATGGCGCCACCGGGGTCGTCGGCCAGCGCGATGCGGGCAGTGATGCGTTTGCCGACCGGCTCTCGCCGCGCCTCGAAACTCTGGGCGACGGCCATGACGATCTCCAGGCCATGCTGGCCCACCCGGCCGGCATCCGCAGCCCGGGCAACCGGCAGGACCGGGTCGGAGTCCCACACCACAACCTCTACCAACCCACCAAGAACGCGCAGGTCCAGCAGCACCGGGCCAGGGGCGTACTTGCGGGCGTGTGACCAGTTCGCTGACCACCAGCTGGGTGAGGTCCATGGCCCGCTGGGAGACGGGCAGACCGTGCTCGGCCTGGACGCGGGTGAGGAAACCGGCTGCCAGATGACGGGCCTGGGCGATGTCCGTACCGTCTCCGACCAGGGCCACGCTGATCTGTAGGGCCGGCCAGTCCGGCGCCGCGCCGCCTGTCGGCACCGAATCTGGTCCCATCACGACCGCCAATCGCTCCCCATTCACAACACCCCCGCGCGTTTACCCCCGCCGCCGCGGATCACGCCATGCCCGTTTCTGTTGGATCGGCCACACCCCGGCGCCGCCCGTACCACGGTGGGCGGCACTACGCACGAGGGTCTGAGTGTGTCAGGATCACCGGCATGTCTGAGGCAGAGATGACGGGCACCGCACACGCTGGGCAGGCCGGTCAGCTGTCGGTCGCGACCACCACCAATTGACGGCATTCGCGTGGTGACCCTGACGGGAGAGATGGACCACCACACCGGCGACACCCTCCGCCAGGCCCTCGACGCCTCCGACACCCCGCGCCCCCGCATCGTGGTCGACATGCACCAGGTCACCTTCATGGACTCCAGCGGCATCAACATCTTCGTCGCCTGCCATCAGCAGGTGAGCGAGGCACAAGGGTGGGTACGGATCGCCGGCGCCCAGCAGCCCGTCCTGCGCATTGTGGAACTGGTCGGCATCGACGCCCTCATCACCTGCCACCCAAGCGTCGAGCAGGCCCTAAGACGCCATCTCATTTGGCTCGTTCGGTAGTCTGCGAGTGTGGGGATCGTTGAGCGGC
>NZ_BMVN01000102.1:0-13580 GCF_014650735.1 Streptomyces canarius
ACTACACTCACCCAAACCGCCCCTGAACAGGGAAAACGTCAAAGTGCTGCTGGAGTACTAGAGACACGTTTTCTACCCAGCAGAGCCTTCGACGTCGAAACGGTGTCCCACCCTGCTGCGATTTGTGGCGACTTCACCGTCCAACGTTGTCCTCGGGGTATCGGCCAGGATGGCAGCCGCCGCCTCGATGTCGGCGGTGAGGTTGCGGTCGGCGATGGAGGGGTCCAGCAGCTGCGCCGCGTGGTCGTGGAAGTCACGCAACTCACCGTCGCCCGCCGGGAGGAGGCCTCGCATCCGCAGCGCGCGAACTGCTGCAACCAGTTCACAGGCGAGTACGAGTCTGAAGTGCTCCACGGACTCCAGCAAGCGCCGGGCGCCGGTCGAGGCGAAGCTCGCATGTTCCTCCACTCCTCGCGATATCACTGCATGGCCGAGTGTCGCCGGCTGCGCCGCGCCGCGCAGTTCGGCCAACGCGGACTGCGCCGCGTACTCGATGATCATTACTCCGCTGCTGCCGTGCTCAGCATCGGCGAGGAAGGGCGGCAGTTTCGTGAAGGCCGGTTCAAGGAGGGTGCCCAGCCGGGTCGTAGAGAGCTGAGCCGTGCTCAGCAGTCCCAGCCGCACCTGGTCAAGGGCCAAGCCCAGCTGGGCCAGATGAAAGCCGCCGTGGTGGTGATAGTCCTCAGCATCGGCGTTTAGCAATGGATTCTCTACGCCAGCGTTGATCTCGACAGCAAGCACTTGGTCCAGTGCGGACCAGGCGTCCAGCGTCGCACCGTGCACCTGCGGCAGGCAGCGCAGACCGAAGGGGTCCTGCACCAGAGGGGAATCCCATTCCGCGGGAGCCAGCAACTCACGCATCCGGGCCGCGAGCCGTTGCGCGCCGGCATGTGGACGGAGGTCGTGCACATATTCGGCATAGGGTTCGGTGGAGCCACGCACTGCGGTCAGGGTCAGCGCGGCGACTAGCGGCACCCGGTCCAACAAGAGTCCCAGATCGGTTGCGGCGAGCGCGGACTGGCCTATGGTGAGCGCGCCACTAGACATCAGGGGCAGTGCGTCCCAGCGGGTCAGCGTCAGCGGTTGAGGAGCGGGTCCGGAGCCACCCCGCCATGGCAGCTCTCCGGCCAGGGTAAGGCCGAGTTCGCCCAAGGCGGAGAGGTCCCCAGTCCCGATCGCACCCAGGGCGTGCACGGTGGGGAGGTGGCCTCGGGTAAGCGCTTCTGTCAGGCGGTCCAGCACGGCGACGTCGACCGCTGCCCCGCCGCGCAGCAGCTGGTTCAGCCGGACCGTGAGCATCGCTCGGGTCTGTTCGTCGGGGACCACCGGTCCGACGCCGCCGCTGTGGCTGCGTAGGAGCTGCATCCCGAAGGTGTCCACCGCGGAGTCTGGAACGCTCGCTGTCCGGTTGGCGCCCACGCCGGTGGTATAGCCGTATACCCGGCGACGAGCGGTGATCCGCTCGGCGGTCTGCCGGGCCTCGCGTACCCGCTCGCGGGCCTTGGTGTCGAGCAGGGGCTGGGCGTGGCCTCGGGCAAGGGAGGTCACTTGGGCGGCGCTGAGCGAACGCCCGTCGAGGGTGAGTTGGATGCGTGCCATCAGTGGTGCCAGTCCTCAGCGGTGAGGGTGTCGCGGGTCTCCGGTGCCCAGGCCAGACTGACCAGCGTGCCGACAAGTAGCACCAGCGCCATACAGCCCATCGACCAGCCCACACCGAGCAGGCTCAGGCTGACCGGAAGGACAAACGTTCCCACTGCCGAGGCAATCCGGCTGGTGCCGTTGAGGAATCCGACGCCGGAGGCGCGCAGTGAGGTGGGGAACAACTCGGCCGGATAAACCTGGGTGATATTGGACGCTCCGGCCATCACAAATGTGTAGATGAGGAAGGGAATCATCAGCACCCAGCCGGAGGCGCTGTTGAAGACGGACATCCCTGCCAGACAGACCGTGAGGATCGCGAAAGTGCCGATGGTGAACGGGCGGCGGCCCATCCGCTGCACCGGCCACAGCCCGATGACGCCACCTAGGAGCAGCGCGAGATTGAGTGTCAGGTTCTGGGCGTTGGCGTCGGATATATGCATGGTGCCGAGAATCTGTGACATGAAGGTGTAGATGGCGAAGTACGGCAGCACTTGGGCGCTGTAGAAGATGACGCCGAACCAAGTCTTGGCCGCCTGGCCGCGGGCGAATAGTTCGCGGTAGCGGGCGGGCGGCGGTTGTTCGGCGGTCGAGATTTGCGCGGCCTCAGCGGTGGCCTCGTACTGTCCCAGGTACCTGCGGCGAATCTCCGCGGCCTCGGCGGCACGGCCGCGGGTGGCGAGCCAGCTCGGCGACTCCGGGATACCGATTCGCAGGAGCAGTACGAGGAGAGCGGGAAGCGCCCCGCTCGCCAGCAACCAGTGCGCGGCGCTACCGCTCATCGGGACATACGTGCCCAGGACGTTGGCCAGGACGTAGCCGATGGTCCATAGCACGGTAAGTGAGCCCAGTAGGACGCCGCGCAGCCGACGGGGGGCGAACTCGGACAGCAGGGTCGGGCCGACGGCGTAGTCCGCGCCCAGACCGAAGCCGATCACGAGGCGCAGCATGAAAAGGATCAGTGGGGTGTTCGCCCAGAACTGGGCCGCGGACGCGATGCCGATCAACACGAAGTTGTAGAGGTAGAGCTTCTGACGCCCGATGACGTCCGCCACCCGCCCGAGCGAGATGCTGCCGAAGAACAGCCCGATGAGCGCGGACGCACCGAGGAGTCCCTGCCAGACGCCAGACAGATGCATGGTCGTGGTGAGCGCTGGCAGGACCGCGCCGATGACGCCGAGGGCATATCCGTCGGAAAAGTTCGCACCGAACGTTGTCGCTGTTACCCGAAGGTGGAAGCCCTTGAGTGGCTCCCTCGGGGCGGTGCGCGACGAGGCGGCCGCGATGCGGTCCCCCTCCGCTTCCGTGCCTGTTGCCATGAACGCCTCCCTGGCAGCTCGTGATGCGGGATGGCCGACAGCATGCATGAAGTTACGCAACCAAACAATGGGTGAATACAAATCTTCACTCGCGGCGCTCGCGTCGCGGCCACCTCGCAGGTGCCGCGAAGTTGCCAGAGGCGAGGTACGAGGTCAGCCCGCCCACTGCCCTGCGCCATGGTCCTCACCTCGGTGAGGGAACGCCGTAGCCCAGGATGCATAGGTCTGCCGGGATGGCGGATCCAGCGGGCCCCGTAGAGCAGCCCGTCGGCTGCAGCCCCAGAGGCGCAAACGCTGCATACTGACCCCCTGAGGTCAACACATCGCCTGTACGATGGGGCGGTCCCCCATCAGTAGCAGCCATCACCGACTCCGCGAAGCAAGCGCTGAATGATCTTCTGTCCCACATGTCCTGCCAAGAGGGGAAAAGGGTGAGTGGACACGCAATGTCATCGAGCACCTCGCCGGCCGTAGGGCGCGCGCTGGACATCCTTATGTACCTCGCGGGCCGCTCCGGTCTAGCTCAGGTTGCGGCACTGGCCCGGGACCTCGGTATCCCGCGGTCCTCCGTCTACCACATCCTCAGGGTCCTGGAGGACCGCGGCTTCGTCACCTATGTCGCCACAGAGCAGGCGTACGGTCTGGGCGTCGCATCCTTCGAGATCGGCTCCGCCTACCTGCGGCACGAGCCCCTGGAACGACTCGCACGCCCTATCCTCCGGGGCCTTTCGCAACGGCTTGGTCAGACGGTTCACCTAGGCATCCTCTACGGCGCGGAGACGGTCTACCTCCTCAAGGAGCGCCCGGCCAGGGGTCGCTCCGGCGAGGACGAAGCGACCCTCGTCACCGATATCGGCGTCCGGCTGCCGGCGCACCTGACGGCCAACGGCCGTGCAATCCTGGCCCATTCCACCGACGCGCAGATCGGTGCACTCTTCCCGCGGCCGGGGAACCTCATCACTCGCACCGGCAAGGGGCCGCGCACGCTGACCGAACTGGCGAGCCTGCTGGCACGCGATCGTGAACGCGGCTGGTCGGAGGAAGTCGAACTGGTCTCCGAGGGATTCCGCTCCATAGGCGTGGCCGCTTTCGACCATAACGAACGGCCCGTAGCAGCGCTGAGCAGCACATGGCGCCAGCACTACCGCCGACACGACGCGTGCCATGTGCGGGAAGTCCTGCAGCAGGGTGCGACACGGCTGACGGCCGCAGTCTCCGGCCGACCCCCTTTGCAGCAGCTAACACAATGAGTGCGGTTACCGGTGGGTGATTAGGCAGCAGGCGAGTTTGAGGAACGCTTCGTGGATGTCTGCTCGTCGTTCCCAGCGCACGCGCCAGCCGGCGGAAGGCGTGGAGCCAGGCAAAGGTCCGCTCGACCAGCCACCGGTGGACGCCGAGGCCGGAGTCGTGCCCGGTGCCGCGCCGTGCGATGGCGGGCATGATGCCGCGGGCGCGGACCTGCTTGCGGTAGCGGTCGTATTCGTAGCCGCGGTCTGCGTAGAGCGTCACCGCTTTGCGGCGGGGCCGGCCGACCCGGCCGCGGATGGGCGGGACGGCATCCAGCAGCGGCAGGAGCTGGGTGACGTCGTTGCTGTCCAGGTACTCCTCTGAATGCACCACCGAGTACGAAGTTATGTGCACCACTGCTCAGGCCACGTCGGAGTCCCGCTCGATGGCCTGGAGACGGTTCTTGAGCCGATAGCTGTTGCCGTTGAGCGAGACGACCTCGCAGTGGTGCAGGAGGCGGTCGAGGATCGCGGTGGCCAGGACCTCGTCGCCGAAGACCTGGCCCCATTCACCGAAGGTCTTGTTCGAGGTCAAGATGATCGAGCCCTTCTCGTAACGCTTGGAAATGACCTGGAAGACCAGGTTCGCCTCGGCCCGTTCCAGCGGCTGGTAGCCCACCTCGTCGACCACGAGGACGCTGGGCCGGAGATAGCTGGTGAGCCTGCTGATCAGCCGACCCTGGTCTTCGGCGGCTTTGAGGTGGCGGACCATGTCGTCGAGGCTGGTGAAGTAGATCGAGTAGCCGGCCCGGCAGGCCGCGACGGCCAGGGCGACGGCGATGTGCGTTTTACCGACCCCGGACGGGCCGAGCGGAGCGGCGTTGGCCTTGTCCTCGACGAAGGAGAGGGTGGCCAGGTCCTTGACCTTGCGCGGGTCGAGGTCGGGCTGGAAGGAGAAAGCGTAGTCCTCCAGCGTCTTGTGGTGTGACAGCTTCGACAGCCGCAGGCCGTTGCGGAAGCGACGATCGTCGCGGACGGCGAGTTCCTCGGACAGCACCAGGTCGAGCAGGTCAAGGCAGCCCATCTTGGCCTCGTCCGCCCGCTGGATGTACTGGTTCAGGGCCTCGGCCAGGTGCGGCAGGCCGAGCTTGGCGGTGGTGGTGCGGATGCGGGTGCTGGTCAGCTCGCTCAACGGGTCTCCTTCGTGAAGAGTTGGCAGTGAAGGGACGGGTGCCGGTCAGCTCGTCGTAGACCGACAGCGGACGGCGGCCGACCTCGACGTTCGCGGCGGCGGCCCGGTTCAGCAGACCCTGCAGCGGTCCGGCGTCGGGCCCGACTGCCTGGCCGCGGCGGGGCGAGGGCAGAGCGTCGCCGGTGGTGACGCGGCGGCTGGCGCCGGTGGGAAGGCCGTCCCAGTGCGTCTCATCACGATGCGAGCGCCTCGGCCAACGGCCCATGGGTGGACGGCCAACAAGGTCTGGCCACCTGTGTCGGGAACGGTTGAGTGTAGGCTGACCTGCGACTTCGTGGCCCGGATCTCGACCAGCTGGCGGGGGCGGACCTTGCGGGCGGGCACCGAGTAGAGGTTCGCGTCGAAGGCGACCAGGCAGTCCATGCCGACATGCCGCAGATGCCGCTGAGTGACCACATGGTAGCGGCCGCGGGACGGTCCGTGACCGCGCGCACGCCGAGCGCACGAGGGGATGGGACTGCGCTTGTTCCGCCCCCCTTTCGCAGGTGGTTCCGGGGCAGGGCGGCGCAGGGACTTCTCCTCCGACACGTGTAACTCTTCCAACAACGACACCGTTCAGGAAGGCCCCTCACCCAGGGCGGGGCCTGCCGGATCACGAACGGCAGCGTCGTCCACTCCGGCGCACAACCCCTGACGGGTGCGCGCCCCGCATCTGGGTGTGCGCCGTTGATGGGCGACTGGAAACATCCCCCATTGGCATGCCAGGCCAGCTCCTCGAACCGTCGCCGACTGAGTACCTGGTCTCGGAGATCGCCACCCGGTCACGCGCACCCTGACCCCGCGGCAGCGGGTGCACCTCGGCCGAGCCAGCGAACTCACCCCATGAGGCCTTCGCCTTCCACACCGATCCCCCCGCCGCGGCACATCAGGCCGGGAGCCGACGCTGAACACGTCCGTACACCGGATCTGCGGCCGGGCTGGGCGGGGCGAGCCCAAGTGGGACGGGTTCCGGGCGGCCGTCGGCATCGACGCGGACCCGGTGGGCTGCGTTCCAGGTGGTGCGGGAAGGGCACGACCCCGGTGGCCGTACCAGCGGCGCCGTGCCGCTTCTGATCTCCGCGCATCGGCCCGCCCATGCGAATAGCCGCGGCCACTGTCACCTGGATGGTGATCCCTGGATCACCCGATCGTGACCCGTGAGGCAGATTTATCTGAGTGTTCCAGAGTGCCCAGCCGTCACCTGGCAACCCGATACGTGGAGGTTGGGAAGCGAGCTTCCCGCGTAGGTCCCCCAGAAACGTGATGCCGGCTGGGGGACTCACGCGTGGTGACGCGCCGCGATCGGATGGATGCTGAAGGGGAACCGGGGCAGGCGGTGAGGGTGCCCTGCTCCCTGCTGTTGTGGTGATGCCATGTCCTCGTCGTCCACGTCTCCGCATCCGCCGTCTTCGCCCGTCTCAGTCGATGAGCTGGTGGCGGAGCTGGAGCGGGTGCGGGCGGAGAACGGACAGCTGCATCAGGCGCTCGCCTCGCACGCGGTGGTCGACCAGGCCATCGGCGTCCTGACCGTCCTGGGCCAGATCCCCCCGGATGACGGATTCACGGTGCTGCGAGAAGTCTCCCAACACACCAACATCAAACTGGTCGCCGTCGCGGAACAGGTCCTCAAGCACGCCCAGGGCGCTGCGCTGCCCGAGGTCCTGCTGGGGGAATTGCACGCGGCTCTGGCCCGTCACGCTGTCGGCAACCGGACCGATTGAGCGGCGGCGGCCGGGCCGTTCTACAGAGGCTGGCGTCCGGAGATGGCGCCGTCGGGGTCGTCGGCCAGGGCGATGCGGGCGGTGATGCGTTTGCCGACCGGCTCGCGCTGTGCTTCGAAGCCCTGGGCGACGGCCATGACGATCTTCAGGCCGTGCTGGCCGACGCGGCCGGCGTCCGCCGCCCGGGCGATCGGCAGAACGGGGTCGGAGTCCCAGACCACGACCTCCACCAGGTCACCGAGGACTCGCAGGTCCAGCAGGATCGGTCCAGGGGCGTACTTGTGGGCGTTGGTGACCAGTTCGCTGACCACCAGCTGGGTGAGGTCCATGGCCCGCTGGGAGACGGGCAGGCCGTGCTCGGCTTGACCCGAGTGAGGAAGCCGGCTGCCAGGTGACGGGCCTGGGCGATGTCCGTACCGTCTCCGACCAGCGCGACGCTGGTTTGTATGACCGGCCTGTCCGGCGCTCGCCGTCTGCCGGCGCCGAGTCTGGTTCCATCACGACCGCCATTCGCTCCCCGTTCACAACTGAACCGCTCCGGAATCGGTGGAGGCTCTATGCGTTGACTCCAGCCGCCGGTTGGGGCTGGAGTTGAGCGTAGTGGTTGGTCTCGTGTTCGTGGGGCGGGATGTCCCCGATAGCTGTGTGGAGGCGCTGGTTGTTGAACCAGTCGTCCCATTCGGCAGTGCAGAGTTCGACGTCGGCCAGGCCGTGCCAGGGCTGTCAGCGGTCACGGAATTCCCTACCCTCGTGGTCACGATTCCCCAGGGGAACGGCGATCGCAGACCGGTGTGCCATACAGGTCGTGGCGGCAGGTACGGATCACCCCGGTTGGTGCGCGGACGGTGTTCTCACGCGTGCTGTGGCGTGGCGTGGGCAGGGCAGCGGCGTGGCGCCGGACGTCGGCGGCCACCGCGCGGGCGTGCCCGGTGAGTTGGAGGGCGATCTGCTCGTAGTCGCGGGGTGCCAGGTCCGGGTTCTTCCACGCGAGGACGGCGGTGACGAGTGCCTCGTGCGGGGCGCGGTCCAGGGGGGGTCGGCATCGATCAGGCCATGGGGGTCGTAGAGCACGACGTGGGTGTCGCTCATCGGGCGGCCGCCGCGTCGTCGTCCTGGTCGTGGTCGCCGGTGGCGGCGTCCGTCTGGACGGCGAGGAAGCGGGCGTAGCCGCGGTCGGCGCGGGCGATCAGCGCCGGGGAGGGCCGACCGAAGGCGGGCGGCTGGAGGCCGCGGTCTTCCGGTGGGGGGCGGCGGGTGTGGGTGCGCTCATGGGCACCGCCTCCGTGTGCTGGGTGCGTCGGTGTCGTTCGACGCTACGGAGGTGACCGCTCCGTCCTCAACGAGATTGCGGGTAATTGCGGACGTTCACTCCAAGGCGTCGATCGCGGCCCGGATGAGCGCGCGGGCGGCGTCGCCGTACACGGCCGTCTCCGCGAGGCTGGCGAACGCCTTCGCGTACCCGGCGCAGCCTTCCCCGTCCGCTCCGGGCGACCGTGAAGCCCCCGGCAGCCTGCTCTGCACCAAGTGGCTGCCGGGGCTTCTCCCTTTGCTGCGGGCGGCTTCCCGCGAGGGTCAGGCGGCGGGGATGTCGGCGGGCCGGTTCCGTGGCGGGGTGGTGGCAAAGAAGTCGCGCAGGGACTGGCCAATGCGGTTTTCGTGGCCTGTGTCCTGGACGGCGACATCGAGCAGGTGCGCGAGGTCCGCGGTGTCGGAAGGGGTCAGAACGAGCCAGCGTAGGAAGACCTGCAGTGTGAGGAGCCGGAGAGTTCGCAGCTCTTTCCGTTTCTCCTCTTCTCTCTGATCCCTGATCACGTCGCCGTGCACATAGCTGGATCGGGCTTTGTAGGCCCGTTGGACGATGTCAATGGCCTCTTTCTGGTGGTCAGGGCCGAGGAAAAGTGCAGACGCGCGGGAGCGAATGTTTTCGGCGATGCCCTCGCGTTTGTCGCGGGGGCTGATCAGCAAGGCTTCCAAAGCGATGACGTAGTCGAGGTGCAGTTCGTCGGCCTCTACCTCCCAGACGCCGTCGTCGTTATAGGTGCGCTGGTAAGCGGCCAAAATGTGCCGGGCTGCGCGTTCGAGTCGCCGGGCGCGCCGGTTCAGGATGCGCCGCTCGTCGGTCACGCCTGCCATGACCGCGTCGATCTTCGCCGAGATGACGGTGCAGAAGTGACCCAGGGCCGGAAGAGATGCTGCGGGAACATGGAAGTCTCCGGTGTCGCGGACCTCAACTTCGTCCTCTCTCCCGTGCCGGCCTTCATAGACCTTGATGGTCGTCGGCACGTCTCTGGGGTTCAGATCGAAGCGGCGTCCGCGCGCGACTGTGAAGACCGAGTCCACCCGGAGAAGTTCACTGTCCCACAGCATCAGGGGAAGGAGCGCCTGCCAGTGCTGGGCTTCCGCACGCGGGCCGGTGAAGTCGAACCAGGTCGGACGACGCGTGACCGGACGGCCGGGATCGTGAACATGGAGAAACGGTGCACCGGTGATCAGGTCGAGGTCATGGCTCCGGCGCTGCAGGACGTTCAGCGCAGGCATCGGGACTATCTGACAGAGCTCGTCCGCGGTGAAGGTCTGCAAGGTGTACCGCCCCAGCGAAATGCGTGTTCCCTGGGGGAAGCTGGCGTTGAGGAACAGCCATCGCTCGGGGACCGGTGCCGGGCCAGTGCAGAAGGTGACGAAGTTGTCCGCGACCTCGGAGACGGGAACCGGCACGCCCTGGGCAATCAGACGTGCCGCCTCGCCCAGTCCGGACTCCTCCAACAGCGTGCGGGCGTTTGGGACCCAGTCTCCGTCGACTTTGGCGTAGAGGTCGGGGTGCTCTTCTCTGGGCGCTGCGGCGGCCACCGCATTCTCCACGTCCTCCCAGTGGGGCTGGAGTATCAGTATCACGATGGACTGGGGTGTCGGTGACAGACCGCCCGCGTACTCGAGCCACGCCAACACGGCCTCACGCAGGGAGAGATGTTTGCTCATACGGTCTAAACGTAACGGCCCCAGTCGTATGTGGGCAGCAGTTTTCCAGCGGTGGAACCAGTAGTGACCGACCATCGTTCGAGTAGCAGTCGACTACTACGTGACTCCGGACTGGCCGGCGGACTGGTAGCGCGTGTACGCCGGGGTGGCCCGGCTGGTGGCTCTCGGCACCGATGTGGCCCACGGCGTCCCGGGCGTCACGGCCGGCGAAACGGACGTCGGCCGGTGGCTGAAGTGGTTACGCGACCACGTGGTCTATGACTCCTTCACCCTGTCAGCTGCCACCGTGTTCCGCGAGGGGGTATCCAGGGCCTGATGGCCGGCACCAGGCAGTTCCCGCGTGCGGGCCCAGACGACGGTGTACTGGGCCACCCGCCGCAGTCTGGGGTTGGTGCGCTGGGAGACCTCCACATGACCCGCAGCCCCTCCGGGTCCAGCTTGCCAGCACTGGCCACGGTGGTCACCAGAGCGACCAGCACCGCCGCGTCGGTCAGCGGCGCGGTGAGCACCGGGCGCCGGTAGACGGCGTAGCCGAGCCCGGCGACGACCAAGGCGCCGACCAGGACCAGCAGCAGGACGACGGGCAGAGCGAACCGCCTCCCGCGTCGAGCGTCACACGCGCGTTTTGAACAGGGTCGGAACAGGCGGCCGGGGCGGTGAAGACGGACACCCGCCGCACCGCAATGATCGGGTGATGACCGACCGCCGCCCGCTGGGCACCGGGCCCGCCGCCGAGACGTCCCGCACACGGGACACCGATCCGCCGGTACCGCGCGCTCCTCTCGCCGGCGAACGCCTTCCGACCGACCCGGCCGCTACCGGTTCCAGGCCGCGCCCGGCCGCCCCCGGACAGTGACCGTACGACCGTGAACCGGCACGGACTGGGCCGGACCCGGTCCACGCCTACCGGCCGCGCTTCTCCCAGCGCTGGTCGGTGAACTTCTGCCCGCACCACTTGCACACGGGGCACTGTGTCTCCCCGTTCAGCGGCACGAAGACGCTTGTCCTCCGCGTCGGCGCGGGCCTCCTGGTCGAGGTAGAGGACGTCGCCGGCGGGGTTGTCGAGCGCGGCCGTCAGCGTCTACTCGCCCGTCCGACCCAGTCGCCGCCGCGCCCGCATCCTGCCCCTGGAGCTGCTCCATGGGTGCTGACCACTGCCTTGTGCCCACCGTGCCAGGGACGGAATCAACTGCACCGCCGGCTCCGGACCGCCGGACGCCCCGCGGTGGTAGGCAGGTGATCACTGCGGTGGTGGGCGCGGGCGCGCAGAACACAGGTGTGTCGTTGCTGACATCTGGTGCCGAATCGGTCCCGGACTCCATGCGAGGCCGATAGGACGGACAGGTCCGGTGACAGCGGAGGGGTGCGATGGACGCGGTACAGGGAGCGGTGTTCGTCCTGGCGGGTGGGCTCATCTGGGTGCTGTGGCGGCGGTACCGGTATCCCGGCAAGTGGACCTTCACCTTCAGCCTGCGCTACGAGAGCGAGCGAGAGCATCTGGCCGAGGCCCGGAGAAGACTGCGCGACATCAAGCAGGAGGCACACCGGCAGGAGTCCAAAGCGCAGGCCGAGTTAGACACGCACAGGGCCAGCTATGAGCGGAAGGTGCACGTGTTGGAGCAGCGGATCGCCGCTCTGCACAACCCCGGGCTCGGCGACCGGCTGGACCAGCTCGGGGAGCTGACCTTGTTCGAGCATATCGTTCTGGTGGAGTCCGCAGACGAACGGAAGCCGATTCCGCTGGCCGAGCTCGATGTGCGCTTTGATACCGGGCAGCGCAACCACTCCGTCTACCTCACCCAGCCCGACCAACAGGTACACCGGGCGAAATACCCGCATTATCCGGCGACGGAGGAACAGGAGCAGCGTTTCGACGAGGACCAGGTGCGCGACTTCGCTGTCCGGATCCAAAACACAGTCGCGCGGGAGAATGCCTTCCGGGCTGATCTCCCGCAGCAACTGGCACAGGCACAGCAGGAACTGAAACGCGCCCGGGACGACACGGTTTCCAAGGACGAGGCCGACGCCCGCCTGTCCCAGCTACGGGCCCGCCACCGCGATGATCCGCGGCTGAAGGAAGCACAGGAGGCGCTGGAGCGCGCGCGTGAACGCTGGCAAGCTCTCACCGGACATCTTCCACCAGCCTAGTAGGGCTTCTGCCCGTTATCGGATGTGGCAGCAGCCCGCCCAGTGGCCCGTCGGCCCGTCCGGCCGGAGCGGACTGTCTGAAAGTATTCGAAGAACACCTGGATCACCGCAATCCGGATGCATGCCCTCAAGGCGCCGTGCTTTCGGGCCGTCGGCTACGTCGGACGTCGGTACCCGCTCGGTCGGCGGCGGCAGTCCCCACCCGCACCCGGGCGACGGGCACCGGCGGCCGCCGTCAGACATGACGACGGGTTGCACTGCCTTCTACAGGTTTGGTTTTCGGCTCTCGTGTGACGCCGGCCTTGAAGAACCTCTCCGCCGTGACCGCATCGTGATCAACCGGAGGGGGGAGAGTTCTCCCCCGTCGGCGCCGGACTCTGTCCACAGGGCCGCGATCCGAGCATCGGTTCTGAGCCGCCGCGATCAGCGGGGCGGCCACCCGTACGTTGAGGAGCCGACATGCCCGACACCACGCCGCTCACACCGATGACCCCGCACGAGGCCATCAGCGCCTTCAGCTACCTCCGGGCCGTCCAGGCCTACGACGTCGACGCCGCCCGCGAGTTCGCCAGCGCCGAACCGCGGATGCCCGAGCTGCTCGTCGACGTCGCCGAACGCATCGTCGTCCCGGTCACCGCGCTGCCCGGCCCGGAGGCCGGCGAGCCGTGCGCGGACACCTTCGCCCTGGAGGCCCTCGGACGCGTCTTCGTCACCTCGCTGCGGATCTGGGCGCAGGCCGGCCCGGACACGGCCGAGAGCATCGCCTGCGCCGTCATCGACCTCGCGCAGCAATTCCTCACCGAGGACCACGAAGACGTCGCCGACACCCTGCGCCAACTGGAGGCCGCCGGCATGGGCCAGGCCCTCCATGCGCACCCCGCACCGACCGGTGCGCACCCGGTGCGCCTCACTGCCGTGTAGTGCGCGCGCCGCGCGGTGGTGGTGCGCACCGCGATGGACAGCGCGGCGCGCGCACCACCGCACCGCGCTGTCCATCGCGGTGCGCGCCACCGGTGCCGGCGCACCCCGCACCAGGCGTGCTACGGGCGGCGGGCTCCTATATCACGCACCCCCTTGACCGCGGTCTGATCGGCTGCTGGAGGGCGCTGTGGCAAGGAGAAATGGGCCAGGTAGCAAAGGTGGTCAAGGGGGTGCGCGTCCAGGTAGCTGACCTGGACAACCCTCGTCTCACCGCTGCGCCCCCTGAGCGGCAGCGTCTCTGGCTTGGGCGCCGTGCCGGTATCGGCTCCGTCCCTGCCTGGGCCACATGGACTTGAGTGCTCGCTCGGGCCGCAGAGTCCAGGACGGGGTAGCGGCGAGG
>NZ_BMVN01000103.1:0-13163 GCF_014650735.1 Streptomyces canarius
CCCCCCGCGCCCGGGGGCGGGGGGGGGCCCCCGCCCCCCCGGGGGCCCGGCGCCCCGCCCCCCCCCCCCCCCCCCCCCCCCCCCCCCGGGCCGGTCCCGGTCGCGCCAGCGGAGGGCGGGCTCGCGGGGCGTTCGAGGGCGCGGAGCACCGCACGGACCTGGGCGGCCGGGTACGTCGCCGCGTAGGGCTCGGCGCGGCCACCGGCGTAGGCGTGGGCCAGGGCGTCGCCCACCGCTCGCGCGTGGGCCTCGGCGAAGGACGCCGCGTTCGCGTCCGGGCTGAGTTCGGCGTACTGGTGCCCGTACGCGTCGGCCTCGGCCAGGGTCTACCCGTGTGCCAGGGCGTAGGCACGCGCGTTGGTGTGCGCCTCGGCGTAGGCGGAGCGGTGGTCGTACGCCGCCCCGTACACGCGCAGCAGCACCGGCCGCAGGGCCGCCCGCCAGTTGTCGTACGCCACTGGGGCGCGGGCGCCGTGCGGTGCAGCGCGGTCAGGTCGGCCACCGCGCCGGACCCGTCGTCCGGCCACGCCTCGGCGAGCAGCGGCAGGACGGTACCGGCTTGCCAGGCGTGCACCGCCCACAACCCACCCGCCGACGGCCCGGCCCGCAGGGCGCCGTGCACCTCTTGAGCCTGCGGCCGGCGGGGACGACCTTGACCATGGCACCCCCGTACGTTGCCCCGGTGAGCGAGCACGACGGAGGCCGCCCGGCCCGGGTGCGCCGGGGCCGGTCCGGCCGCGCGCACGGGCCGGGCGTCTCAGGTCACGAACTCGCGGGCCATCGCGATCATGGCGCGCGCCGCCGCACCGGGCCGGTACTCGCTCGGCACGGCGAGGGACAACGGCCAGTCGAGGTCGGCGTCACTCACCGTCAGGGTGGCGATGTCCGCGGTCTCCCGGAGGGCGAACCGGGGCAGGAGCGCCACCCCGAGACCGTGCCGTACGAAGTCCACGCCGGTGCCGACGTCGGTGATCTCCACGGCGACGCGACGGGGCACGGACGCGGCGGCGAAAGCGCGGTCGGCCACGGTCCGGTTGCCGTACCCGACCGGGGAATCGACGAAGTCGAGACCGGTCAGCTCGGTGATCGACACGCTGTGGCGCCCGGCGAGCGGGTGGCCGGCCGGTACGACGAGGTCGAGGACGGAACTCGTGAGGTCGGTCAGCGTTACGCCGGCGGGACAGGGTCCCGGCACCGAGACGAAGGCGAGGTCGAGGCGTCGTTCGAGGAGGGCGTCCACCAGCCCCTGGGAACCGGAGGGCACCGCGCTGGTCTGGAGCACCACACCGGGGTGACGGCGGTGGAACTCTCCGAGCAGCGCCGGGAGGTCCAGCAGCCGGACAGAGGTCATCGTCCCCAGCCGGAGGGTGCCGCGCAGTCCGCCGCGGACCTCGGCAACCGCGTCGGCGGCCTCCTGGGCGGCGTGCAGCGTGGCGCGGGCGCGCGGCAGCAGGGCGGCGCCGGCGTCGGTGAGCAGTACGCGTTTGGAGTTGCGGTCGAGCAGCGGGGTGCCGAGTTCGCGTTCGAGGCTCTTGATCGTGCTGGAGACCGCGGACTGGACGATGTGCAGGCGGGCCGCGGCGCGGGTGAAGTTCGCCTCGTCGGCCACGGCGACGAAGCATTCGAGCTGGCGCAGTTCCATGGTCCAAGTATCTCTGCCAGAGATGGTCACGCTCTCCGACTTTCGTTGGACGAGATAGTTCCGGCGGTCCACTCTGTTAAGCGTTCAAGCAAACGCCTCAGCCTGGAGAGTCCCCCATGGCACAGTCGATATCCGCACCCCGCCCGCGCGCGGCAGCGCCCGCCGGCACCCGTGCCAGTGCCCGCCGCCACGGCGTCGGGTTCTCGCTCACCGCGTTCGCCTTCGTGACCGCGATGGCGTTCTCCACGGTCCCCACACCGCTGTACCCGCTGTACATGGCCAAGGACGGCTTCTCCACCTTCATGGTCACGGTCGTCTTCGCCGCCTACGCGGTCGGCGTGGTGATCAGTCTCGTCCTGGCCGGTCACATCTCCGACTGGGTCGGACGCAAGAAGATCCTCATCCCCGCGATCGGCCTGGAGCTGATCGCCGCGTTGCTCTTCCTGACGAACACGTCGCTGCCCGTCCTGCTCGTGGCCCGGCTCGTCACGGGCCTCGGCGTCGGCATGGTCACCGCCACCGCGACGGCCCACCTGCACGAGCTGCACACCGCGCACCGGCCCGGTGCCTCCGCCCAGCGCTTCGAGCTGGTGTCGACCGCGGCCAACATCGGCGGCCTCGGCGTCGGTCCGCTCGTCGCCGGCCTTCTGGCCCAGTGGGCCACCGGCCCCCTGCGCACCCCGTACATCGTCTTCGCCGTCCTGCTGCTGGCGAGCATCGTCGCCATCGCCCTCACGCCCGAGACGGTCGAGGAGCAGTTGGTCCGGCCCGCCTACCGGCCCCAGCGCATCTCGGTCGACCACGGTGACCGCGCCGGGTACACCGCCGCCGCTGCCGCCGGGTTCGCCTCCTTCGCCGTCTTCGGCCTGTTCACCTCGGTGGCCCCGGGCTTCGTCGCCGGCGCGCTGCACCACCCCTCCCGCGCGCTGGCCGGCCTGATCGTCTTCGCCGTCTTCGGTGCCGCCGCCGCCACGCAGAGCCTCACCACCCGGCTGACCACCGCCGCGAAGCGCAGGCTGGGGCTGCTCGCCCAGGCCGCCGGTGTCACGACGCTCGTCATCGGGATGCACACCGCGAACCTGACCGCGTTCCTCGTCGGCGGCATCGTGGCCGGCATAGGCGCGGGCGTGCTGTTCAAGGCGTCCCTCGGCACGGTCGCCGCGCTGGCCGTCCCCGCCAAGCGCAGCGAGGCCCTCGCCGGACTGTTCCTGATCTCCTACCTGGGTCTGACCGCGCCGGCCGTCGGCATCGGTGTGGCCAGCCGCTCCTTCCCCGCCACCACGGTCATGACCTGGTTCGCCGGCGTCCTCCTGGTCCTGCTCGGCACGGTCGCCGTCCTGGCCCGGCGCCGCCCGACCGCCGGCTGACCCACGCCACCGGCCCTCGGTCATCCCCCACCCACCTGAGCAGACAGGATCGGTACAGCCGTGAAGATCGCCATCATCGGAGCCTCCGGCCGGCTCGGCGGAACGATCGCCCGCGAAGCGCTCGCCCGCGGCCACGAGGTCGTCGCCATCGGCCGCGACCGGGCCGCGCTCGCCGCGCTGGTGGGGGCCCGCGCCGTACCCGCCGACCTCGACGCCCCGGACTCGGTCCTCGACGCCGTCGCCGGCAGCGACGTCATCGTCTCGGCGGTGACCGACCGGACCACCGCCGACCGCTCGCGGATCCCCGCCACGGCCGCCCTGCTGCTCGACCTCGCGCCGCGGGCGGGTGTCCGCCGCGTGGCCTTCGTCGGCGGAGGCGGCAGCCTGTACATCGCCCCCGGCCTGCGGGCCCTGGACGCGCCGGCCTTCCCCGAGCGGTTCCGGGCCGAGGCTCTCGCTCAGGCCGAGGCGCTGCGCATCCTGCGGGACACCGGGAACGACGTCGAGTGGACCTACCTCAGCCCCCCGCCGCACTACCTCCTGCCCGGCGGGAAGACCGGCCACTACGTGGTGCGGGCGGGGGACGACGCCGTCGTCAACGCCGACGGCGAGAGCGCCATCACGGAGGGGGACTTCGCCGCGGTCCTCGTCGACGAACTGGAGCAGAACCAGCACCCCCGGCGCCGGTTCACCGCCGCCTCCTGAGCCCGCCCGGGCTTGCGTGGACCCGTACGAAACCACAGAAGGGACATCTCCGTGAACGACATCCGTTTCGGCGTCTTCCTCAGTCCGCACCGCGACAACAGCCTGATCACCGACAACGCCCAGGCCGCCGAGAGCAGCGGGTTCGACTTCGCCGCCGTCCAGGACCACCCGTACGTCCCGGACTTCCTCGACCCCTACGTCCTCATCGGCCACCTGGCGGCACGGACCGGCACCCTGCGCTTCCTCACCGACGTCGCCAACCTCCCGCTCCGCCCGGCTCCCCTCCTCGCGAAGACCGCGGCCAGCCTGGACGTGGTGTCCCGGGGGCGGTTCGACCTCGGGCTCGGCGGCGGCCGGTCCTGGCCGCAGATCGCCGGCCTGGGCGGACCCACCTGGACACCCGGTCAGACGGTGAACGCGATCGACGAGGCGATCACGGTGCTGCGCGCGATGTGGGAGCCGCGCCCCTCCGTCACCCTCCCGGGCAAGACCTACTCCCTCGACGCGGTGGCCACCGGTCCGGCCCCCGTCCACCCCGTCGGGATCCTGCTCGGCGCGTCCGGCCCCCGCATGCTGGACCTCCTCGGCCGCCGGGCCGACGGATGGATCGCGCCGCTGGCCACCCCGTTCGAGACCAAGCCGGCCGCGCAGGACGCCATCGACGCCGCAGCGCGCGCCGCCGGCCGCTCCCCGCGGGACATCCGCCGGGTGATCCAGCTGGTCGGTTCCGTCACTGGCTCCACCACTCCCGTCGAGGTCCCCCTGTCCGGCCCCAACGGCCGGCCCGTGCACGCCAACCCCGACCAGTGGGCCCGCGTCATCGCCCACTTCGTCACCGAGCAGCGCTTCGACGCGGTCAACCTCGTGCCGGAACGCGAAACCCCCGACCAGATCAGCCTGTTCGGCGAGCACGTCATCCCCGCCGCCCGGCAACTCGTCGCCGACCAGAGCCGCGCCGCCTGAGCCGTCCCGCACATCCCAGGAGCCCTCCGTGCACACCGTCGCCACCCGCCCTCGACCTCGCCGGCCTGCCGGCCGCGCTCCGCGGCATCGCCGTCACTCCCGGCGACCCCGCCTACGAGGACCTCCATTCCAGCCACGTGCGCGGCGGGCGGCCCGCACTCGTGCTGCGTCCCCGCGACGCCCGGGAGGTGGCCGAGGCGGTCGTCTTCGCCGGCTCCCGGCCGGCCGCGCTGCCCGTCCGCAGCGGCGGCCACGGGTTCAGCGGCAGGTAGACGAACTCCGGCGGCATCGTCATCGATCTGTCCTCGATGCACCGGATCGACGTCCTCGACGAGAGCACCCGCCTGGTACGCGTCGAATCGGGTGCTTCCTGGGGCGCGGTCGCGACAGCCCTGCACCCGTACGGATGGGCGATCACCTCGGGGGACCACGGCGCGGTCGGCGTCGGCGGCCTGGCCACGGCCGGCGGCATCGGCCTGCTGGGCCGGGAGCAGGGCCTGACCATCGACCGGCTGCGGGCCGCCGACGTCGTCCTGGCCGACGGACGGCGACTGCGCGCCAGCGCGGACGAGCACCCGGAACTCTTCTGGGGAATCCGGGGCGCGGGATTCGCCCTCGGCGTCGTCACCGCGTTCGAGTTCACCGCCGGGCCCGTCGGACTGCTCGGCCACGCCCGACTGGTCCACGACGCCACCGACACGGCGGAGTTCCTCCAGGACTGGGCGGCCGTCGCCGGGTCGGCACCGCGCGACACGACGGCTTTCCTCACGATCGGTCAGCCCTACGGCAGGAAGGTCATCGCGCAGAGCACGATCCTGGTCGACTCCGAGGACCCCGGTGTCATCCGCGACCGGCTCCAGCCCTTCGCCGACCTCGCGCCGTCGCCGGCCCAGCGCGTCGGACTCGTGGACTACTCCGACGTCGTCTCGGAGGCCGGCCCCTCCTCCCCCGCGTACGGCGAACCGGTCAGCCGCAGCGGCCTGCTCGACCGTCTCACCCCGGCCGCGGCACGGGCCGCCGCCCGGCTGGTCACCAGCGGCGAGTCGTACTTCTTCCCACTGCGCGCGATGGGCGGCGCCATCGCCGACGCCGACCCCGCGGACACCGCCTTCGCGCACCGGTCGGCCGCCTTCCAGGTCGTCGCGACGGGCACCGAACCCGACGTCCTGGACCGGTACTGGGAGCCGCTGCGCTCCCAGCTGTCCGGCCTGTACGTGAGCTTCGAGACCGACACCCGCCCCGAACGCCTGGCGGAGGCCTTCCCGCCGGACACGCTGGCCCGGCTGGTCGCCCTCAAGCGGCGCTACGACCCGCGGAACCTGTTCCACGACAACTTCGACCTCGCCCCCGTCCTGTAAGAGCGCTGTCGCACGCCGTCCCCCTCACCAGCCACCGAGCCGCACCGGCGCACCGCGGCCCTCACGTGTCACGCCCGCCGGTCACCGGCGCTCCACACCGATCGGACTTCCGTCATGACACATCGGACCCCCGGGTCCCGTCCCGCCTCCACCCCCGGCCGGCCGGGCGGCCGGGCGGCCGGGCGGACGAGTCCCCGAACGACGCGGGGACGGCAACGGCAGCGGGCGCGGCCTGGGTGCCCGCGCTGGCCGCCGCCGCGCAGTTCGTGCTCCAGCTCGACTTCAGCATCATCAACGTCGCCCTGCCGGAGATCCAGCGCCGGCTCGGTCTCACCGCCGCCGGACTCCAGTGGGTGGTGACCGGCTACGCCCTGACGTACGGCGCGCTGCTGCTGGTCGCCGGCCGCGCCGCCGACCTGATGGGCCGCAAGCGGGCGCTGCTCGTCGGACTGACGGCGTTCGGGCTCAGCTCGCTCACCGGCGGCCTCGCCACCTCGGGTTTCATGCTGGTGGTGTCCCGGCTGGCGCAGGGAGCGAGCGCGGCACTCGTCGCACCGGGCGCGCTCGGCGTGCTCACCGACGCCTACACCACGCCCCGGGCCCGGGCGCGCGCGCTCGGCGTCTTCCAGGGCAGCAGCGCCGCCGGAGCCACCGCGGGCATCGTGCTGGGCGGGGTGCTCACCGAGTACCTGGGCTGGCGTTCGGTGCTGCTGGTCAACCCACCGGTGATCGCGGTCCTGGCATGGCTGATGGCACGCAAGCTCCCCGCCGACCACCGGGGACCGGCCGCCGCCCGGCTGGACCTGCCCGGTGCCGCGCCGGCCACCACGGGCGCCGGCGCGCTGATCTACGGACTGGGTGAAGGCCAGCAGCGCGGCTTCGGCAGCGCTCCGTCACTCGTCCCGCTCCTCACCGCCGTCCTGCTGACCGGTGTGTTCGTCCTGGTCGAGAGCCGGTCCGCCGACCCCATGCTGCCCTTCGCCCTGCTGCGGGACCGGGCACGGCGCACGGGGCTGGTGGTGATGCTGCTGCTGGGCGGAGTGGTCGCGGGCTACGTGTACTTCGTGTCCCTGTACCTGCAACGGGTGCGCGGCATGTCCACCCTGCTGACCGGCCTGGCCCTGATCCCGGCGACGGCGCTCGTGATGGCCGTGTCCATCCTGCTCAGCCGACGGGTCCAGCCCCGCCTCGGGCTGCGCCGGACGCTGCTGCTCGCGCTGGCGTTCGTCGGCGTGGGTCAGCTGTGGCTGTCGACGCTCACCGCGCACAGCGGTTGCGCCGCCCCTGTCCTGCCGGGCATCGTCCTGACGGCGGTCGGCATGGGACTGGCCTTCCCCACCAGCTCGGTGGCGATCACGTCCGACGTCCCGCCGGCGCTGCGCGGCCTCGCCGGCAGCATGTTCGTGACGGCCCAGCAGCTGGGGTCGGCCGTGGGACTGGCCGTGCTCGCCACGATCGCGGCCGCGCGCACGGGCGGCACGGGTTCACCGGCCGCCGGGTACGCGCTGTCGTACCTCGTCGCGACGGGCATCGTGGCGTTGACCGCCCTAGCGGTCGCACTCCTCCTCCCCCGCGCGGACGACGGGCGAAGCTGATCGGACGCACCGTCCGCACAGGGTCTGAGCAGCACGTTCTCGAGCCTTCCCCACTCCCGGTCCTGGGGGCCGCCACGACCGCCCGTACGACGGTCCTGCTGTGGGGCCTGCGGGCGGCCTTACAGCCACGGCGGGTGCGCGGTTGACACAGTCGTCACATCCCCGCGCGGCCGGACCCGATGCCCGGGCCGACAGCGCGCCGCATGCCAAGGAGTGAACATGACCGACCTCGCCACCGCAACCGCGTCCCGTGGCCTCCTGATCGGGGGCAGGGATGTGCCCGCCCTGTCCGGTCGTACCACCGACGACCTCAACCCCGTGACGGGCGAGGTGTACCTGAGGGTGCCCGCGGCCGGCCCCGAGGACGTCACCCGGGCCGTCGACGCGGCGCACGCCGCGTTCCCGGGGTGGGCCGGAACCGCCCCGTCGGTACGCCGCGGACTGCTCCAGAAGGCGGCGGACCTGCTGGAGGCGCGGGTCGCCGAGTTCACCGACATCATGATCAGCGAGACCGGCGGCACCCGGACGTGGGCGGCGTTCAACATCCGCATGTCCGTGGATCTCATCCGGCAGGCGGCGACCATGGCGACCCGTCCCACCGGCTCGCTGCTGGCCAGTGACGTCGCGGGCGAGTGGTCGGTGGCGGTGCGCGAACCCGCGGGTGTCGTCGCCGCGTTCGTGCCCTGGAACGGTCCGCTGATCCTGTGCACCCGGGCCATCGCGGTCGCCCTGGCCACCGGGAACCCGGTGGTGATCCGTCCCAGCGAGGACGCCCCCGTGACCTCCGGCTACTTCCTGGCCGACATCCTCGCCGAGGCGGGCGTGCCGGACGGTGTCGTCAACGTCGTGACCAACGACCGGGCCGACGCGCCCGCCGTGGTCGAGGCGCTCATCGCGGACGACCGGGTGCGCCGTGTCAACTTCACCGGCTCCACCCCGGTCGGCCGGATCGTCGGCCGGCTGGCCGGCGAGCACCTCAAGCCCGTCATCCTGGAACTCGGCGGGAAGAACCCGATCGTCGTGCTGGACGACGCCGACCCCGCCTACGCCGCCTCCGGCGTCACCGTCGCCAAGTTCATGAACGCGGGTCAGATCTGCCTGTCGGTCGACCGGGTCATCCTCCAGCGCGGCATAGCGGACGAGTTCGTCGCTGCCTTCCTGGAGAAGGTCCGTGCCCTCGGCCAGGGCGACCCGGAGGGGGAGCACACGCTCGTCGGCCCCATGATCAACGAGCGCGCCGCCGAACGGGTAGCCGCTCTGGTCGCCGACGCCGTCGAGAAGGGCGCCACCGTCCTGCACGGCGGCGGACCCGCCCAGGGCGCGTTCTATCCCGCGACCGTCCTCGACAACGTCACGCCCGACATGCGGATCTACTCGGAGGAGGTCTTCGGTCCGGTCGCGACGGTCTTCCGCGTCGACACAGTGGACCAGGCCGTCGACCTCGCCAACGACACGGCGTACGGCCTGTCCAGCGCGGTCTACACCGAGAACGCCACTCTGGGTCTGGCCGTGGCCCGGCGGCTGCGGCACGGCAACGTCCACATCAACGACCACTCGGTCGCGGACGAGCCCCAGGCTCCCGTCGGCGGCGTCAAGGACAGCGGCTTCGGCCACTTCGGCAGCGACTGGGGAGTGGAGTTCTTCACGGAGACGCGCTGGGTCACCCTCGCCGACCGGCACTCCGTCTACCCGCTCTGAGCCCATCGGCCGGTATGCCGAGGGCGGCCCGCACGGTCGTCTCTCGGCAACCGGCCTGCCCGCCGTACGTCCGGCGCCCGTCCCACGTCCGTCTCCCGAGGAACCGGTCCACGATGATCCACACCCGTTCCGGCCCCAGCCGACCACACCGGCACGCGGCACCACGTCCCTTGCGCGAACTGTTCGTCCTGCATCCGATGCCCTCCCGTCGTCGCAGCGCCACCATCGCCGCGGTGTGTACGGCCGCTCCCATCCTGGCCGGGCAGGCCCTGGGGCAGCCGGTCGTCGGTCTCGTCGCCAGCACGGGAGCTCTGGCCGCCCTGTACGGCGGGCGGGGCACGCCCCGCCAGGAGGCCGGTGCGGTGGCGGGTGCCGCCCTCGCACTCGCCGTGGGAATGGCCGTCGGCAGTTCGCTCGCCGGGCACGACCGGCTGGCCGTGCTGGGCACCGCCCTGTGGGCGGCCGTCGCCGCGCTGTTCCTCGCGCTGGCCCAGGCCCGGCCGCCGGGCATCGTGATGCCGGTGCTGGTCTGCTCGGTCGGGACCGGGCTGCCGCCCGGACACACCGGACTGCGGGTCCTGGCCGTGGCCGGCGTGGGGTGCTCCGCGACGGTCCTGTCCTGGCTCGCCGCCAGGGTCTTCCGTACGGACGGGCCCTCCCGGCCGACCGCGGCGGAACACGGGCCGGGGAACCGCCTGTTGTCGGCCACGAGATCCCTGCCGTCCTCGCCCCTGCCGTGGATGGCCGTCAGGACCGGAGCGGCTGTGGGCCTCGCCGGTACCGCGTCCCTGCTGTGCCAGGTGGGGCGTCCCTACTGGGCCATGGCCGCCGCTGCGGCGGTGCTCGCGCGCGGCAGTCACGCCATCAGCGCGAACACCAGGGCCGTGCTGCGCGGCGTGGGTACCGCCGCGGGTTGTCTGCTCGCCGGCGCCCTGGCCGCGACCCATCCGCGGGGGGTGGCGATCGCCGTCCTGCTCGCCGCGCTGACCTTCGTCATCGAGTTGGTCGTGGCCCGCAACTACGCCATCGCCATGGTCTTCGTCACCCCTCTGTCGGTCCTCCTCGTGACCTCCGCGACCGGAGCGACAGCGGTGCTCACCATCACCGCCGACCGTCTCCTGGAAACGGTGCTGGGCTGTGCCGCGGCCGCCGCGGCGGGGCAACTGGTGACCCGGCGCTGGGCCGTGCGCCACCGCCGGGAAGCCGTCACCGCCGTGCTCAGGGCAGCGGTGGAGCTGATCGAAGCGGGGCCGGAGCCGGGGCGGGCGGCAGCGCTTCACGACGCGGTCGCCCTGCTCCGGCTGGTGAGCGAGCGCACCGCGGGCGAGCGCCGTGGTGTGCGCGTCGCCGCCTCCGCGCTGGACCAGGTGTCGGCTGCCACGCTCAGCCTGGCCCAGCGGGTGACGGAGCAGCCGGACGGCTTGCGCGCGGACGCCGCCGGTACGGCCCGTGCGCTACGGCATCTGGCGGAACTGGTGGACCCGTGCGAACCGCACGCCGCCCACCGCCCCGCCCCGGCCGTGCCGCCCCCGCTGACCGAACTGGCACGCGCGCTGGACGACTGGCTGGCGGGCGGCGGGAACCCAGCGCCACGCGTCGTGCCGGCGACCGGTCCGCTCCCGGGCGGGATGCCGCGCTGAACCGGGCGCCCCGGGTGCGGCGCGGTACGGCTTCGGAAGCCGGGCGTATGCCGGCCGCCGACGCGTCCCGTGCCCGGGGTGTCAGGGCCGGCAGCCCTGTAGGACCGAATCGATCACGTCGTCCAGGCCGTGTTCCGTCAGTTCCGCCGGCAGCGCGCCGCCGACCGCCAGGCGGGCGTACCCGTGGAGCGCCGCGAACACCGGAAGGGCGACACGCTCCGGCGCTCCCGTTCGCACCTCGCCCCCGCTCTGCCCGTCGGCGACGAGAGCCGCGAGCTGCCCGGGCCAGCGCCGGGCGGCCTCGCGCAGTTCCGGTGCCGTCCGAGCCCCCGTGTCCGCCTGGCACATCAGGTCGAACAGCGCCCCGTTGGCCAGCGCGAAACCGAGGTAGGCACGGGCCATGGCAGCGAGCCGTTCGGCGAACGTCCCGCCCGCACTCCCCAGGGCGTCCTCCCTCGCCGCGGCGAGCCGTTGGAATCCCCTCAGCGCCAAGGTGTCCAGCAGGGCCTGCTTGTTCCTGAAGTGCCGGCTCGGCGCGCCGGGGCTGACACCGATGTCGCGGGCGAGCTCCCGTAGAGACAGGGCGCCCGCTCCCTTCTCTCGCACCGTCTTCTCGGCGTGGGCGAGCAGTTCCGCGGGCAGGTCCCCATGGTGATAGGGGCGACGTATCATGCCACGAGCTTAACTCCTGCCCATGACAGCTGATATCAATATTGACTCACATCACGCTGTGTAGCGTGTCCATTGTTCCACTGTGCGGAATCCCAGTGACTCGTACACGGACAGCCCCTGCTCGGACGAGAGCAGATACGCGAGCCGCGCGCCCCGTGCCCGTTCCGTCTCCAGGATCGCCGAGGTGATGGCGGCGCCATACCCCTGCCCGCGCCGCCCGGGCGGAACCGAGATGTTGTAGATGCCGGCGCTGTTCCCGGTGCGCATCGCCAGCCCCGTCGCCACGACTTCGCCGTCCGCCTCGGCCAGGTATCCGGTCACGGACGGCAGGCTCAGTATCCCGGCTCCGCCCAGCAGGCTCATCACCTCGAGCGGCGCCTCGAAGCCGGCCGCCAGTGCCGCGGCGAAGACAGGACTGTCCTCGGGCCCGCACTGCCTGACAGCCGACCCCAAGGGTAGGGAACCGCCCAGCGCGCCGTCACCCGCCAGTTCCCGGACCATGAGGGGAACCCGCGCCACGGTCGTCATCCCGTGGGCAGCCGCCACGTCGGCGACCTCGTCGTCCGGCTCAGCCCTGACCTGGATGCACCAAGGCACATCCATCTCGGCGGCGGCGCGCTCCGCCAGTTCGGCGACGAGACCGGGCTGCGTGGAGGGGCGGACATCGACAACGCCGTTCACCGACGCCAGTGGGGCACCGGTGGCAAGGAGGGCCACGCCTGGCTCCGCCCGCACACACAGGCCTCCCGGCAGGGCTCCGGCGAGGTCCGCGACGTTCTCAAGCCATCCCCGTGCGGCGACATCCGCCATGTCACGTGTTTGCATGGCCGCGACTGTAACAGTCAGTGATCGCGCTCCGGGCCGGCAGCGGCGGCAGCCCGCGCGATGCGAAGTGTCTGCCGCTCCTCCCGACCGGGGCGGTGAACGAACCAGCCCAGCAAGAGCCAGTAGACCGTCGCGAGCACACGGAGGGGAAGGAGACCACCCTGCACGGCCGCTCGCTTGAGTCTCTCGGGCAACACACTATCGCGCATCATGCTTCGCTACTATGTCAGGCCCAGTCCCTAATGTGGTCATCACTCCCACAGTTCGGAGTCAAGCATCAGGAACCACTGGTTTCTCCTCGGCGAAGTGACGGGCTGAGGGGTGCGCGCGCTGTTCGTGATCGCCCCGCTGTGCGGTGTGGCGCCGACCGGGCTCGGCTGCGGCACGGTGCTGCTGGGGGACTCGATGTTCCGCTTGCCGCCCGGCGACCCGGCGGTGCCGCGCCTGGCGTACGAGGGTGACCGCCGTGCTGGCCGCGGGGGCCAGCACGGCGGTCACCCTCGTGCTGCTCGCCCTGCTGCACCGGGTCGACCTGGACCGGCTCCGGAGCCCGGACGGCACCTGAGCTCCCGCTCCTGAGCGGGCTCCCCGCTCCCGCCGGAAACACCGCGGCACCGGGTGGCCACGTCCACCCGGTGCCGTTTCGTGTGTCAGGTGCCGGTCGGGGTCGGTGACAGGGCCACGACGGCCTCGCTGGT
>NZ_BMVN01000104.1:0-12983 GCF_014650735.1 Streptomyces canarius
GCCGACGACACCGGTGCCGCCCGCGAGTTCGCCGGCGCCGAACCGCGGATGCCCGAGCTGCTCACGGGCACTTCCTGCCCCCCGTGAACGCGGTCGGGGATGGCGGCTACCCGATCGGGGTGTGGGCGAAGAACAGGCGTGCGGAGGCCCGCAGGGCCCTGGAGAACGCCGAGCGGCGCGCCGCCGGGGAAACCGTGCCCGTGGGCGCTGGGGAGCTGCCTGAGAATCGTCTGGTGGCTTTGGAGGCCATCGATCCGGGATGGTGCCCGCTGGGGTGGACCGTGGCCTGGCAGCGCTGCTTCACCCTCACCCGCGCCCACACCCAAGCCGGGGGCACCCTCCCCGAGGCGGCCAGGGAACTCGTCGTCTAGGGCGAAGACCTCGGGGCATGGGTCGCCGCACAGCGGCACGGGTGGGACAAGCTCTCCCCCGCGCAGCAGTGGCTCCTGGGGAGCACGCTCGGTCTGGAGCCCGCCGGCCCCGGGGCGCGGCCCGGGAAGCTCACTGCAGACGGCAAGTGGGCGCTGAACCTGCGCGCGGCCCGGCAGTTCCACACCCGCGAAGGACACCTACGACCGGGCCGCAAACACATCGAGCGCGTGGACGTCGACGGCGCCGAGGTCGACATCAAGCTCGGGACGTTCCTGGACAACACCCGGCGGCGGGCCGACAAGCTCACCCCCGAGCGACGCGCCGAGCTGGACCAGCTCGGGATGCGCTGGTAGCCCGACCGGACGCCGATGCGGCGGGCAGCGAGCGCCCGCCGCCCCTCAGTGCCTGCCTCTCGGGATTCCAGCCGTAAACACGAAACACCCCCGGGCCAATTCACGCCCGAGGGTGTTTCCCTGCATTCCGGATTTACGCGGCCCGCTCCCGCTCCTTCTTCCGCCGATTAACGATCGTGGCGGAACGTCCGGCGAATTCACCGATACGGCGCTGCGTCCATTCCTGGGTGAGGCCGTAGGCGTCAGTCGCCGGTGTTGGTTGCCCAGACAGGCCGGCCAGCGTTGTCGTAGACGACGACATTGCCGTCGTCCTGGACAGCGAGGTAGGCACCCTTGTGCCAGGTATCGGCCGCCCAGACCGGGTTCCCGGAGCTGTCGTAGACCACGAAGTTGCCGTCTTCCTGGAAGACAGCGCAGTTGCCGCGGCTCCACGTGTTGGGAGCCTGCCACACAGGACGCCCGTCCTTGTAGAGGACGAAGTTGCCGTCTTCCTGCATACGCAGGGCCGCGCGCCCGTTGCCCGACGTCCACGCCTGGTTCCTGCAGATCGTCGCACGCGGCCGGATGATGTGATCACTGCTCGGACGCGTGACCGCCCCCGGCCCCGCAACCCGGGCCGGCACCCCTGCGGGGCCCCACGGGGCCACCGCCTGCGCGCTGGCCGCGCCCGCGCCGGCAAAAGCCAGCACTCCGGCCACAACGCACACAGCCCTACGAAGGTTCATCACAACCCACACTCCTTCAACGGCGCCAACGAGTAGTCGAATGGTCACAAAGAGCGATGCCGTTCCGTGCGGAAACCCCCTCGCCTTCACACGAACGAGATAGCGCACAGGCCACAGCCAAGGCCGGTCCCACGGATGTCACACCCCACCCGTACGGAAACGTCCGGGCCGCGTGGGAACCCACACAAGAGATGCCACAGGAGTTTTCGGCGGGACTGGGCCACGCCTCCCGGAGCCTTCAGGCCGCGGGGTCAGGTGGGTACGGCGGCCGAGGGCGGGGGCCACATGCCGGAGAAGGGGCGAGCGATGCGGTTGATGACCAGGCCGCGGTAGTGCGGGGTCGGTGAGGAGGTGCGGTTCGGCGCCGGAGGCGCAGCCTGCGGGCAGGCCTGATGGCCTGCCGGTCGGGCGCGGCTTGCGCGGGGATGTCGGCGCGGGATCGCGGCGGCGACCCGGTGGCTGCGGGAGAACGGCGGCGGGCAACTGCGGGTGCCGTACGACTACGTGATGGGCGAGGACGAGTCGGCCGGCTCGGGGTTCCCGCTCGGGCGGTGGCTCGCCGACCAGCGGCGCTACTACAACGCCGGGACCCTGGAAGCCTCCCGCGTCGCGCAGCTCGAAGCACTCGGCATGGTCTGGTCCCACCACGACATCGCCTGGGAAGAAGGGCTCACGGTCGCGCGAGCCTGATCCGCCACACACGGGCACTTCCTGCCCCCCGTCAACGACCCGGGATGGTGCCTCCTCGGGTGGACCGTGGCATGGCAACGCTGCTTCACCCTCACCCGCACCCACGTCCGAGCCGGGGGCGCGCTCCCCGAGACGGCCGGTGAACTCGTCGTGCAGGGCGAGGACCTCGGGGCATGGGTCGTCGCGCAGCGGCAGGGGTGGGACAAGCTGACCCCCGCGCAGCAGTGGCTCCCGGGCAGCACGCTCGGGCTGGAGCCCGCCGGCCCCGCGGAGCGCCCGGCCAAGCTCACCGCCGACGGCAAGTGGGCGCTGAACCTGCACGCCGCGCGGCAGTTCCACGACCGCGAAGGACACCTACGACCGGCCAGGAAGCACGTCGAGCGCCTCGACGTCGACGGCGAAGCGGTCGACATCAAGCTCGGCACCTTTGTGGACAACACCCGCCGCCGGGCCGACAAGCTCACCCCCGAACGCCGCACCGAGCTGGACCAGCTCGGCATGCGCTGGTAGCCCGACCAGACGCCGAGGGCGGCGGACGGCCAGCGCCCGCCGCCCTCGCCCCCTATGCAGCACTTTGATCACCATCACGGACCACCCCGGAGACCTGATGACCGAGACCACGGACCACCCCACGCCGCGCGCCGCCGCGTTCGCTCTGATCACCACTGCCGCGTTGGACGACGCCGCCCGCAACGACCCCGCCGCAGACAGCCCGCCCCCGGCCAACTGGGAGATCTACGACTGCCTGACCTCCGTGCTGGAGACGTGGCACGGCGACGGCACGCTGAAGGAAAACTCCCTGTCGCTTACTGAACACCTCGCGGTCGAGCTGTGCGCGTACCTCTTCCAGCGCTTCGGCCGCGACCGGGACAAGTTCGGCAGGTGGCTGTGCGACTTCGGCGACCAGGTCGCCCGTACCCAGCAGCACGCGCACCCCGCCGGCCCCACCGCGATCGAGATCCTGTCAGCCGTCGCCGACACCCCCCGCCCGGACGGGACCGCCGGGGCGGAGCGGGAATGGCTCACCCGCCTCGTAGTGCCCTACCTGGGATAACCTCCGCCCCGATCACGAGGTGGAAGACGCACGCGAGATCGCCCTCACCTTCACCCTGTGGGCAGGCCCGCAACTCGCCGCACTCCTCGACCACGACTACAAGCGGATCAACGCCTACACCAGCGCGCGGAACTGACCCGGCACACCAGCAGCAACCGGGCGCGGACAAGAGGGCGGCACCCCTGGGGGCCGCCCTCTGTCATGTCTCCGGAACCGACAGGCTCCACCGCCCTTCGACAGCAGTACGGGAGGCATCCGGGCGCCGGGGGCGGAATCGGATGTGCACGAGTTCCGACAGCGCGGGGCCTGCGGGAGAGGGCCCGGCGAGCGACCCTGAAGGCGTGGCCCGTATTCGGTTCTGCTTGTCCTGCGGCGCCCGGCTGCCGAGAAGCGCGTCGGCCAGGCGGCGGTACTGCGACGACGTGTGCCGGGCCCAGGCGTACCGGGCCCGGCGGGTCTCCGACCGGATCATGGCCCTGGGGATGCTGCTGGCCGAAGCGGAGTGGAACGGCGACAGGCGCATGATGAGACTGTTGACCTGCCCGGAGTGCGGCCGGATCACCTTCGCCGGCGGCGACCGCCGCCGCGACGCGGTGCACTGCTCCGGCCGCTGCCGCTCCAGATCGTGGCGCCGCCGCGCAGCTGTCCTCTGACAGGCGATCTTGACCGTTTGCCAATTGATCTTGACGGTCAGCGGAGCGTGCTTGCCGCCTGTAGGCGATTGAGTGCATGGATCCCGTCCGTGCTTCCGTGCGCCCCGCCGTGTGGCCTCGCCGTGGCGCGTTCTGGGGAAGTGGTGGAGGCAGCGGGGCCGGTCGGCTGGGCCGGTCCGGCGACGACGACCCGCTCGGTGGGCCGTCCTGACGCGAGGAGTGGGACATGAGGGATCCATCGGCGCTGGAGGTCGGCGAGTGGTACGACCGCTTCGGGGGCCTGTACGGCCTGACCATGGGCGACAGCATGCACCTGGGCATGTGGGCCGACGGCGTGCGGACGGAGACGGGGGTGGCGACGGCTGAGGAGATGTGGGAGGAACTCACTCGGGCCCAGGACTCCTGGACCGGCACCCTCATCAACGTGATCGGGCTGCTGCCGGGACAGCGGATGTTGGACGTCGGCTGCGGGACGGGCCGGCCCACCGTGCGGATCGGCACCGAGTCAGGTGCGAGCGTGCTTGGCGTGACGGTCAGCGCCGCGCAGGTTGAGGCTGGCCGCGACCGCGCCGTGAAGGCGGGAGTGGCCGACCGGGTCACCTTCGAGCAGGCGGACGCCATGGCCCTGCCCCAGGAGTCCGGTTCCTTCGACGCCGCCTGGGCGATCGAGTCCTTTGCCCACTTCTCCGACCGCCCCGCCGCGATCCGCGAGGTCCGGCGGGTGCTGCGGCCCGGAGGCCGCTTCGTCCTCGCGGACTGCTACGAAGCCGTGCCCTTCACCCCTGAGGAAGTCCAGCTCTTCCAAGCCGCGTTCGCCCTCTCCCGTCTGCCCGCCGGTCCCGAGGACTACTCCCGCATGCTCGGCGAGGCCGGCTTCACCGTCCACGGCACACGCGACATGTCCCGGGAGTTCAAGCCCACCTACGAGCTGATCCCGCGTCTGTTCGCCGCGAGGCGGACCCAGATCGCGGAGCTGGTGGGCACCGACGCGATGGCGCAGCTCGACACCGTCTACCCGCGCATCCTCACCCTGTGCCGGGACAAGATGGGGTACACCATGGTCAACGCCGTGAAGTCCCCCTGACGACGACGGCCCACCCCAAGGTCCTGGGATTCCGCCGGCTGCCAGGCCAAGGCCACCCAGCATGCACCCCATCGCCGGGCCGCAGCCCCGGGTTGGCAGGCCCCTCTCCTGCCGGGAAGAGCGGTTCGGCGGGGAACGGACCGGTCAAAGTCACCTGGCAATCGGTCAAGATCGCCTGTCACAGGACAGTGAGGCCCGCCGCGCTCGGCTGCGAGCGTGACGTAGAGCCGTCACAAATCGGCGCTCTACCAGCGAGTATGACGCCTCCATGTCACGCACGCGCCCGCCCCTACCGCGCGCGGCCACGCCGATGCGCGCGAGCTGTAACGGGCCGGTACCCAACCCGAAGCACACCCTGCGCAACGGCTCCGCGTACCGCCGGGTCGGGCCTGCGCGGTGGTCAGCCGCGGCGGGACGGCCGGGGCTCGACACGGAGGCGCGCGGAGGGCGGCGGCGGGCACGGACGGGAGTCGGCGCAGCCCGGCACAGGCTGCGGGACGGCCAGATGGAGGCGGTGGCGGGATCGGCACAGCCAGCTCGGCCCACGCGGGCGGGACGCGGGCGGGGACAGGAGGGACGGGCCAGGACGAAAGCACGGCACCGGCGCGGCCGGGCGGCGGCAACCGGGAGACCGGCGCGCGACCGAAGCGGTGCGGCCAGCTTGCCGGCAGCTCGCCGCCCCCCGGGACGCAGGGCGGGCAGCGGCTCGGCGCAGCCGAGGACCGAGAACGCCAGGGCGGCGGCGACAGGCGGCCCGCGCGCGGCGGCAGCAAGCCGGCGGCAGGTACGGGCGGACGGTGGCGAAAGGAACCGGCAGGCACCCGAGCCGGCAACCGATGACCCGACGACTCACGGCCGACAGCCGACGACGGCCGACGTAGCGGCCGGGCCGCGGCGGCCAGTAGCGGCCGGTGGCCGACAGGGGGAGGCGGAGCCCGGGATGACAGCGGCAGGGCCGCCGCCCGACACGAGGCCGCCGACGGAGACGGGCCGCGGCCGGGCGCAGCCGATGGCCGGGACGGCCCGGCGACGGCCCAGGGCCGAGGAAAGGCAGAGGCGGCCGTGGCGGGCGCGGCAGGGGGACGGCCGGACATCAAGCCGGCGGCGGAGGTGGCTTAAGGCAGGTCGCCCAGGGCGTCCATCGACGCGATCCCCGGCGCGCACCCTGAGGTCGACTGGGCGCAGCTGTGCGTGGTGGAGAAGGGCCAGCGCTCCCCCCTCGCCGCGCTGGCGAAGCAGGCCTCCCTGGCCTGACCCGGGCCGCCTCTCGTACCCGAGGCGGCCAGTTCAGCTGGCGCATGATCAACGCCTAGCAGAATCAAGAGGGCGGCAAGGCCCTTGGCCGCTTCTACCTCTACTACCGGATCTTGGAGAAGGATAGGTTCCTCGTCTGGATCGAGCCCTGACCTCCCACGTCTCCGATCACCGGGAACACTCCATGAGCGATCACGCCGAGCAGGGGCGCGAGCTTGTGCCCGTGCAGTACCACCAGTTCCAGATCAGCGACGAGGACGGCCCCGCCGACCCCGATCTGCCTCGCGAGCACACCGGCCTGGTCGAGGTGCAAGACGGCATCGCCACCATCCACACCGGCATCCACGCCGGCGACGTCGACGTCACCGTCACCTGCCACACCCAAGCCCCGCAGCCCGGGAACGAAGTGTGGGAGGAGATCGTCGAGGTGTCCCTGCACTCGGTGTCGGGAGAGCTGAGGGTGCGAGGACTGATGGACGACCTGGACGAGGAACTGCCGGTACTCTCCTTCGCCGGCCCCGGCGACTACCGCCTGCGCGTCCATGCCCGCGGCCGGGACACCGCCATCGACCTCGCCCCGGAGGAGGTCACCGAGTGGTACCTCGTCCAGGTATGGCCGGCACCGGCACAGGATGTGGCCGTACTCCGTCAGACCGGCACCTACGGAGCCTCCGTCCGAACGCGCTGAGAACTCGCTCTCGCCCATCCCCCGCCTTGGCGATCGGCGAACCTTCCCGGCAGCTGCACGGTGCTGAACAGAGGCAACGGTCACGGCTCTTCAGGTCCGCCGCTTTCACAGCGCCCGGCAGGGTCAGGAGCGCGGTGTGGGACTTCGGGCGGGTCGGTGCCGAGCGGCCGGGGTGTCAGTCGTGCTGCCACCAGGTCACGACAAAGCCGGTCAGCAAGCTCCCGATGCGGCGGACGGCTCCGCTCAGGAGTGCGACGGCGACAAGACGCCGCCACGAGTCAGGCACGGCAGCCGCGTTGTCCGTATGCGGGGCGGCAGAGGGTGTGCGGTCGTTGTTCGCCATGGTGGGTGTCCTTTTGTTCGGGCAGGGCGCGGTGGCGCACCGTGCGGGATGTTCTGGGACCAGTGAGCCAGAGCCGTACACCCGCGAAAATTCACACCTCTCGGGGTTGTTCGGGGTTGTTATGGTGGACGTGGCACGAGGAGCACCGAGTCTGGCTGATCAGCGACTGGTCCATGAACTGGCTGCGAGAGAACTGACGGTGACGGCACGCCAGCTGGAGAGCTGGCGGCGGGCGGGGCTGTTGCCGCGGCACCGGCGCCGCGGGCTCGGGCGTGGCCGGGGCTCGGTAGTCGATGCGGTCGATCCGGTGGTGGAGAGCGCGGCGGCGCTGGCGCGGCATCTTCGGCAGGGGCGGGACCGGCGGCTGGCCGTGCTGGAGTGGTTCGCGGAGGCCGGCATGCCGGTGATGCCGGTGGCAATTCAAGTGCCGGAGCCCCCGATGGACGCCGTTCGCCAGGCCCTGGTGTGGGTGCTGCAACGGTCGGCGTCGCAGCGCCTGGTGGAGTTCGCCCGCAGCGCCGGTGGGGCGGGCGAAGAAGGGCAGGACGCCTTGTACGAGCGCGCCGATCGGCTTATCAAGCCGTATCGGGGGTGGCGCACCCCACCGTGGTGCGCGCGGCACTCGAAGCCGATGAGGATCTGCCGGAAGGGCCGGATTTCAAGGGCATGGTGCACTTGGTCGCGGCGATCGGCTGGGGTGCGGAAGAAGTCGGAGCCGATGCTCTGGCCGAAGCATTCACCTCCTTCGGGACGTTCGGCCTGACGGTGGAGGACTTGGCGCTGATGCTGGGGACAGCGGAGCGCGGTGAGGGACCATCGGTGGACTGGGGGCTGCTCCAGCAGCATGCGGATATGCGGGGCCGGGTCCTGCGGGCCAGTGACGAGGAGCTGGTGCGGGCGCGGACGGTGCTCCTCGGCCTGCGCATGTTCTACTGGCTGTACATGATGCACGGGCTGTTCATGCCGGACACTCCGGCGCTCGCCGCGCTGCGGAACCTGATCGACGAGTGCGGCATGGGACCGGTCCTGGACCACGCCGTCGCCCTCAACCCCTCCGCCAGGCAGCTCGGTGAGAACCTGGCGGTCTGCCTCGGGCCCCCCTTCGACGGCTGTACGACATGCTCATGGAGCAGCTCACGGAAGACCCGAAGATCTTCCGTCTTCCCGGCGACGACACCGGACCGGCCGGCTTCGTGGAGACGTGGATACGCACCCTCCGCGAGCAGTCCCGGACGGGTAAGAGTTGAGCCGGGCATGGGATCAGTGCCGGATGGGCCAGGCCGGCCGTAGAAGTGGGCCGTCACTCTGCCCGCGCCCGTGGCATTCTGGTCGGTTGGCCATGGAATGAGGGGATGGGGAGAGGACATGGCATCGCGTACGTACGAGCCGTGGCCTGCGCCGGTCGTCACTGCGGTGGCCAGTGTGCTCGGCGACACCGCACAGGGGCTGACCGGACGGGAGATCGGGCAGCTACTGGCAGCCGTAAGGGTGCCGGAGGTGGAGGCCGGCAACAAGCGGGACCGGCTGGCCGGAGCTCTGCTGCATCAGCAAGAACGCCAGCAGGCTTCGAACTGCGTGATCGCGTTCATCACCGCGGCGATGGCCCCGGTGCGCTACGCGCGGCAACCGCACGTGTTCTCGCGTCGGCAGGACGACCTCAATGAGGTTCTCGTCCATGTCGGTCTGCGGGTCAATGACGAGGGGAAACTGTCCAAGGGGCCGGCGGCGGCCACGCTGGGTGAGGCGGCGCGGCACGCCAGTTCGCTGCGGGCCGAGCTGCGCCGCCGCTCCACGCATCCGGAGGTGCTGCGCTACTGCACGCTGGAGATCTTGGCCAAGAACCCCTTCCACGCCAGCCTTGAGGCGGTCAAGTCGGTAGCCGACCGGCTGCGGCAGCTCACCGGCGAGGGTCTGGACGGGGCGCGGCTGGTCGACGCGGTTCTCATGCCCGGCCAGGGCACGGCCCGGGTGGCCGTCAACGCGAACGGCACCGGTCCCGAGCTGGATGAGCAAAAGGGGCTGGCGAACCTGGTCAAGGGCTTGTTCAGCATGTATCGCAACCCGGCCGCGCACGAGCCGCGGCTTCACCGCACCGTCACCGACGAGGAGTTGCTGGAGTTGCTGACCACGCTGTCGATGGTGCACCGGCGGCTCGATGGCGCGCGGGTGACACGCTGAAGTTCAGTCGTGGTGCCACCAGGCCACTGCGAGGCCGGCCAGAAGGGCGCCAATGTGGCGGGCGGCTCCGGTGACGAGTGCTGCGGAGATGAGGCGCCGCCACGAGACAGGGTGGGGCGCTGCGTGGTCCTGGTGCGAGGTGGTCGAGGCGGTGCGGTTCTTCTTCGACACGGTAGAGGTCCTTCTCTCAGGCAGGGCACGGCGGCGCCCTGTGCGGGGTGTGGGTCGGTGCAGCGCGGCGGCTCGCCGGGGGCCGGGCGGGGTGGTGTGGGCTGCTGTGTTGATCGTGGCAGCCCGGTAGTGAGCGCTGCATCCTCAACTGGGGCCCGGTTGGCGGGAGAACGATGTAATTTCCACCCCGTGTACACCTGGGAGAGCATCAGCGGGCCTGGCACCATCGACGACCTCGTCGCGGACGCCCATGCGGCCGGCCACCCGGACATGACCGTACGGCGCATCCACGACTGGATCGCCAAGGGGTTGCTGGACCAGCCGCGGCTGCGTACCCGGCGCCGGCTGCTGCTCCTGCTGGACAAACGGCAGCACGTGCAGCATCTGAGTTCGCTCGCGCAGGTGCCGCTGGCGATGTGGCTGTGGTGGGACGGCTACGTCCCCACCCGGCAGGCACAGCGGGCATGGACGACGTGGGTCGGGCGCGGCCGGCGCAGCCAGGAGGTGGCCCGCGAGGGCGCCTTCGAACTGCTGGAACAGGTCGGACATCAGCTGCACCCCGACCGCGCGGGCCCGGTTCGTGCGGATCATCACCGAGCTAGGCAACGGCAAGGCCCTGACGGTCCGCGGACGGGCCGAACTGCTGGATGCCGTTCGGGACGTGATGGAACCGGAGTCGGTGTTCGCCGCCAGCGGCCTCGTGCGAGCGCTCGGGCCCGCGCAAGCGCCGATGACCGCGGAGACCGTCGTGACCCGCGTCGAGGCCCTCAGCACCGCGCTGGGCCGCACCCTGGACGGGACGGTGGACGCCGCGCTGCTGGAGCAGGCCCGGGCCGTCCACCGGGCTTCCATGGCGGACTACCTGGCCGAGCGCGGTGACCTCGCCGCCGGAGCTGGAGCACTGGCCGATCTCTTCCGTGAGCCCACCCTGCAGGAGCAGTTCGACCAAACGGGACGGCAGCTCCTGTTCGTCCTCGGCATGCACCTGATCCACCGGCGCATCAAGACTCGAGCCTCAGTGCCTGACAGGCCGTAGTAGGCCGGGTGCGAGGGCCGGGAGGACTCACCCTCGGGTGGCGGTATCTACGTCGCCTGCATTGATCAGCGCCGTTCTCAGCTGCTGTATCTCGCAGGGGCGTTCGTCCTGTGGGAGGGCCGTGGCGGCGTCCAGCAGGGCGCGGGCGTAACGTCGTACGGCTGCGTTTTGCCCGGTACCGGGAGCGTCGACCAGGTATGCGGCCAGAACAAGCGCATCTTCGCTGTCCGGGCGGCGGGCAGCACGTTCGGCAACGAGGTCGGCGTCCGTCAGGCTGGGGGTATGCTCGGCGCTCGCCCGCGTCAGGGACAGCCACAGGTCCTCGTCGAGGCCGGCGGCCGCGAAGGCGCCCGCGCCGGCGAGGGCCCCCGACGGCAGGCCGGCCGCGAGCGCAGCAAGCCACAGGTCGGCCGCTGCGGTCAGTCGACCGGAGGCGTCGGGCGGGATGGGACCATCGGTGCGCGGGGTGCGGGAGGCGATCTCGGCCAACAGCGGAGCGGTCGCTTCCACTCCCCCGGCACCCGCGACCAACTCGGCCCAGAAGGTGGCGGGATCGCCGAGGAGGGCCGGGTCCGCCAGGAGCGCGGCCGCCGTGTGGGCTGCGGCACCGGCGCGGACGTCGCGCAACGCGGCAAGCAGCTCGGCGCGCTCCAGGGCGGCGCAGACCTCTCGGTCGGGCGCGCCCCAGCACAGCCAGGAGGCAGCTGGCGAGGGCCTGCCGGGTGCGAGAGCGTACAACGCGGTGCGGTGCGCGGCGGTGAAGGCGGGGCGTACCGGTGCAGGGCGGGCAGGCGCACCCCCAATCGCAGTGGCCACCGCGTCCTGGTCCCCGCGAGCGGCGAGCGCGCCGGACACCGCCTGAAGGACGTCGGCGGGCATCTCTCCTTGTGTGCGGGCCTGGTGGACGGCGTACTCGAGCAGGCACCCCAGCGCGCGCACGGACGGGTCCGAGCCCAGCAGCGGCGTAGCGGCTGTCCCGCCGTCTGCCGGGCCGGGGGCCTCGCCGGTGGTGTGCGAGGCCGGGATGGAGGCGGGGCGGGCCAGGGTGGCGGCCAGGGCGTGCAGGCGGGCCAGGATCGTCTTCTCCTGGTCGCCGGGAAGGGCGGTGTCGGTGCGCCACACGGTGGTGATCAGGTCGAACAGCGCCTGGTCAGCGAAGGACCCTGCGGCCGACGTGTTTTCGGAGGCCGCGGCGCCGGTAGCGGGAGCTGTGGCGTCGAGGCGGCGGCGCACATTGAGTACCGCGGTGACGGCGACTCGAGGGCACCGTCGGGGAGAGCGTCGGGGCGGTCGGCAAGGACCGCGGCCGCAGCGAGGTAGAACGCGCCGAGCTCCGGCAGCTGCAGGGCGGCCAAGACGGCGGGCACGTCGGCCGTCCAGGCGGCCGGGTCGGCGGCCGGGTCGGCGGCGACGAGGCGGTGTAGGACCATCGCGTAGCCGTCGGCGCCAGCGTCCTCGGCGGCGGCCAGAGCGGCGGCGGCTACCGCTGGGCCTCGGGCGGCGGCCACCTCAGCCAGGTCCTCAGCGTCCAGCGCCGTGGTCTCTCTGACCGGCTCCAGCACGGGCGCGGTGCGCGGGTCGGACGGCCCGGCGGGCTTCAGGCGGCGTATTGCGTTAAGCATGGGCTCCCAGTCGGCCAGCAGTCGCGCGGGCAGGACGGGCGACCAGTCCCCCACCCGCATCCAGTCGGCGAGCGGCTTGGCCTCCCAATCTGGCTGTTCGGCGTCGGCGGGAAGCATCTTCTCCAGCAGGGCGGGCGGCGGCGGGGTGCCGAGCGCGGTTCGGACGTCCGCTTCCAGCTGCGCGGCGCGTTCGGGCAGGCAGGTGCCGAGCACGAGGTCGACGAGGCGGGCTGTCTCCGGCGCGGGCTCGTCGGCCACCAGGCGCACGACGAGCACGACGGCCTGCTCCCACCACTGCTGCTCGTCCAGCCCGTCGGCGGGCGGGCGGGCGACCAGGTGGGCGGCGAGCAGCCGGTCGTGCAGACGGCCGTCGACCGCGGCGACCCGGGCCAGCCGGCGGGTGCGCTCGGCCAGGTGTACGCCGGCGTCCGCGTCCGCCGCGGCGAGATCGAGTACGGTGCGCGCCAGCCGCGGCCCGCCGTACGCAGCCGGATCCTGGGCGTTCACCTGCTTGAGATCGGCGGCGTAGACGCAATGCTGCTGACTTACGTGCCTTGTGGGAGTTTGCGTTTGGCCTTCGAGATGGTCCGTGAGGCCGGTGTGATGGTGATCGTCTCGGGCGTCGGGGATGACCGGTGGATAGGAGCCGTCCTCCAGCTGGCGGCACAACGGCAAAACCGCGTTGCTCTTCACCCGTCACAGCAGATCGGCGCCGCGGGCCTTGGCGGCCCGCCAGCGCGGGAACGCGGGAAAGTTCCGG
>NZ_BMVN01000105.1:0-12799 GCF_014650735.1 Streptomyces canarius
CGGCAGTTGGTCGAGGCGGGTTACGACACGTTCGTCGAAGTCAGCCCCCACCCCGTGCTGACGTCAGCGGTCGAGGAGGCGGCCGGCGGGACCGTGGTCGGCACGCTCCACCGGGACGCGGGCGGCCTGGACAGGTTCCTGCTCTCCCTCGGCGAACTCCACGTGCGCGGCATCCGTGTCGACTGGAGCCCGGTCTTCCCCGGCGCCCGGCGCGTCGCCCTGCCCACCTACGCCTTCCAGCACAAGCGGTACTGGCTGGACCCGGCCATCGAGCACATCGACGCCGCGACCGGCGGCCACCCGCTGATCGGACGCCCGCGGCCGGTCGCCGACAGCGGAACGCTGCTGCTCACCGGGCGCCTGTCCCTGCGCACCCACCCGTGGCTGGCCGACCACGCCGTCGGCGGCACGGTGGTGCTGCCGGGCGCGGCGCTCCTGGAGACGGCGCTGCACGCCGGCCGGGACCTGGGCTGCGGGCTGCTGGAGGAGCTGACGGTCGAGACGCCGCTCGTGCTCGACCCCGTCGGACCGCTCACCGTCCAGCTGACGTTGGAGGGCCCGGACGCGGTGGACCGGCGCCGGTTCGTCGTGCACTCCGCGTCCGACGACGGCCCCTGGACCCGGCACGCCACCGGATGGCTCGCCCCCGCCCCGACCGAGGCGCCCGCCGACGTCGAGGAGAACACCCCATGGCCGCCCGCCGACGCCGAACCGGTGGACGTCGAAGACCTCTACGGCAGGTTCACCGAGGGCGGCATCGAGTACGGCCCCGCCTTCCGAGGCCTGACCGCCGCCTGGCACCAGGGCGACCGTGTCTACGCGCAGGCGACTCTGCCCGAGCCGCAACGCCCTGACGCCCGGCGGTTCGGCGTCCACCCGGCACTGTTCGACGCGGCGCTGCAAACCGTCGGTCTGACCCGCGGCGGCGACGAGGGCGGGCCGGTCCTGCCCTTCTCCTTCTCCGGAGTCCGCGTGTACGGCGAGGTGGGCGACGACCTGCGGGTCGAGACGACCAAGCGGGGCGAGAACGAGGTGTCCGTCCGCGCGACCGACCGCGACGGCCGGCTCGTCGTCGAGGTGGAATCGCTCGCGCTGCGCCGCCTCACCGGCCTCACCCGGCACGACTCGCTGTACCACGTGTCCTGGGTGACCCGCCCGCTACCGAGGGCGGTGGAGCGCGCCGACACGGTGGTCCACGTGGAGCCGGGCCCGCCGACCGCGGAGGCGGCCCACGAGACCACCCGCCGGGTGCTCGGCCGGTTGCAGGACTGGCTGGCCGACGACCACGCCGACGGCGCCCGGCTCGTCGTCGTCACGCGGGGCGCGGTGGCCGCCGCGGAGGACGAGGACGTGACCGACCTCGCCGGCGCGCCGGTGTGGGGACTGGTCAGGTCCGCCCAGTCGGAGAATCCCGGCAGCTTCGTGCTCGTCGACACCGACGAGGAGAGCGAAGACCTGCTCGCCGCCGCGCTCTCCTGCGACGAGCCCCAGTTGGCGCTGCGCCGGGGCGAACTGCGCGTGCCGCGGCTGAACCGGTCCACCCACGAGAGCACGGAACGAGGACTCGACCCGGACGGCACCGTGCTCGTCACCGGCAGTGCCGACGGCCTGGCCGGCCTCGTGGTGCGCCACCTCGCCACCGAACACGGCGTCCGGCGGATCGTCCTCGCCAGCCGGCGGGGCCCGGGCGCCGAGGAGCTGCGGCGACTGGGAACGGGCCTGAACGCCGAGATCCTCGGCGCCGCGTGCGACGTGGCCGACCGGGACGCCCTGGCCGAGCTGCTGGCGGCCGTACCGGAGCGGGCGCCGCTGACCGCGGTCGTGCACACCGCGGCGGTGCTCTCCGACGGCGTCCTCGCGTCGCTGACCGCCGAGCAGGTCGACGCTGTACTGCGCGCCAAGGTCGACGCGGCACTCAACCTCCATGAGCTGACTCGCCACCAGGACCTGCGGGAATTCGTCCTGTTCTCCTCGGTCGCCGGCGTCCTGGGCGCCCCTGGCCAGGGCAACTACGCGGCGGCCAACGCCTTCCTCGACGCCCTGGCCCACCACCGGCGCGCCCAGGGACTGCCCGCCCAGTCCCTCGCCTGGGGCTTGTGGGAGCACAGCAGCGGTCTCACCCAGCACCTGGACGAGGCCGACGTGGCGCGGATCTCGCGCGGGGGAGTGGTCCCGTTCGACACCGAAAGGGGCCTGGCGGTCCTCGACCTGGCGCGCGGCACGGGCGCTCCCGCGCTGGTCCCGGCGACCCTCGCGGCCGGCACGCTCGACACCGACCCCGAACACGCACCGGCCCTGCTGCGGGACCTCGTGCGCGCCCCGGCCCGGCGGTCCGGCCCCGGACCCGAGCGCCAGAGCGCCGACGGACTGCGGCGCACACTCGCCGGCCTGGACGAGGAGGGTGGCGACGCCCTGCTCGGTGAGATCGTGCGCGGCCACCTCGCGACCGTGCTCGGCCACGCCTCGGCCGACGACATCGAGGAGAGCACCGCCTTCCTCGCCCTCGGCCTGGACTCGCTCACCGCCGTCGAGCTGCGCAACCGGCTGACCGCGGTCACCGGACTGCGGCTGCGCCCCACCGTCGCCTTCGACTGCACCACTCCCGTCGAGCTGGCGCGGTTCCTGCGCACCGAGCTGCTCGCCGCGGCGTCGGCCGAACCGGCCGCACCGGCCGTCTCCGCCCGCCGCGCCGGCCCGCTGGACGCCGCCGGCGAACTCTTCCGGTACGCCGCCCAGCGCGGCCGGCTGAAGACGGGCGTGAAGCTGCTCCACCAGGCCGCCCAGTTGCGGACCATGTTCACGGCCACGTCGGGCCGCGAGGGCGTTCCCGGCCCGCTGCGGCTGGCCACCGGAGCCGAGCGGCCCCGGATCATCTGCCTCTCCGCCTTCGTCGCCCTGGGCGGAGCCCACCAGTTCGTCCGGTTCGCCTCGTTCTTCGAGAACCAGTACGACATCTCGGCCCTGGACGTCCCCGGCTTCCAGAACGACGAGCCGCTGGCCGCGGACGCGGAGGCACTCGTCGATGTGTACTGTGACATGATCACCGAACTGGTCGGCGACGACCCGTTCGTCCTGCTGGGCTCCTCCTCCGGCGGCGTGCTCGCGCACCAGACGGGCGAGCGGCTGAGCCGGCTGGGGATCGCCCCGGCCGGTGTGGTCGTCATCGACGGCTACCCGATGACCAGTCCGCACATCAACAAGGTCCAGGACCAACTGCTCAAGGGCATGTTCGACCGTGAGGAACGGTTCGTCAGCCTGGACGGCACCCGGCTCACCGCCATGGGCTGGTACTGCGGCATGTACGAGTTCTGGGAGCCGCGGGCGGTGGAGACGCCCACGCTGCTGCTGCGGGCCACCGTGCCGCTGGAGGGCATGACGGACGACCCGTCGAGCGAGGAATGGCGAGCCGTGTGGCCCGCCACCAAGGTGCTCGATGTGCCCGGCGACCACTTCACGGTCATGGAGGATCACCTGGAGACGACCACGCGGGCCATCAAGGACTGGCTCGCCACCCTCTGACGGGTACGGCCCGCCCGTCCGACCACCCGGGCGGGCCCCCGTGTCGCACCGCGACGCGCACCTCGGCGCCACGCGCCGCCGAGGTGCTGTTTCTCCCCCTTCCGAAAGCCGGACACGGTCCGGCACCTGATGTATGGAGGTTCCACATGGCGCTGGGCTACTTGCTGGGCGGAGGCGTGGGCACCGAGCCGCACGGCATCGAACTGCACCGCGCATACCCGGTGATGCAGCGGCTGTACGAGCAGATCGCCGAATGGACCGGCTTGACCGTCGGCCAGATCCTGGAGGAGGACCTGCCGGAGCCGCAGGAGCAGCGGCAGAGCGTCGGCTCGATCCGCGAGACGGCGCTCGCCCTCGCCGTGCACGACATCCTCGCGGAGCAGGGCGTACACCCCTCCGTCCTCGGCGGCCTGAGCCTGGGCGCCATGACCAGCAGTTGCATGGCCGGCGCCCTCACCCGGCAGGAACTGTTCGGACTGCTCTCCAGTGCCCGGCTCTGCCCCGACCCGGACCCGTCCGAGCCGGCGCACGCCCTCGCCATCGCGGCCGTCCCCGCCGGGCAGGGGGTCGAGACGTTCGTCGGCGGCACCGAGGGCGTCCACGTCGCCGGTGACATGGGCGACACCGCCGACGGCGCGCTCCGCATCTACATGCTGGGCGGTCTCCACGACGCCATGGCCACGCTGGCCGGCTCGCTGCCCGAGGGCCTGGTCACCCTGTTGCCGGGCCGGGGCATCGCCCAGCACACCCCGTTGCGCGCCCCGTTCCGGCAGTTCATCGAGCCGTACATCGACGCCGTCGGCTTCCGTGCGCCCAAGCTGCCGGTGATGTCCTGCCTCGACCGCAAGCAGTTGGCCTCCGGCGAGGACGTCCAGGACCTGTTCAAGCGCAACCCGACCACACCGATCAGCCTCCCGTACGTGTACGAGGGCATGCATGAGATCGGCGTGCAGCTCGGTGTGGTGGTCGGCCCGGCGATCCCCGCCGGATTGCTGCGCATACCCTTCCCCGTGCTCCACGTGGAGCAGCCGGAGCACATCGAGAAGGTCGTCTCCAGCGTGTTCGAGCTGGGCATCGAATACCCCGAGAAGGGGCTCCCGCAGTGCTGAACCCGGGCCTGTCCCCGGCCGACTGCGACAAGCTCGTGGACGGCTGGCTGACCACCGATCTGGACCAGTGGACCCGGCGGGTGGTCCGGCGCCACTTCGACCCGCAGACCGGCAGCCCGTACTGGCTGGAGCGGGCCGAGGAACTGCCGTTCGACCCGCGTGACATCGAACGCTACGCGGATCTCTCCGCGTTCGGCCCGTTCGACCTGGACGTGCTCCGCACGCGTGACCCGCGGGACTTCGTGCCCCTGGCCGTCCCGCGCCCGCTCACCGGCCGGGTGTGGGACTCCGGCGGCACCACCGGTGCGCCGTGCCGCGTGTACTACACCCCGGAGATGATCGTCCAGCGTGGTGTGTGGCGCCGCTGGTCCTTCCAGACCGAGGGTTTCGAGCCGCACCGCACCTGGCTCCAGGCGACGCCCACAGGACCGCACCTGATCGGCAACGGCGTCTGGGAGGCCGGGGACCTGTACCAGTCGGTCGTGTACGCGATCGACATGGATCCCCGCTGGGTGAAGCGGCTGCTGCGGACCGGGCAGATGGCGGTCGCGCGGGAGTACACCGAGCACGTGCTCGACCAGATCCTGAACGTGCTCGACACCCGCCAGGTGGACTACGTCAACACCACGCCGGCGCTGATGGTGGCGCTCGCCCGCCGGGCCCCCGAGCAGGTCGCCGCGCTGCGGGGCGTCCGGCTGAGCGGCACCCACCTGGTCCCGTCCGTCCACCGGCAGATCGTGAAGGCCCTGGACGGAGGCATCTGCGGTCTCAGCTACGGCAACACCTTCGGCAACGCGGCGGGCCTGCCGGTCGAGCAGGACGGTGAGCTGATGCCGTACCTGCCGAACTACCCGCAGGTGACGATGGCGGTGGTGGACAAGACCGACCCGATGACCACGGTGCCGTACGGCACCGTGGGCAGGGTCCGGCTGACCGTGCTCCACGAGGACCTCTTCCTGCCCAACGTGCTGGAGCGCGACGAGGCGGTGCGCTACGACACGGGCGACCGCTTCCCCACGGACGGTGTGGCCAACGTGCGCCCGTTGGAGACGGCCAGTACCGCGGTCGAGGGGCTGTACTGAGCCGCCGTGCCCGCCCGGCCGGGACCGTCGCCCCACGGCGACGGTCCCGGCCGGGCGGGCCGTGGCACGCTTGTGCCCGTCGAGGAGCGGGCGCCGCGCACGCTGATGCCCTGATCGACGGGCTCTTTCGCGGCTGCACCGTCGTCGCGGCGATTCCGAGGCGGCGAACCGTGGACCGCGACACGGCGCCGCCCCTCGCACTCACCGGCCGGTCCGACGGCGGGCCGCCGCGCCTGAGCGGCATCAGCGGTCGTATGTCTTCACCGCGCCCTACCGGGATCCCCTACCGGAGTTCCCCTCGCCCCGCCGCACTGACGGGCGGCAACCGCGACGACGGTCCGGCGGACCCGCTGCCGGGTGCGGTGCTCCTGGAGCACCGCACCCGCTCAAGGCAGGCCGTCCTCGGTGTTCGCGGCCGAGAGGCTGACGGCCAGGGAGCAGTCCGTGCGCGTCCGGTCCAGGGACCGCCGTGACCACCCACCGGCGGCTCAGAGCGACACGGCCCTTACGGCCTTCGTGAGTTCGACGGCGTCGAGCCGCATCGTGGCCGGGGCGGGCCGCCGGCCGGGAACCAGGTGCAGGCGCTGGACACCGAGGGCTGTGTCCCCGGCCTCGGTCAGTGCGTCGTGGCACGCGCAGGGCTGGTCCTCGAAGCCGGCGAACCGGTACGCGATCTCCATCATGCGGTTGCGCGGGGTCGCCCGGAAGTCGGCGATCAGGTGCGCGCCGGACGCGGCGGCCTGGTCGATGAGCCAGTTGAGGATGGCCGCGCCCGCGCCGAAGGACACCACCCGGCACGAGGTCGCCAGCAGCTTCAGGTGCCAGGTCACGGCCGTTCGGTGCAGCAGCACCAGACCCACCGCGCCGTGCGGTCCGAACCGGTCGCCCATGGTGACGACCAGTACCTCGTGCTCGGGGTCGGCCATCAGCCGGCGCAGCGAAGCGTCGTCGTAGTGCACACCCGTCGCGTTCATCTGGCTGGTGCGCAGGGTCAGTTCCTCGACGCGGGTCAGTTCGTCCTCGGTCGCCCTGTCGATCGACATCCACAGGTCGAGCGAGCGCAGGAAGTCCTCGTCCGGCCCCTTGTACGCCTCGCGCTCGGCGTCCCTGCGGAAACCGGCCTGGTACATCTCACGACGCCGTCGCGAGTCCACGGTGACGGAGACCGGGCTGAACTCGGGCAGGTCCAGCAGGGCTGACAGCTGCTCGGCGTCGTAGCAGCGCACCTCCGGCAGGTGGTACGACACCTCCGCGCGCTCGGCCGGCGTGTCGTCGATGAACGCCATGGCGCCGTGGGCGAAGTTGAGCCGCTCGGCGATGGACCGGACCGATGCGGACTTCGGTCCCCAGCCGATGTGCGGAAGGACGAAGTAATCGGCCACGCCCAGCCGTTCCAGCCGCTCCCACGCGAGGTCGTGGTCGTTCTTGCTGCACACCGCCTGGAGAACGCCGCGGCGGTCCAGCTCGGTGACCACACGCCTGACGCCGTCCGTGATCCGGACGTCGTCGCCGTCCAGCAGGGTGCCCTGCCACAGTGTGTTGTCGAGATCCCAGACGAGGCACTTCACCGTCGTCGGCCGCTCAGCCATTCGCCATCTCCTCTACGAGTCCGACAACACGTGCTCGGCCAGCATCACCTGGCACAGCTCGCTGCTGCCCTCGATGATCTCCATCAGCTTGGCGTCCCGGTAGGCGCGGGCGACCAGGGCGCTGTTGTCCGCACCGGCCGACGCCATGACCTGGACCGCCGCGGCGGCACCCTGCGCGGCCTGCGTGGCACTCACATGCTTGGCCAGGACGGTGGCGGTGACCACGTCCGGGGCGTTCTCGTCCCAGCGGGCGCTCGCGTGCTCACACGCCCGGGTGGCGACCTGCTCGGAAACCAGCAGCTCCGCGAGGTGCCGGGCGACCAACTGGTGCTCACCGAGCGGCTTGCCGAACTGGCGGCGGGTCCGGGCGTGGGCGCCGGCCGCGGCCAGGCAGCCGCGGAGGATGCCGACGCACCCCCAGGCGACGGACATCCGGCCGTACGCCAGGACGAGGGTGACCAGCATCGAGAGCGGCATCCCCGCGCCGCCCAGCAGCCGGGTGGCCGGTACGCGGACCCCGTCCAGCCGAATGGTGGAGTGTCCGGCGGCCCGGCAGCCCAGCGGATCGGGCACCCGCTCGATGGTGACACCGGGGGTGTCCGCGGGAACCACGACGGCCGCGCCGCCCTCCGCGTACCGCCCGAAGATCACCAGCTCGTCGGCGTAGTGGGCGGCGGTGATCCACACCTTGGTGCCGTTCACCACCACGTCGTCCCCGTCGGGCCGGATGGTGGTGCTCATGGCGGAGATGTCGCTTCCGGCCTCCGCCTCACTGAAGCCGACAGCCGCCAGCCGGCCTTCGACCAGATCGCCCAGGAGGCCGGTGCGCTGCCCGGCGCCACCGAGCCGCTGGACGGCCCAGGCGGCCATGCCCTGCGAGGTCATCACGCTCCGCAGGGAGCTGCACAGGCTCCCGACGTGCGCGGTGAACTCGCCGTTCTGGACGCTGCTGAGGCCGAGACCGCCGTACTCCCCGGGAACCTGGGCGCTGAGCAGGCCGCGCGCGGACATCTTCCGCAGCAGCTCGTGCGGGATCAGCCCGGTGCGATCCCAGTGGCCTGCCTGGTCACCCACCAGTTCGGTGACCTCGGCGGCGAGCTGGTCAGGCACTGGCATGGCCGCCCAGCCGCGTCACGAGCCCGACCATCGAGTCGACCGTGCGGAAGTTCTCCAGACGCATGTCGGCGCCGCCGATGGAGATGCCGAAGGTCTTCTCCAGGTGGACCACCAGCTCCATGGCGAAGAGCGAGGAGAGCCCGCCGGTCGCGAAGATGTCGGCTCCGGGATCCCAGCTCGTCCTCGTCCTGGCCTCGACGAAGGTCAGGATGGCCGCCTGGACCTCCGTGGGCTGGTCGGTGGGAACGGTCATCGTGTGCTCTCCTCGTACTCGTAGAAACCCTGGCCGGTCTTCCGGCCGTGGTGGCCGTCGGCGACCTTCTGCAACAGGAGGTCGCAGGGGCGACAGCCCTCATCGCCGGTGCGCTTGAGCAGCACCCAGAGGGAGTCGACAAGGTTGTCGATGCCGATGAGGTCCGCCGTGCGCAGCGGTCCGGTGGGGTGACCCAGGCAGCCCTGCATCAGCGCGTCGACGTCCTCGGCGGACGCCGTGCCCTCCTGGACCACCCGGGCCGCGTCGTTGATCATCGGGTGCAGCAGACGGCTGGTGACGAAACCGGGCGCGTCCCGGACCACCACGGGCCTGCGGCCGACCTCGCGGAGCAGGCCGCGTACCGCCTCCAGGGTCGCCTCACCCGTGCGCACGCCACGGATGACCTCGGTGGTGCCGATGAGGGCCGGCGGGTTCATGAAGTGGGTGCCGATCAGGTCGGCGGGGTGCCGCACCGCGTCGGCCAGCTCGTCGATCGGGATCGAGGAGGTGTTGGAGACCAGCGCGGTGGCGGGCGGTACGAGCGCGGAGACATCGGCCAGCACCGCGGTCTTCAGGTCGGCGTTCTCGGTGATCGCCTCGATCACCACCCGTGCGCCCGGGACCGCGGAGAGATCGCCGTGAAGGCTCACCTCGCCTTCCTCGCGCCCCGGCGGCAGGACGCCCATCAGCTGGGCCATGCGCAGTTCCCGCCGGATCCGGCCGGGTGCCTGCGCCAGTTTCACCGGGTCGTTGTCCACCAGCCGCACCGGCAGGCCGTGGCCCGCCAGCAGCGTGGTGATACCCACGCCCATCACGCCGGCACCGAGAACCGCGATCGGCTCGGTCTTCATCGTATTACCCGCCTCCTGGGAGTGACGCATACTCGGTGGCCGGGTATGCGGAGAGGTCGCGGAAAAGGGGGCCGGGGCGCGAGCGGAGAGCCCCGGCCGCCCGGCTTCGTCGACGGCGGCGCCACGGCCGCCCCGGTTCGGGCCGCCGGGAAGTGCCTTCAGGCAGACCGCTTGCGGGCGAGGGTGATGCCGTCTGCCATCGGCAGCAGGGACACGTCGACCCGCTCGTCGTCCCGCAGGAACGTGTTGAACTCGCGGATCGCGACGGTGTCGGCGTCCTGTGCCTCAGGGTCCACCACCCGCCCGAAGAAGAGTGTGTTGTCCACCACCACGAGGCCGCCGGGGCGCAACAGCTCCAGCGACTTCTCGTAGTAGTGCAGGTAACCGGCCTTGTCCGCATCGATGAAGACCAGGTCGAAATGGCCCGCACCGTGTTCCGCGAGCAGTGCGTCGAGGGTTTCCCTCGCGTCGCCGATGCGCGACTCGATGCGGTCCTCGACGCCCGCTTCCCGCCAGTACCCGGCTGCTATGCCGGGCCACCGGTCCGTGATGTCACACGTCGTCAGACGGCCGTGGCCGGGCAGGGCGCGAGCCATGCAGAGCGTGCTGTAGCCGGTGAAGGTGCCTATTTCGAGGACGTTGGCCGCACCTGTCAGACGGACCAGGAGGGCGAGCAGCTGCCCCTCCTCCGCGGACACCTGCATCGCCGTGCCCGCGGGCAGTTGCGCGGTGAACGCACGCAGACCGGCGAGGATCGGATCCTCTCGCAGCGAGACCCCGCGCACGTAGGCGTGCAGGGTGTCGGAGACAGCGAGCTGTTCAGCCATCGTGTATTCCCGTCAGCGTGCGTTCATGAAGGGGGAGTGGACCGTTCCACCGGGTCGCTCTGTTGTCCCGGCTCCGCGTGCACCGAACGCGAGGTGACTTGCGATCGTTCCCAACACGCTAACGGCACAAGGGCGTTGCTCCAAGCCTAACCACGGAACGGTCCGGAAGGTACCCCAGCCGTCACGCTCGTCACGCTCTGGGCGGGAAGGCGGTGTACGGCGTCACCGGCGCGATACACATGTGATGCGCCCGTGTGCCAGAGTCATCGCGCAGGGCAGAGGCGTGACGCGGCGCGAGGAGTGGGATACCCGCATGGGATGACGGTTTGTCCACGGCACCTCAGCCGGCGGGGTGCGCGGCGCCGCTCTTTCGAGGGTGTCACATGTCGGGCAAGCGTGTGACGCCGTGAAGTCTTGTGTCAACAGGTGAGCCGTCGCCTCGACGTATGGCATGTGCCCGCCTGAGCAGGTGCGCTGAGACGTGCCGCACCGGCATGACGGACGGCGATCCACCCGACCGGAAGTCCGCTTCCCCGAACAGACGGCGTACGACGCGACGCCGGGCGACCAGGCCGGTACGGTCGCCGACCTGCGAGACCCAGTGAAGGGCCGTGAGCTGATGGTGGGTACGCCGGAATCGACGGATGAGAAGGTACTCGGCTACCTCAAGCGCCTGACCTCGGATCTGCGCGGCACCAAGGAGAGGCTGCGCGCCGCCGAGGCCCGGGAGCACGAGCCGATCGCCATCATCGGCATGGCCTGCCGGTTGCCCGGCGGTATAGCCACACCGGAAGACCTGTGGAGCGTGCTCACCGAAGGCCGCGACATGATCTCGCCGTTCCCCGCGGACCGGGGGTGGGACCTGGAGGCGCTCCGCGACCCCGATCCCGAGAAACCCGGAACCTGTTACGCGCGGGGCGGCGGCTTCCTGAAGGACGCGGACCTCTTCGACGCCGACTTCTTCGGCATCCCGCCGCGCGAGGCGCTGGCGATGGACCCGCAGCAGCGCCTGCTCCTCGAAACCTCGTGGGAGACGGTCGAGCGGGCCGGGCTGGACCCGCACGCGCTGAAGGGCAGCCGCACCGGCGTGTTCTTCGGCCTGATGCACCATGAGTACGCCGGGCTGGTCCGTGGCATCCCCCGCGAGGTGGAGGGATATCTGGGCAATGGGAGCGCCGGCAGCATCGCGTCCGGCCGCGTCGCCTACACGCTGGGCCTGGAGGGTCCGGCGGTCACGGTGGACACGGCGTGCTCCTCGTCCCTGGTGGCCCTGCACCTGGCGGCTCAGGCGTTGCGCCGGGAAGAGTGCTCACTCGCCCTGGCCGGTGGGGCGTCCGTCATGGCCTCGCCGCTGAGCCTGGTGGAGTTCAGCCGGATGCGCGGGCTGTCCCCGGACGGGCGGTGCAGGGCGTTCGCCGACGATGCCGACGGCACGGGATTCGCCGAGGGCGTGGGCATCCTCCTCCTCGAACGGCTCTCCGACGCCCGCCGTAACGGCCACGAGGTGCTCGCCGTGGTCAGGGGATCCGCGATGAACCAGGACGGTGCGAGCAGCGGGCTGACCGCGCCCAACGGCGCCGCGCAGGAACGGGTGATCCGTCAGGCGCTGGCGGCGGCCGGGCTCGCGGCCCCGGACATCGACGTGGTGGAGGGGCACGGGACGGGGACGCGCCTGGGCGATCCGATCGAAGTGCGTGCGTTGCTGGCGACGTACGGACAAGGGCGCGAACGACCCGTGTGGCTGGGCTCGTTGAAGTCGAACATCGGGCATACGCAGGCCGCCGCGGGCGTGGCCGGCGTGATGAAGATGGTGCTGGCGATGCGGCAGGGCGTGCTGCCGCGGACACTGCACGCCGAGGCGCCCACCTCCCGGGTGGACTGGACGTCCGGCGCGGTGAGGCTGCTGACGCAGGACGTGCCGTGGGAGGGGGACCGCCGGGCGGGCGTGTCCTCGTTCGGGGTGAGTGGGACCAACGCGCACGTCATCCTCGAAGCACCGCCGGCCGAGGCGCCGGCCGGCGAACCCCCCGCCGGACAGCACCTGTTGTGGCCTCTGTCGGCGCAGAGCCCTGACGCTCTGCGGGAACAGGCCCGTCGTCTTCTCGACGCCGCCCGGGACCACGACCCGGCCGACCTCGCCCACTCGCTCCTCACCGGCCGTGCAGCGCTGCCGCACCGTGCCGCGGTCGTCGGGACCACCACGAACGACCTCCGCAGCGGACTGGCCGCGCTCGTGGCCGGTGAACCCGCCGGTCACCTGTCCGTCGGCGAGGCCGCGGACAGCCCTTCGCCCGTGTTCGTGTTCCCGGGTCAGGGGTCGCAGTGGGCGGGGATGGCGGTGGAGCTTCTGGATTCCTCGTCGGTGTTCGCGGCGCGGATGGCGGAGTGTGAGGCGGCGTTGTCGCCGTTTGTGGAGTGGTCGTTGTCGGAGGTGGTGGCCTCTGGTGAGTTCG
>NZ_BMVN01000106.1:0-12497 GCF_014650735.1 Streptomyces canarius
GTCCGCATCAACCTCGTCGGCGACGTGAGCCGCCATCTGCACCAGGCCGCCGCACAGCGGTAGGTCGAGCGAGCTGCTGGGTGCCCGGAGCGGACGGGGATCGGCGGCGGGGCGCGAGCGCCGGCGGCACGGCGCGCGTGCCACCGGCGCCTACTATGCCGCTTCGGACACAGCCGCTTGATGCACGGCTGCCTCATGCTTTTCGGTCTGCTCGGGCGAGGCGCTGGTCTGGGTGGTGGAACTCGCCGGGGACTCGTACGTGCCATGGGGGCGGGTAGGCATTCGCTGGGTGAAGCTGGAAGCGTGAGCATCCGTAGTGACCGGCCAGTGAGTACCGAGCAGATCCACGCGGCGCTGGCCGCTCTGGCGGCTGAGTCGGAGTCGGATCCGAAGAAGCGACCCGAGAGGCCGCGGGAAGAGGAGCGCCTTCAGCTACTGGGGAGTCTGCTGGCGAAGACGGAGCTGGAGATCACCGCTGCGACCCGTCTGACCGAGGAGGGGGAGATCGAAGACGTCCTTGAGACGTTGCTCGGTTGGTGGGAGCAGCTAGGAAGGAACCCCGACCTCGCGGTCAACGTCCTGACGAACCGGCTTCAGCGCACCGCGGTGCAGGTCTCCGAACCCGAGGCGGAGGAACTGCCCCCCGGCCGGGAGGCCGCCTTCGCCGCAGTCATGACAGCGGTGTACGCGCTCGGCGCCCAGCTGCACGCGGACCGTGGCGACGAGGAGGGGACTCGACGTGCTTTGAGCGGGGCGGAAGAAGCCCTGATCGACATCCTGCAAGGCATGCATGACCTGCGAGTGGCCATCGGTGACGCGGCCGGGCCGGTGAGCGAAGGCAACGGCTGACCCGCTGGGAACCCGGGGGTATGTTCGCGGAGCGGGTGATACCGTGCAGGTCGCCGGCCGCCGCTGTGATCGGCTCGCGCGGGTCGAGCAGCTCGTTCACCAGGGGACGGCCCCTGCCGTCCATCGCCGCGATCTGCACCGCCCAGGCCTGCGCGCCCAGACCGGTGGTCGAGACATCGGTCACCAGCAGCGACGGATCAGCCAGCACGGTGCGCGCCCAGCGGGCTATCTGCTGTCGCTGACGGGGGCAGGAAGCCGACCTGCACAGCACCCAGACCGCATCGTCCAGGCTGCGGCACTGTTCGCCTGTGGACTGCACGTGCCACAGGCCGTCGCCGTCCGGACGAGCGTGCACCGTGCCGAGATACTGCTCCTGCTGATGGACAATCCGGTCTTCCCGCTGGTTCCCAGGTGGTCGACGATCTCGGCCAGGGTGCGCAGCCGCACTCCGGGGCTGATGGTGCACCCTCGCTCGGCGAGCAGTGGCCGCACCTCGCCGATGGCACGGGTGACGGTGGCGCGGTCCACACCGAACCAGCAGGCCAGCACGTCATGAGTGACAGCATGGCGCAGATGCACGAGCGTGGCCAGGAGCCGGTCGACGAACACCAGTCGGTGCTTCGCGCCCGCGCCCACAGCCCGCTTCCGCGGCCTGGACGCGAGCTTGGGCTGGTGTCGCTCGTGCCACAATGGCCCTACCTCAGCGACGAGTTCAGTGATCACGCCAGCCGACAGGCCAGTGATCCTCCGATCGCTGATGATCACTGCACGAGACGTGTTCCCCACCACACGACCATGATCGACGATCGAAAACTCGACGCCTCACCGCCTACCGTGCACGAGCTCGTAAGGGCCGTTTGGTGATGCCCGAAACGCGTCGATCTGCTCCATGACCGCCTTGCGGGAGGTGCCGGATCCCCCGGGGCCGGGGTGCATCGGGTAGAAGAGCTTGGTGGCGAGCACGATGTCCTCGCGGCGCGCATGCTTCTTGATCGCGCGCCCGACGATCTCCTCCGAGCTGCCGAAACTGTAAACGTTGCCGGTGTCCCAGAAGGTGATGCCCAGTTCGACGGCCTGCCGGAAGATCGGCATCGATTCCTCTTCGCTGAGCGCCCATTTCAGACTGTTCGGACCCTCCCCGAACGTCATGCAGCCGAGCGAGAGACGACTGACGACAAGTCCTGAGGTGCCAAGTCGTGTGTACTTCATAGCGGGAGCGAATACTCCGGTCGATGGATGCGGAATGTTGTGAGAGTGCTCGTCTTTTCGTCTCCGTTTCTCATCGGCCACGTTGCCGCCCCTGCCCGCGCCCATGGGGCCCTCGGGCCACGTCGCCTTCACCCGACTGCTTGACGAACACGGCATGGGCGACGACGCCGAGTGCGATCGACGCGAGGGTGACGATGCCCAGCGGCAGGACGGCTCGGGCGCCGCCGAGGCCGACGAGCGGTGCGGCGACTCCGCCGAGCCCGAAGCGGGCGCAGCCGAGTGCCGAGGACGCGGTGCCGGCGAGTTCCGGGTAGTCGGCCAGGGCGAGCGATGTGGTCGGGGGTGCGGCGAACGCGACGCCGGAGGCGAGGACGAACAGGGAGACGAGCACGACGGGCAGGGGCAGGTTCCACAGTCCGGTCGCGAGGAGACCGAGGGAGCCGACGGCGGTCATGGCCAGGCCGATGACGAGCGCGGCGCGTTCGGACCATCGTTCGGCGGTACGACCGCCGATGTAACCGAAGACCATGAACCCGGCCGAGTTCGCACCGAATGCGATGGAGTACCCCTGCGGGGAGAGCCCGTAGGTGTCTTGGAGGATGTAGGTCGCCCCGGAGAGGTAGGCGAACAGGGCGGCGTAGGTCAGACCGGCGATGAGCACCGATCCGACGAAGAGGCGATCGGAGAACAGGCGGCGGAAGTCGCGGCCGGTCTGCTTCATGCCGCCGCTGGTGCGTTGAGCGCCGGGGAGCGTCTCGCGGAAGATGACCAGGGTGGCGACCAGCAGCAGCACTCCGATGACGGCGAGGAAGAGGAAGGTGCCGCGCCAGTCGGTGAGGCGGGCGAGTTGCCCTCCCAGGACGGGGCCGACGATCGCGGCGAGGCCGCCGAGGACGGTCAGCCGCCCGTAGTAGCGGATCAGGGCACCGCCTTCATAGACGTCCCGGCCGGCTGCCTGCGCGATGACGATCCCCACCGCGCCCGCCAGCCCCTGCACGAGCCGGGCGATCACCAACGTCGCGAGGCTCGGACTGATCGCGCACAGCACGGACGCGGCGATGTAGGCGGAGATGCCTATGAGCAGCGGTGGGCGGCGTCCGAACCGGTCCGACAGCGGCCCTGCGATGATCTGCCCGGCAGCGAGTCCGATCAGGCAGGCGGTCAGGGTGAACTGCGCCGCGGAGGTGGCCGCGCCGAGATCGCTCGTCAGCGAGGGCAGGACCGGCAGGTAGAGGTCCATCGAGACGGGGCCGAACACGGTGAGCAGCATCAGCAGCGTGGACAGTGCCGGACCGACGCGCCGTGTGGGGCTTGTGGCCGATGGGTGACCGGTGGGAAGTGTCGCCTGCTCGTTCACGCGAGGGTCTCCACGGTGGCGTCGCGTCCTTGGAGCCGGTCGATTTCCAGCCGGTCGAATTCATCGAGCGAGGAGTCGACGCTCCCGGATGCGAGAGCGTCCTCGGTGTACTGGTGCATCGTGTCCTCGTTGGTGGTGGCCGTTGCGGTGGCGGGGCGCAGTAGCGCGGTCGCGGAGCGTCGGGCGTGCTTCTCGGCGACGCGGTACCCGGCCGGTGCCCGTCCTGTCGCCGCGCTCGCCGGACTACCAGGCGTACGCTTCGGGGGCTTCGCCTCCAGGGCCCGGCCAGATCGCGTCGAGCGCGTGGAGCGTCTCGGGCGCCAGGGTCAGGTGCGAGGCTCGCAGTGATTCGGTCAGCTGCTCGGGGGTGCGCGGCCCGACGATGGCGGTGGCAACTGCCGGATTGTGCAGGAGCCAGGCCAGGGCGACGTCCGCGGGCCGCTCGCCGAGGTCCGCGCACAGGGCTTCGTACTTCTCGAGCTGCGGCCGGTACTTCTCGACGGTGGCTGTGAAGTCGGAAGACGAGCGTCGGCCGCCGGCGGCCTTGTGCAGGGCGCCGCCGAGAAGGCCGCCGCCCAGCGGGCTCCACGGGATCAGGCCGAGGCCGTAGTGACGCAGGGCGGGAATCAGTTCGAGTTCGATGGTGCGGGCGTTGAGGTTGTACAGGCTCTGCTCGGACACGAGGCCCAGGAAGTGCCGCTTGCCGGCTTCCTGCTGGGCGGTGGCGATGTGCCAGCCGGCGAAGTTGCTGCTGCCGACGTAGGTGACCTTGCCCTCGCGGACGAGTTGCTCCATGGCCTGCCAGATCTCCTCCCACGGGGTTGAGCGGTCGATGTGGTGCATCTGGTACAGGTCGAGGTGGTCGGTCTTCAGCCGCCGGAGGCTGGCCTCAGCGGCCCGGCGGATCTTGTAGGCCGACAGGTACTTGTCGTTCGGGCCGGTGCCCATGGGCTGGTAGAGCTTGGTTGCCAGCACGACCTGGTCGCGTCGGCCGCCGCCCTGGTCCAGCCAGCGGCCGATGATCTCCTCGGAGAGGCCGTAGCCCTGCGTCATGTCGGGTGACTGCGGCCCGCCGTACACGTCGGCCGTGTCCATGAAGTTGATGCCTTCCTCGACGGCCCGGTCGAGAAGGGCGAAGCTGGTGGGCTCGTCGGTGACCCAGCCGAAGTTCATGGTTCCCAGGCCGAGCTTGCTGACCTTCAGACCGGTCCGGCCGAGGTGGTTGTACGTCATCGTCATGGGTCGTGCGTCCAATCCAGTAGGGCAGTACGCCGGGTATCTGCACCGAGCGGAGAACACGGCAGTCTCAACGTGCCGTGGAGCGCCGGGCCGAGACGCCTCGGAGCGGATCCCGGAGGAACGGTCCTCGGCCGTGCGGGCGCCGAGCATGTGCAGCCGGCGGACGCGGTCGGGGCTTCCGTGAAGGGTTCCCCCGAGCGAGCGTCGACCGGCCACGGTCGCCTCGCGCCGCGTTCTGTGCGACGGCCGGCTCAGGGCGTGAGGAGTGCCTTGATGGCGCGCCGTTCGTCCATGGCCCGGTAGGCGTCGGCAACCTGTGCGAGCGGCAGGGTGAGGTCGAAGACCTTGCCGGGGTTGATGCGGCCGGTGAGCACCCGGTCGACCAGGTCGGGCAGGAACGCTCGGACGGGGGCGGGGCCGCCGCGCAGGCCGACGTGGGAGTAGAACAGTTCGGTGCCGTCGATCGCCACGCCGTGAGGGACGCCGACGAAGCCGACGTTGCCGCCGGGACGCGTCGAGCGCAGCGCCTGCTGCATGGACTCGGCCGTGCCCACGCACTCCAGCACCCGGTCGGCGCCGATCCCGGCGGTCATCTCCTTGATGCGGGCGATGCCGTCCTCGCCGCGCTCGGCGACGACGTCGGTGGCTCCGAACTCGCGGGCCAGCTTCTGCCGGGCCTCGTGCCGCGACATCGCGATGATCCGCTCCGCGCCCAGTTCCTTGGCAGCGATGACCGCGCACAGGCCGACCGCGCCGTCACCGACCACCGCAACCGTGTCGCCGGAGCGCACTTCGGCGGCGACGGCCGCGTACCAGCCGGTGCCCATCACGTCGGAGCAGGCGAGCAGGCTGGGAATGTGCTCCGCGGCCGGCTGGTCGGGCGTAGCGACCAGGGTGCCGTCCGCGAGGGGGATGCGGATCTTCTCGGCCTGGCAGCCGCCCGCGCCGACGAATTCACGGTGCAGGCAGTTGGTCTGGTAGCCGTTGCGGCAGTTGGCGCAGGTGTTGTCGGAGGCGAAGAAGGAGCCGATGACGAACTGACCCGGTGTCAGCGTCTTCACGTCGCTGCCGACGTCCTCGACGAAACCGACGTACTCGTGGCCGAACGGGGTGGGCTGCTCGACCGGGTTGATGCCGCGGTAGTCCCACAGGTCCGAGCCACACACGCAGGTCGCGGCGGTACGGATGACCGCATCGGTCGGCTCGATGATCTTCGGGTCGGTGCGCTCCTCGAAGCGCACGTCTCCGGGAGCGTGGAGAACGGCTCCGCGCATGATGGTGCTCCTTACGGGATGGTCTTGTTCGTGCCGGGCCTCAGTGGCGGGTCCTGGTGCGCGGGCCGGCGTACTCGTCGTCGCCGACGTGCTGGAGCCAGTCGACCTCGTCGGTCTCCCACAGCACGATGTGCGTCATGAAGTGGTCCGGAGCCGCGCCGTGCCAGTGCTCCCCCGGCGGTGTCCGATCACGTCGCCCGGACGGGCTTCGAGGATCCCGCCGCCGCGGGACTGGATCAGGGCGATGCCCTCCACGATGTAGAGAGTCCGGCCCAGGCCGTGGCTGTGCCAGGCGGTCCGGGCACCGGGAGTGAAGCTCACCGCGTTCGCGCGGGCGCGGGAGGGTGTCTCGCCGCGATAGATGACGTCCGCCCACGCATCGCCGGTGAACCACTGGGCGGGCGGCTTCATCGTCGGCTGCTTGCTCAACAGTTACATGGGGTGGTGCTTCCTGGCCGCAGGTCGCCTGGTCAGGCGGTGGCCTGCTCGTCGGCGATCTGCTTGAGCAGGCTGATGGCGGTCATGGCGTTGGGCCATCCGGCGTAGAAGGCGAGGTGCGTGATCGCCTCGGACAGCTCCTCCACGCTCAGCCTGTTCTCCAGGGCCACGCGCAGGTGGTATCGGAGCTGCTCGCCGCGGTAGAGCGCGGCCAGCACGCTCACGGTCACCAGGCTGCGGTCCCGCGGGGAAAGCCCGGGCCGCTCCCAGACGTCGCCGAAGAGCACCTCATTGGTGACCTCGACGAGCTTGGGCGCGATAACGGCCAACTCCTGGGGTGCGGACTGCTTCGCCATGGGGCGACTCCTTCACTCGCGAACGTCGTGGAACCGGGCACAGCCCGCCCCGGCGGTCCGAAGCCGTGCCTCCGGGGCCCCGCCGGGAGCCGCCACAGCGGCCACTACCGAGGAAAGCGCAGGCCACGCGCGGGTGGAAGGTACGGCTGTACCAGGTACTGACAGAACCCCCCTCATCCGCGGCTCCCGCCTAGCCTGGAGGGCGTGAGTACCGAGAGCGACATCCGCGACTTCCTGGCCTCTCGCCGCGCCAAGGTCACCCCGCAGCAGGCGGGGCTGCCCGCCTACGGCGGCAACCGGCGCGTGCCCGGGCTGCGCCGCGAGGAAGTCGCGATGCTCGCCGGCGTCAGCGTCGACTACTACGTCCGCCTGGAGCGCGGCCACCTCGCCGGAGCCTCCGAAGAAGTCCTCGACGCGGTCGCGGGCGCCCTGCATCTGGACGAGGCCGAACGCGCCCACCTCTACGACCTGGCCCGCGCCGTCGCCAGACGCCCCGCCCGCCGTGCCAAACGCACCCGTGGCCCGCTTCCGGACAGCGTCCTGCGCGTCCTTCACGCCATGACCGACTCCCCGGCCCTCATCCGCAACGGCCGCCTCGACATCCTCGCCGTCAACCCCCTCGGCCGCGCTCTGTACTCTCCGCTGTACGTCGACGACGCTCCGCGGCCGGTCAACGTCGCCCGCTTTCAGTTCCTGAACCCGCACGGCCGGGACTTCTTTCCCCGACTGGGAGCAGTCCGTGAACACGACCGTCTCCCTGCTGCGCACCGAGGCCGGACGGGCTCCCGGCGACAGCGACCTGACCGGGCTCATCGGCGAGCTCGTCACCCGCAGCGAGGAGTTCCGCACCGCCTGGGCCAAGCACAACGTGCGCCTGCACCACACCGGCCGCAAAGCCTTCCGCCATCCGGTCGTCGGCGAGATCACCCTCGACTTCGACGCCATGGAGCTGCCCGCACAACCCGGCCTGACGCTGACCGCGTACAGCGCCGCTCCGGACACCCCGGCGCACGACGCACTGCAACTGCTGGCCGCCTGGGCCGCCACCACAGACGCCTCCGCGGACCCGGACCGCACAGCCAATCGCTGAGCGGTACCCCTGGCTGTGGAAGTTCGCCGTCGATCGTGCGGGGGTCTACGACCCCGGACCGGAGGCGTCAGCGTCCCGGATCGGTGTCCGCGGCGAATCGTGATCGGACGCAACGCCGGCCGACTGGCGTAGAACGCCATGGCGGCCACTCTGGTGGCGGATGTCGGCCGCGTCCCGGGCCGCGTGCGCGAAGTGGGCGAGAAGGATCCTCAGCCGGTCGTCGGCGTCGGCTGGGGCGACGGGTGCGTGCGAGGTGGCAGCCCAGGGGGCCAGGAGCCTGGGTGCTTCCTCGGACGGTGTGCCGGGCCCGGCGCTGTAGACGGTGATGGGCAGACCGGTGTCCGCGGGACCGGGCAGCGCCAGGGCTTCGTGGACCAGTTCCAGGTCGCCCACGACCGGATGCCGGAACCGTTTGACGCCTTCGTCGTAGACGTGCACGTCGTGCGCACCCCCACATCTTACGGAAGACGTGAGGGCGAGGTGGCGGCGGGCTTCGGCAAGCAGGTGCCGGCGGTGGAAGTGGCCGCCGCTGTTCATCACGAACACTGTCGCGGTGACGTCGACGGCCGCCAGGGCGACGTCGACCACGGCGGCGGCGACACGGGCGGATCGCCGTAGCCGCGGCACGGGCGTGCTCGAGGAGGGAGTTGATGATGTCGATGGCCACCTTGGAGGTGCGGATCGCGCTCGTCTTCCACTCCTTGCGCAGCTGCGTGAGAGGACGGGCCTTCTGCTTGGGCGGGCGCGTCATCTTCGCGGCGATCCCGTTCAGTTCGGCGCGGGCCCGCTCGGAGGTGACGGGCAATAACTTCGGCTCGCCGTCGTCGTCGACGGCGGTGACGTACTCGTGCTCCAGCTCGGCCAGGCTGGCGGCGATCTGGTCGCTGGGCCGGGCGGTCCAGCGGATCAGCCCGTGCGGCACCCCGGCGCTCTCCATCATGGGCCGGCGCCCCGGGGTGACGGTGCGCGGCTCGGTCGCCAGGTCCAGCGCCTCGCAGACCTCAGCGGCCACGATCTCGTTGTGGAGCGCGGAGGCGGCCACGGCGTTCTCGTGCAGGGCCGTGGTAGCAACCCATCATGCCGGGGTCGGGTCCGGACTCGCCGGTTCGCGTGGCGAAGTGGCGGCGAGCGACGACTTATGCACGGCGAAGACCGCGTCGCAGCGGTCCCGGACGGTGGCGTCGTGGGTGGCGAGCACCACCGCGCATCCAGCTCGACTCAGATCGCGAAGGATATCGATGACGGCTGTGGTGTTGGCATCATCGAGGGCGCCGGTGGGCTCGTCCGCCAGCACAAGCGTCGGCCGCTGCACCATGAGGCGGGCCAAGGCCACGCGCTGTTGTTCGCCCCCGCTCAGATGGTGGATCCGCTCCCTGCCTCGACCCGCCAGGCCCACGCGATTCAGGGCATCGGTGATGCTCGGTCCGTCGCTGTCCGCTGCTCTTCGCCGTGGTTTGATGGCTACTTCCAGGTTCTCTTCCACGGTCGCGTTCTCGATCAGGGCATAGTGCTGGAACAGGTAACCGAGGCTGTCACGTCGGAATCGGCGGGTCTCCCCCTTGCTGAGTCGCGTGATGTCTCTTGCCTTGTATCGAATCGCCCCTGCGGTCGGTTTTTCGAGCAGTCCGAGGCAGTTGAGCAGGGTGGATTTGCCTGCTCCACTGGGGCCGATGAGTGCGAGCATCTCACCCTGGCGGACGGTGAAGTTGACGTTGCGCCACAAGACCCGTGACCCGAATACCTTGGACAGGTTCTCGACCTCGATCACACTCTTCTCCGGCTTGGTGGAGGGGTTTTCTGCGCTTGCGGGGTTCATGCGACGGTCGCTCCTTCCTTCACTATCCGACGATGAAAGAACGCAAGAGCGAGTATTACGGCTCCGAACTCGACCACGACCAGGGACGTGATGAGGCTGACGTCCAGTGCGGTGAGGTGATTGGGCTGGAAAGGAGCGGGCGCACCAGCGGCAGCAAGGTTTTTCAACTCCTGCCCCTGTCGCCACGCCTGGAAAGGTACCCGGGTGGCAAATATTGCCGCTATGGCCACCTCCACGGCAAGGAGGAATCGATGCGTGGCCACGTATCTCCAGCCGCTAATATGCCGCGCAAATATGATTTGTGCATTTTTGCGAGAGTAGATGATGCAGAGACCAACACCGGCAATGACGAGGATAACGGCAGTAATGATGAGATTGAACACTTGTAGCCGCAGTTCACTGACCGATTTCCTGAGATCCAGCGCGCTTTTCTGACCGACGGGACTTATCCCGTTTATGTAGCTCTGCAGCCCATTCACCTTGATGCCGTTCAGCACGTCAGCCCGGTTGGGGAATATCACCCCCGCCTGAGTGGCGTAGGTGGTGTAGGCGTCGTCGGTGAGGAATTTCGAACCGTTGGGTACGGCGATAATCACCGGATCGAGCAACATGGATCTGTCCTCGTCGGGTCCATGAGCCGAGTTGTAGACGTAGGCGCCGGTGTTGTACCCGAAGAGATGCTGTCCCGATGCGCTCTCCAAGACGTCAAGCGGGATGTCTCTATCCTGCTGTGGATCGATAATTCTGGAAGCCGCCTTCGTGATAGCCGCTTCATGCTGGGTCATGGAGTTGGGGATGATGACTCGCACGGGAGGCGATTCCGGCGCATTTGTACGGTTGGCTTGAGAGGTGTAGCGGCGACCTGTTGGAGTCTTTACCGGTTGCTCTTCGAGGTACGTGTCATTGACGATGAGGAACTCGCCGGGTGGTAGATGAGCACCAGGGGTCGATATCTGGAGGTCCCTGCGGCCGGCGAGGACGACCTCGCCTCGTTGGTCGGCTTGACGCAGCCATGGTCCCACGTGCTCGTCCAGTTGTTCTGTATGCATGGCGAAGGCACCACTGAGGCGGATCGAGACCGCGTTGCCCACCGCCTCGTAGACCTTCTGGTTCTCCTGGCGCATCAGCACACTTCGGCCCGCGACGGTGACGTCGGTGGCGATGCTGAGCACAAGTAGAAGCGCGGGGACGCGAACGAGATAGACGCTGATGGACGCGGCCCTTGCGGGCAACTCGCCCTTCAGGGCCGGCAGCATGTCGACCCTGTAGGTCAGCGCGAGCACAGCCGCGTGGGCCACGAGCACCAGAACAACGAGGATCCCCGCGGCCACCGCGGCCACCTCGGCGAACAGCCCGAACCAGGCGAAGCCGTTGTAGAGGCCGAGGGAGACAACTGTTGCCACTGCCACGGTGCCGGCCGCCGCGAGCCAGAAGACCGCCAGCTGCCGCAGGTCACGCAGGAGGATGCCAACGAAGGACATGCCCTGCATCCGCAGGACCCCGTACCCCTTGGCATTGAGCAATACGCTTGCGCCGGTTATCGTCACGGCCGCGAGGGCAACTACGCAGAAGGCTTGGAATAGCGGGTCGCCCGAGTACTGGTCGCTCAGTTCGGCATACGACAAGGGGTGAGTGACGCTCGTGGCAAGACCGAGATGACCGAACTCAGCCACCAGCGCATCGACGGCCTCGGATGTGCCGAAGACGTAGTACGGGCCCCGGGGATCCAACGATCCGACCTCAGACATCGGGTGTACTCGTGTCGCATAGTCCGCACTGAACTCTGGATATCCGTCGTCCAGCCATCCCGCCGTAAGGGACGTTCCACTGCCGGGAGCCAGATACAGATGCCGTAGCCCGTCGGGATTCTTCAGATCAGGAACCTCGCGGGCTACCGCGGTTGTCGCTCGGTCGAGAAGGTTTCGATGGCCTGGACAACTTGGTACCCGTTTTTCGACCCGTCGGAGTCGATGACTTCGACCAGGGCTGCGTTTCCCAGTACTCCGGTCTCGTCCAGACCGCGCACGAACAGAAAGGCCAACACGGCGGCGAAGGCCAGGACCGCGGCGTGGACGAATCTTGTCCCTCGATGCAGCATCTGATGTCGATCCAGTCAGTCAATGAGAGGGCAGTTGCGGGGGCGGGCGTCGCCCGCCCCCGCAACTGGGTGGGTCAGCAGCTCGGGTCGTAGTAGTACGAGATGCCGCCGCCGTTCTTCGTGCCAGAGGCGAGGGACCATTCACCCGCCGCAGTGCAGCCGCTCTTGAAGGTTTGGCTGCCGATCTTCACCGACGACGCGTGCTTGCTCGTCGGGTGCTTGAAGTTGGACCACGCCGTATTGGCACCCTCGTCGTAGCTCCACTTCCCGCCGGCGACGTCGACGGTCGTGGCGAGTGCCGGGGTCGCCGCAGCGAGAATGAGGGCCGCGGACGCAAAAGCGGCCTTGACCACGTTTTTCTTGTGCATGGTGAACCACCTCTCGTTGTGAGTGTTGCGCGGGCTTGCTGTGAACAGTTCAAAACCTTTATCGAAGGGTGATCGCTGCGAAACCGTCTGATCGTTGATGGGTGGGTGATTGGCTGGAACCTACTGGATCATGAGGTGAGGTTGGCGCGAATGGCAGGGGAGGAGGTGAATTCGGACAGTGGCGTGATGTGAGGGGTTGTGGTGGCGGTAGGAGCAGGTGAGTTGCGGTGTGGGCCAGGACTCTTCGCTAGGGTGCTAAGATCCACGGCCGGTAGGTAACTCCTGGCGGCCGGCCCTCATCGATCACCGCCTCGGGAGCCCTTCTTCATGCCGAAGTTAGCCTCGATCTTTCTTGACGGTCCGCCGACGGAGTCGGCGGACCGTTTCGCTTTCGGTGGCTGAT
>NZ_BMVN01000107.1:0-12480 GCF_014650735.1 Streptomyces canarius
GATGACCGCGACCTTGCGGCCCTGGATGATGGACAGGTCGGCGTCGGCGTCGTAGAACAGCTCAGCCACTGGATTCCTTTCGCGGCCCCGCACCGCGAGGCCCGTTCGTTTCACTGGGTGCGCCCTGGCCGGCACCAGGCCGGGGCAGGGGTCGGCTACGCCGCCGGCTTGATGTTGTGGTTGAACCGGAACATGTTGGCCGGGTCGTAGACGCGCTTGAGGGCGGCCAGCCGGGCATAGCGCTCGGCGCCGTAGACATCGCGGACCTCGGCCTCGCTCAGGGCCTCGTCCGGCGACAGGAAGTTGATCACATGGTGCGGAGCCCGCCACGGGGTGAGGCCACCGGCGTACGCACGGGCGAACTCCGCCATGGTCCGCAGTTGTGCGGGCGAACCACTGCCCACCGCGAACGTCATGTACGGCACGCCACGGGAGGACACGGAGTTGGGCCGGGCGGGCTCCCGGTCCAGCGCACCGCCCAGCGCACGCACCTCCACGTTCTTCATCGAGCAGCCTGAGCCGGGACCGGTGAGTTCCATGAGACGGCCGAGAGTGCCGGCGGAGAACTCGCGCAGGGCGAAGCCCGTCTCCACGAGCGGCATGGCGTGAACGGGGTCCCGGTGGATCTCGCCTATCTCACCGAAGGGACGCTCCGTGAGTGTGTCGAAGACCGGTGTGGCGGCGGCACGCAGCGGCGCGGCGATCCGCGCGCCCGTCGTGCTGTCGCCCAGATGCCCCAGCCGGACGTGCAGGACGAAGGCTCCACGCAGCGGCTGCGGCAGCGCGGCGACGTCCGGCAGCCGCTGGACGGAGAAGGAGGTCATGGTGTCCTCGCCGAGTTCCGGGACCAACGCCCGCCATGCCTCCAGCACGGGGAGCATCTCCTCGCCGCGGAACCACAGGCCGCCGCCGTAGAAGCGGGGGAACGGGAAGACGTCGAACTCCATGCGAGTGACGACGCCGAAGTTGCCTTTGCCGCCCAGGAGTGCCCAGAACAGGTCCGGGAGTCGCTCGGGAGTCACCTCGCGGACGGCTCCGTCGGCGGTGACCACCTCCATCCAGCGGACGTGGTCCGCGGCGTAGCCCAGTTTGCGGCCCAGAAGCGGGCTCAGTCCGCCGCCCAGCGTGTAACCGATGACGCCGACGTGCGGCGCGGACCCGACGATGGGTGCCAGTCCGGTCTTGTCCGTCTCGGTGAGCACCTGGGCCCAGGTGACCCCGGCGCCCACCCTCACGGTGCGCCGTCCGGGGTCGACGGATATCTCCTGAAGGCGGTTGGTGGTGATCAACAGAGCGTCCTCGGCGGTGGGCAGCACCACCTGGTGGCCCTGGTTGCGCACCGCGACCGGCATGCCGAGACGGCCCGCGTGGCGTACGGCCGCGGCCACGTCGTCGGTGTGGGTGGCACCGACGACGACGGCTGGAGTCAGCGCCCGGGAGAGGTTGAACGTGCGGCACTCCTCCCCGTAGCCGATGTCGTCGGGCAGCAGCACGGGACCTTCCACCGCCGTGAGCAACGGGACGTGACCGGCCGTGGCCGGCATCGGCTCCGCACTGGTGTGCACGACGTTCGGTACGTTGTTGAGCATTGAATCACCACGAGTCGCCAGAGGGGAACGGAAGCGGAGGGCGCACGGCCACTCGGGAGGACAGCGTCCTCACCGCTCCCGGAAGGGGGGCAGGGAGCCGGGGTGCGACGGACTTGCTTCCGCGCACGACCCTAGGCGATCTCGTTGTGTCTTCAAACCAATTCCGGGTGGGTGTACGCAGTGGGTACACCTTCACCCGGCCCACTGAGGCATTCGGGCGCGGGATGTGGGTTTCCTGCGAGTGATCCTGGGTAATGCTTACGGATTTCTCACAGGAGGGGCATATTCAGCTGGTGACGTGGTCGGCACCCTGCCGGCCTGTGCCGAGAATCCCCTGGCGTTCACCTGCCGACATGCCTCCCCACACTCCGTACCGCTCCCTGCAGTCGAGGGCCATGGCGGCGCACGCCTCGATGACCTCGCACCGGCCGCATATCCGGCGGGCCCGCTCCTCGCGCTTCCGGCGTTCGTGGCCCCTCTCCCCCACGGGGGAGAAGAAGACGGCACTGCTCATCCCACGGCAGGCCGCTCGTTCCTGCCACTCCCAGTCACTCAGCAGAGGCAGCAGTCGGGTTCGCATCTTCTTCCTCCTTCCTTTCCCGCACGGCCCGAACTCGCAGGCGGCACGCGGGGTTTCACTGGCTTTATCCTCTTTTACCCGACAGCCGTGAAGCATCCGTCAGATGACTGACACCGACCGACCCACAAGGACGACCTGTTCATGACAATTTCTCGCTCCTTCCCACCGCCGGAGCGGGAACCACGCTCTCCCCACTGGGGAGCGTGGTCCCCGCGGCCCGCGGAGCAGGCGCCCTCAGCCGCCGACCGCAGAGCGGCCGGTGGAGCCGCCCTCGCCGGTGTCGGTGTCCGCCAAGCCACCCCCCGGGGCCTTCTCCAGGCTCATGTAGAACACCGAGTGTCCCTGCTTGAGCCGCTGCGCGCTACTCCGGGCGACGAGCCCCTCCAGCGTGGTGCGCACCACGGTCGTCTTGATGACGCGGTCCGGATGGGCCTCGCTCAGCGCGGCCGCGACCTCCGCCGCGGAACACGGTTCCGACTGTTCGGCAAGGTAGCTGCGGATCAGGGCCACCAGGGTCGGTGTCTGGTGCTTCCTCCGCGTGGCGCCCGGTGCGGAGACAGCAGGCAGGTCATAGCCCTGGGAGGGAGGCGACATGCGGACCTGTTGCACGGGAATGCCACTCTCCAGGGCCTGCTGCATGGTCGCGAGCACCGTGTGGTCACGTTGCAGGGTCAGCAGACGAGCCTGAAGTGCCTCGATCTCACTTCGGACCCTGTCCTGCTCCTGCACATTCTCGTCGAGGTCTCTTGAGAGCTGGGAACTGTAATGCGTCAGCAGCTCAGTGGTGGTCAGTTCGGCGTCAGGCATGCCGCAGACCCTCCTTGGTTCGGCTCTAGGACGAAGGCTCTATGTCGATGTGTGTCATGCGGTTACTGAGGGGGCGTGTCTCAGGCGCTCCCACAGATACTACGCCTCGTCCCATTGGCCGGGCTGGCCGGTCACACGCGGGCCGTGTTACCACCACACGAAAGTGAACCGACTGCCTGCCCCCGCGAAGTCAACTCACTGACAGCCGACACCCACGCCTGCGGTAATGACTTACTGGCGGTTGTCGATTGGTGAAACCTGGACCACTCATTGGATGAGCTGCGTCAGCTCGCTCCAGTCCACGCCCGCCGTCTCCGCGCCGCGCGGCACCAGGTCGTAGCAACCAGCAAGCCACTGGGCAACCGGCTGAGCCGGCATCTCGAAGAGCGCCGTACGGCCGGCGCACGCGTTCCCGACCTGAATCCACAGGAAACGCCGGCCATCAGAGTGAACAGGCCACAACTCCACGTCACCCCGACCGGACCTGGCAGTGAGACCTTCTGTCAGCAAGTCACGGGCGAACACCCAGCGCACCGGATACTCCCCCTCCGAGTCGAAGATCAGAGTGACGGCCAGGGGATCACCGGGGTCGAACGAGAACTCGCACATAATCGGCAGGGGAAGCCGCCGGGCGATCCAGTGCGTCACCTCAACCCTGATGTGGCACTTCATCATTTCAACCTCCTGCGGGCCGACCGGATCACCCGGCGCATCGCGCCGGGAATCATCTTGTGCAACGAAACGAATGACCTATGCGCAATGCGGGCATTGCAGCGAGCCGCTTATTCAGTGCAGCGTGCGCAGCGCCCTGCTGGGGCGGCGGAAGGCGCCGACGGCCTCCACCAGGCCGGTAAGAATCAGGGCGAGTCCGGCAAGATAGACCAATTGACCGAGGGATGGGAAGGGAAAAGCGGTCATGAAGAGGCCGGCCGAGACGATCAGCGCGTTCAGCAGGTCGTCGTAGGCGACCACGTGACTGACCGAGGACGGCATCATCGACACCGCCATGGTGAAGCCGCGAAGGAGCAGACCGAAACCTGTCCACAGGCCCAGCAGGAACACGGAGTCGGCATGACCGCGGAAGAAGGAGACCGCCAGGAACAGCACGAGGAGCCCGCCGGCGGTCAGGAGCCAGCGCACGGGACGCGGCACCCTCGCCTCTTGCGCGGCGAACAGCTGGAGCACACCCTGCACGGCGAACTGGAGCCCGAAGACGATCCCCACCGTGGTGCGGGTCAGGCCCGGGGTCACCAGCAGGGTGGTACCGACGCTCACGGAGATCAGGGCTCCGGCAAGCCTGGCAGCGCGACGACGCACTCGAAACCCGCGGACCGCGCTCACCATCGCCCGGTTCGGAACAGACTGGTCCTCGAACCGCGCGGTATGCAGCTGTGCCATCTGTTCACTTCCCGTTTCTCCGCACCGTCCGCGAGCAGCGCGTCCGGCGGGGTCCTCGTCGAGTCGCCGGTTCCACCGGCCACCATCCATCGTCAACAGTCACGTCACGGTCCCCCTCCCCTGGCGGTCGATACGCGGCCCGCGCGAAGAGGCCCGCCGGCCTCGCTGCCGAGACCGGCGTGACGGGTTCCCAATGTCGCGACCGAGCCACCGCCCCGGCTGTAGTGCGACCTCGACACCTCCCACGGGACATCCCGGCGCCCACGCTGGGGCAGGCCCCACAGCCGAGTAGAGGGACCTGCGGCACGCCCGCGCCACACACAGCCCATCGCACCCGGAGAGGGAGGCGGTGAACCCGCACGGAGCCGTCATGTGGGGTTGTCCCGACATCCGCCCTGGGGAGCGCTCGGACCACTTCTCAGGCGCTCTCGACAGCCGAGCGGACGTGGGATTGACCACCATGTCTGATGACGCGGGGAAGGCCACACCACCGGTACGGGGGGGACGGCGGCCTTGCACTCGATCGGCTGGCTGCGGGATGTCATGTGCCCGCCCTCCCAGCGGATGCCGGCTCCCGGCGCTGACGCCTCACGGGTCTCGCGCCCCCGTCGGTCGCAGTGAACACGGACCCCTGGAGGATGCCTTGAGCCAGGCGATTGACACCCTGAGAACGATGCCCGGCGCCGTCGCCGAGGCGACCTCGTTCCCCGTGCGCGGGCGCAGAGCGGAACAGGAGCGGCTCACTCAGTGGGTACGCAGGCACGTCCACCGCAACGGCGGCGGAGTGCTGTGGCTCGAGGGGCCGGCCGGAGCGGGCAAGTCCCGCACCCTGGCCGCTGCGGGCAACGAAGCGGCCCTTGCCGGAGCGCGCGTGCTCACGGGCGCCGGGACGGCGGGCGGCGGGATGACTCCCTTGGCGCCGCTGCTGGACGCTCTCGCTGTCGAGCCCGACGACCTCGCCCACGGGGCGAGCGCCGGTGTCGCGGGCCTTGAGGACACCTCTTACTGGCTGCTGCGCAAGGTCGCCGGCCGGCTGCGTGAACTCACCCGCGACCGGCCGGTCGTCGTGCTCGTCGACGACGTGCACGACTGCGACGACCTGACACTGTTGGCCGTACGCACCCTCACGGTACAACTCGCAGGCCTGCCGCTGCTGTGGGTACTCGCCTCCCGGACAAACGTGGACGCGCCGGCCGTGCGGGCACTGCGCCGGGACCTGTTCACCAGGAACGCGACCCAACTCCAACTGGGTCCGCTCGCAGCGGACGCGATCCGGCAGATGACACAGGACCTTCTGGGCCCCCAGGCTGTCCTGGCGGCGCCCTTCCTCTGCTACCTCGACGGGCTCCCGGGAACGGTACGGCAGTTGTGCGCGCACCTCCAGGACGTCTCTCCCGTTGCACAGTGCCCGGCCACGGAGACGGCAGACATGCGGGAGGTAACCACCTGGCTGGTCAACCGCCGTCTCGACCAGCTCTCTGAGGACGCGCGGGAACTGGTGCTGATCGCCTCGGTGCTGGGTGACACGTTCACCGTTCAGCACTTGTCCCAGCTGCTGGACCGATCCGAGCCCACGCTGCTCGCGCCGCTGCGTGAGGTCCTGGCGGCACAGCTGTTGCGGGCGGGTGACGACCGTCTGTCCTTCCCGCACGCGCCACTGCGCGATGCGGTCGCGGCAACGCTGCCCCGTCCCCTGCGCCTCTCCGTCCGCAGACGCTCCGTCGAAGTCCGGGCGCGTGCGGGCGTGCCCATCGTGTCGCTGGCCGGCGAGCTGGTCGACGTCGCCGAACCAGGGGACGTCTGGGCAGGGCGTATCCTCAGGCAGGCCGCGCAGGAGCTGGCTTTCTTGGCACCGGGCACCGCGGCCCGGTATCTCCGGCGTGCTCTGGAGAGCACCACGGAGCTGTGCCCCGAGCGTCAACGCCTTACGGCGGAGCTCATTCCCCTGCTCTGGCAGGCGGGCGAGATCGCCGAGGCTCGTGATGTGGCCCGCGGCCTCGTCCAGGCGCCGCTCGATCCCGTCGCCCACGCACGAACCTGCCTGGAACTGACCCGTATGGGCAGTCAGTTCGACGTTCCCCGGCTCGACGCCCACATCCGTCACATCCATCGTCGGCGTGACGTGCCGGTCCCGCTCAAGGACCAGTTGCTGTCGATGACCATGCTCAACCGTCTGCTCAGGGGCGACGCCGAGGAGGCCGGCGGTACCGTGGCAGAGACCCTCATGCGAACGCGCGGTGTGCACCCCGTCAGTGAACTGACGCATCGAACCCTGGAGTCGATCAACGCCGTTCACCGGCACCACTGGGCGGACGCGATCAGGCACAGCGGCGCGGCCACAGCGGGCCTCGCGCACCTCGATCCCGGCCGGGCCGCCGCGCTTCCCGAGGTGGCCCTCACCACCAGCTGGCGCGCCTCCGTGCTGAGTGTGACCGGAGATGACCGGGGCGCCCTGGAGCTGGTGGAGGCGGCGGTCGAGGAGGTAGAACAGCACGGGCGACGCGCGTTCATACCCCTGTGGCGGACCACTCGGGCCCGCCTTCTGCTGGATACCGGGCAGTTGGCGGCCGCGGCGCGGGATCTGGCAGCCGCCGAGGAGGCCGCCGCGGCCACCGGGCTTTCCTTCACCGGGGAGTCGGCGGCGCTGTGCACCAGGGCCCGGGTGGCCTTCCACCTCGGTGATGACGCGGGACTCGAAGCCTGCGCGGCACGGGCCGAAGAGTTGCTGTCGAGCCCCGAACCGCAGCAGCGCCGGATCGGGGCATGGATCACCGTGATCACAACGGCTGGTCGTGACAGCGCACTGACCGAGCGTCGACTACGGATGGCCAAAGCACACGTGATACGCGGGTACGTTCACGTGGCCGGTATCGATGCCGGGGACGCGGTCCTGCTCGTTCGTGTCGCACTGGCTTCCGGGTTGCGTGAAGTCGCCGCGTCCATTGTGGAGTTCGCTGAGAACCGGGCGCAACGCAACGCGCGCTTCCCGCTCTTCGAGGTGACGGCCCGGCATGCGCGAGGACTCCTGGACGGCGACCGGTGCAGGATCGTGGAGGCGGCCGAGGGTTACGGGAACGGGCGGCCGCTGCTCAGGTCGCAGGCGTGGGAGGACGCCGGCGCGCTGACGGCCGACCCCTCCGAAGCACGAGCCTGCTTCGAACGGGCACTGGAGGGGTACGAAGCATGCGGCGCCGAGCGCGACAGCCGGCGCGCGCGCAGCCGGTTGCGCAAGCTGGGCATCAAACCCATCGTTGCCGGCGGCGCACCGGACGCCGGATGGCGCGGACTGACTCCGTCGGAACTGGGTGTCGTGCGCCTGATCGCCCACGGCGCGACCAATCGACAGGCCGCAGAACGACTTTTCCTGTCGCCACACACAGTGAACACCCACGTACGTCACGCCTTCGAGAAGCTGAGCGTTCGATCCCGGGTTCAGCTGGCTCGCCTGTACCTGCGGGAAGTGGACCAAGAGGTCGAATTGCCCTCCTGATCTGCGCGGAACGGTCTGCGGAGGGCATGTCGGGCAAACCCCACACGGCCTGTGTGGGTGACGCTCAACCGACTCTGGAGCCGTCTCGACAGATCGTGGTCCGCCATCTCAGCAGACTGTGGAACACAGCTTCGACAAGAAAGCGAGAGCACCATGTCCCACCACCTCGACTCCCCCATCGCCCGCCAGGACCCGCGCCTGGACATCACGGACCTGTACGTCTTCCGAGGAGAGCAGGGCACCGTGTTCGTCACGGACCACAGCCACTCGCTGGCCGGCGAGGACATCCCCCGCGGCCTGCACCCGGAGGGCAAGTACGAGTTCAAGATCGATTCCAATGGCGACGCGATCGAGGACGTCACCTACCGCTTCACCTTCGCCGAGGCCGACACGAACGGCGTCCAGACCTACGAGGTGCGCCGGCTGGCCGGGCCCGATGCCCGGAACGACTTCGCCGAGGGGACGGTGATCGGCCGGGGCCGCACCGGCGAGACCCTGGAGCTGCCCGGTGGCAGCCGCGCCTGGGTCGGCAAGGCGGGCGACCCGTTCTGGATCGAGCCGGATGTCCTGCACGCCGTCGGTCACGCCTTCCAGGACGGGACCAAGGTCGACCTGTCCTCCTGGGACCCCGAGCGGGCGGCCAACCTGTTCGCGGGACACACCGTGTACTCGATCGTCCTGGAGGTCGCCGACGAGGAACTGCTGCCCGTCGCCGGTGAGGACCGCAAGATCGATGTATGGGCCGTCGCCTTCCTGGCCACGGACGCCGGCGGCTGGCGTCCGATCAACCGGGCGGGCCTGCCGATGATCCACCCGCTCTTCACCCAGTACAACGAGACCCTCGGCGACCGGCTCAACGAGAACGTTCCGAGCGAGGACGTCGCGCTGTACGGCAAGGCCCTCACCGAGTCGGTCGCCGGCGTGGTCCGTGCCTACGGCACGGCCGAGGACCCCGAGGCCTACGCCAAGACGGTCGTGGACCGCATCCTCCCCAACGTCCTGCCGTACGAGGTCGGCACGCCCGCCTCGTACGGGTTCGCGCAGTGGAACGGCCGCACCCTGACGGACAACGCGCCTGACGTGATGTTCTCCTTCGCCAGCAACACCCCGGTGACCCTGGGCATCGGCAAGGAGTCGATCACCGCGAAGCCGTCGCAGACCTTCCCGTACGTGCCGTCGGCGGCCTGAACGGTCTGACGCACTGAGCCGTGCGGACCTGACGCAGGTCCGCACGGCTTCTTTCATGAGCGCATCCAGGCGCCCAGCCACGCCCGCACCCACGGAAGAGGAACCACCATGTCCGCACCCACTCTGAGGCCACCCTCCTCCCCCAGCCGACTGTCCACGGTCCGCCGCTCGCTGACGAAGGCCGAGTGGTCGCGCCTGGGGGGCGTCTTCGCCGCCATCGCCGCCTTGCACATCATCGGCTGGGGCATCCTCATCACCGTCGTGGCCCCCCACCACTTCACCGTGGGGCAGAAGAGCTTCGGCGTGGGCATAGGCGTCACCGCCTATGTCCTCGGGATGCGGCACGCCTTCGACGCCGACCACATCGCGGCCATCGACAACACGACCCGGAAGCTGATGAACTCCGAGAAACGGCCCCTGTCGGTCGGTTTCTGGTTCTCTCTGGGCCACTCCAGCATCGTGTTCGCCCTCTCCCTCCTCCTGGCGTTCGGGATCAAAGGCCTCGCCGGCCCGCTTCAGGACGACAACTCCACCCTGCACACACTGGCGAGCTGGGTCGGCACCCTGGTCTCCGGTGCGTTCCTGTACGTCATCGCCCTCATCAACCTTCTCGCCCTGGCAGGCATCTGGAAGGTTTTCCGGAGCATGCGCTCCGGGCACTACGACGAGACGGAACTGGAGGAGCACCTCAACAAACGCGGATTCCTCAACCGCATACTCGGCACCTTGACGAAGTCCGTCACCCGCCCTTGGCAGATGTACCCGCTGGGCCTGCTCTTCGGGCTCGGCTTCGACACGGCGACGGAGATCGCTCTACTGGTCCTCGCCGGCTCCAGCGCCGCCTCCGGCCTGCCCTGGTACGCCATCCTCTGCCTGCCCGTCCTCTTCGCGGCCGGCATGTCCCTCCTCGACACCATCGACGGCACGTTCATGAACTTCGCCTACGGCTGGGCTTTCTCCGAACCGGTCCGCAAGGTCTACTACAACCTCACCATCACCGGCCTGTCCGTCGCCGTCGCCCTCCTCATCGGCACCGTGGAACTGCTCGGCCTCCTTGCCGACAAACTCGATCTGCACGGCGCCTTCTGGCAGTGGATCGGCGGCGTGAACCTCAACACCGTCGGCTTCGTCATCGTCGGACTCTTCTTCGCCACCTGGGTCGTCGCCCTACTCGTCTGGAAGTGGGCAGGGGTCGAGGAGCGGTGGAGCCGGAGCGGGACACCGTGGCGCGCCCCGGTTGAGTGAACCGCCACCTGTCTGTTCCGACGCATCCCTGCCGGCGGCGGGGAGCTGTGCGCCATGCGCGCAACACAGAGCCGCTCGCTCGTCATCCCAGTCCGAGTCCATCCGTACCTGATAGGCACGCCTCGCCAACAGAGCCGGCAAGTCCCTCTGGTCGGACTACGTTCGGCCTGTCAGGGCACCGGGGCGAAGCCGTCGCGCTTGCGATCCCCGCACCCTGTCGGCGCGGGTGAAGGGCTACGAGACGGAACGCTCCGAGGGCGGCCCGCCGTCCAGCGCCATGCAGGAACTCCGGATAACTCTCCCGCTGCGAGAGCCGGTCTCCGTACAGGTGAACAGCTCAGCCTGTGACAGGGTGTATGTACCGCGTCCCGTTTGGCAGGCCGTGTAGCGGCGCAGGAGACTTAACATGCTCGGGAGAACCGAGTAACCAAAGCATTCTGCACCGAACTCTCGGTCCTCCGGAGGAGACACTCAATGGCGCGGACCACCATCACCGTCTATACGGACGATCTCACAGGTGCGATGGGCGACGATATCTCGACGCACTTGTTCAGTATCGACGGCGTCAGTTATGAAATAGACCTGGCTCCCGAGGGCCATCAGAAACTGCGGGACGCGCTCGCTCCGTTCGTCGAAGTGGCCCGTCGTGCCGGCGGCGGTACCCCCAGGGGGCGCCGGCCCCCGGTACGACGTGAAGCCTCAAGGGCCGCCCGGATCAGGGAGTGGGCCAGGAGTCAGGGCATCGAGGTCAACGCCCGGGGGCTGGTCCGGCAGGACGTCGTCGACCAGTACGAGGCGGCCACGGCCGACCGCTAAGGTGCCCGCGCCCACCGACAGGGCGACCGCGGCGGACGGACCGTCGTGCTCGTCCTTCGCCAGGTAATACAGTCCGGGCAGGACGGCCGTACCGATGGCGCCGCCCAGCCGCCGGCCCGTTTGGAGCGCGCCGCCGGCGACCCCCGCCATGCGCGACCACGCCCAGGACCGTCAGCAGCCTGCCCAGGCGCTCCACGAGCCGGCCGGCGACCACGGCGGTCGCCGCGGAACCGAACGCGAAGGGCGTCACGGGCGGTCCGGACTCCAGCGGTGAGTAGCCCGGCGCGTCCTGGAAGCAGAGGGCGAACACCAGCCAGATGCCGCCGAAGCCGACGAAGTAGACGGTGGCCAGCGCAGTTCCCGCCGCGTACCCGCGGACCTCGCGCATCAACTGCGGCTGCACCAGGGGTTCCCGGCCGCGAGCCGAGACACGGCCCTCCCAGCGGGCGAAGCCGTACAGGAGCACTGTGCCGACGGGGAACAGCCACCACATGCGGCGCAGCCCGCCGGAGTCGGCCTCGACGAGCGGCAGCATCAGCGCGAGGACACCGGCACCCAGCAGGCCCACTCCGACCAGGTCCAGGTGCCCGCGCCCGCCGGGGGCCGACCTCGGCAGCAGATGACGGCCCAGGAGCGGTGCGGCCACGCCGATGAGCACGTTGACGTGGGAAGCCGGCGTTCTGGTCGTCACGACCAACGACGTCCCGGGCCACGACGTGAAGCAGGTGATCGGCGAGGTGATCGGCCTGACCGTGCGCACCCGGCGCCTTGGCGCCCGGATCGGCGCGGGGATGAAGTCCGTGATCGGCGGCGAGCCGCGGGGTCTGACCAAGACACTGGTGCAGGCCCGCACCGCCAGATCGGACCGCTGGTCACCCAGGCCGCCCCCACGCTCATCGCCCTGCCCGGCCTCGGCCCGGAAACCGCCGGGCAGCTGCTGACCAGAGCGGGCGACAACCCCGACCGGCTCCGCTTCGAAGCCGCCTTCGCCCACCTCTGCGGGGCTGCCCCGGTCCCGGCCTCCTCCGGCCGCACCAACCGCCATCGCCTCAATCGCGACGGCGACCGCGCGGCCGGCAACGTCCTCCACACCATCGTCCTGATCCGCGTGAAGTACGCCCGGCGCACCCAGGAATACGTCGCCAGGCACACCGCCGGAGGCATGACCGAGAAGGACGTCGTCCGCTGCCTGAAACGGTTCGTCGCCCGCGAGGTCTACCGCCACCTGCCCCGCATGATCCGAACCCCCGAACCGCTCCGACAGACCGCTTGACGGTCTATAGGGGCACCCGCGCGTCAGCCTCGTGCCGTTTCGTGTGTCAGGTGCCGGTCGGGGTCGGTGACAGGGCCACGACGGCCTCGCTGGT
>NZ_BMVN01000108.1:0-12379 GCF_014650735.1 Streptomyces canarius
ACGAGGACCCGAAGCCGTTCATCTGGACCAAGACAGCCGAGGAGATCCTCGACTCCCTTGCCCGCTTCTGCCGACGGATCTCCGGCGCAGGACACTAGTCGGCGGCCGAACTGGTCGAGGGCGGCAGCGACGTGAACGTCCGCGTGAGTGTCGACTCCGAGGGTGACGCTCGTGTTGGCACTGCTGGGCACCTGTCCTCCTGGCGGTCCGCGTGACTGGAGCCGCACCGACGGAGCACCGGGGACACAACTGCGATGAGGCGCGTGAGCCAGGCTCTTATCAGGTCACATCCGGCCGATCCGCCGGTGCAGCCGCACGCGTTCTCCCAGCCGGTCGACACATCGGCAACAAGGCACGAATGGCCGGTTGGTCTGTGGGTCAGACCGGCCGGAAAAACGCCTCCAGATCCTCGCAGTTGGTCTGGGGCTGCCAGGGCCTGGTCCAGCGGGGGCTGATGCCCAACTCGTGGCAGGTATGGCGCCAGGTGTTCTTGGTGTAGGCCCAGGCGTTGTCGGTGAGGACGCGTTCGACGGTGATGCCCTGCTGGGCGAACCAGGCGGTTGCCCGGGTGAGGAAGCCGGCGCAGGTGGCGGCGGTCTCGTCGGGCAGGTCTTCGGTGTAGGCGAGGCGGGTGTGGTCGTCCAGGGCGGTGTGGAGGTAGGCGTATCCGGCTCCGTTGCGGCGGTTCTTGTTCGGGCTGCCGGCCGCCCGGCCGAGGACTTTGTGGCCGCCGCCGTCGGGGATGCGGCCGAGTTTCTTGACGTCGGTGTGGATGAGTTCGCCGGGCCGGGCGCGTTCGTAGCGGCGGACGGGTTCGCCGGTGGCCCGGTCAGTGGCGGCCAGGGCGGGCAGGCCGTGCCGGACCAGGATGCGGTGGGCGGTGGACGCGGCGACACCGGCGCGGGCGGCCGCACCATTCATGAAGAGGGTGAACAGCAGGAACACACACGGGCACGCACGCCGGGGCGAATGCCTCCTGAGAGCGCCGCAGGGCCGCTTGACGGATCAGGCGCTGCGCAGTTCGATCACCGTGATGTCCGGTGGGGCTCCGACCCGGATCGGCGGGAGCGAGGCTCCGACTCCGCGTGAGACGTAGAGCTGGGTGGTGCCGAAGGTGGCCAGGCCCGCCGTGACCGGCTGGGTCAGGGGGACGAGCAGGTTTCCGGGGAAGAAGCCTCCGCCGTGGGTGTGCCCGGAGAGCTGGAGATCCACGCCGTGCCGGGCCGCCTCGTGCACCTGGACGGGCTGGTGGGCGAGAAGGATGATCGGGTGCGAGCGATCCCGGTCGGCGAGGGCTTTGCCGTAGTCCGGGGCGTCGTGGGCTCGTTCGCCTTCGATGTCGGTGACGCCGGCGAGGTCGAGGGCTCCGCCGCGGTGGGTGATCAGGGTGCGGGTGTTGCGCAGGGTCCTGACACCGAAACCGGTGAGGGTGTCGATCCAGGCGTCGGCGTCGTAGCGGTAGTCATGGTTGCCGGTGACGAAGAACGTGCCGTGTGTGGAGCGCAGGCGTGCCAGTGGCTCCGCATAACCGGCGAGGTCCTCGGCCCTGCCGTCGGAGAGATCTCCCACGATCGCGACGAGGTCGGGAGAGGTGCTGTTGATCAATCGGACGTTGCGGGTGGTGTGGGCGCGGCCGAAGAAGGGACCCAGGTGGAGGTCGCCGGCCATGGTGATGCGCATGCCGTCGAGGGACGGGTGGAGTCGGCGCAGGGTGATGGGCACGGTTTTGATGTCGGGTGGTCCCAGGCCGCGGTGGAAGCCGTAGCCGGTCGTGGCGGTGGCGGTCGCCGCGGCCAGCAGGGCGACCGAGCGGGCGAGCACGAGGCGCCGATCGGCCATCGTCGGTGCGTCGGGCGGTGCGGCGGCCTCGACGGGTTCCGCCTGGTGCGTCGCCGGGCCGGGGCGGGGCCGGCGCGTGTCCGCGGCTCGCGGTGCGGGCGCGGCGGCGGGCGCGTGGGTGGACCGGGTTGACGGACGTGCTGCCAGGCGCATCGGAACTTCGAGGACGGCGAGGACGAGCAGGAGGTAGACGGCACAGGCGACCCAGGTGAACACCGGCCGGACGAACCAGGCGATACGGGTGGGGTCGGCGTACTGGGCGGCCAGGACACCGGCGGGGACCAGGACGGTCAGCGCCACCGCGGTGAGCCGCCCGCAGCGGCGCAGCCGGGGTGAGGCCGTGGTGTTCTTGACGAGCCGCACGTAGAGGTAGCGGTGCACGACGGCCGCGACCACGATGCTCGTGCCGACGACGGCGGCTTCCTGTGGGAGGCCGCTCATATCGCTGTCGCCGGAGTGCGGGCCGCGGCGCGGGCGCCTGGGCGGCGGGTGGGGCGGGGGTACCTGGGCATGGGGACGCGGTTGCTCCGAAAGGGGGTGTGGGTTGGCGCGAGCATGGGTGCACCTGCGCAGGTGTCCGCGGGGGCGGGACGGACCCCGCCTGGGTCCGTCTCCCGTCCGGCACCCGCACCCGTTCGATGAAGTGCCTCGTCGAACGGGTGCGGGTTGGTCAGGCCGCGGACGTGCCGGCGAGTGGATTCACCAGGTGACGGGCAGCCGGGTGACACCGTAGACGGACATCTGCTGCCGGAAGGAGACCTCCTCGAAGGGGACGGCGAGGGCCAGGGAGGGCAGGCGGCGCAGCAGCGAGGGGATGGCCACCTGCAGTTCCGTCCGGGCGAGGTTCTGCCCCAGGCACTGGTGGACCCCGAAGCCGAAGGCCAGGTGGGCGCGGGCGTTGTGGGTGATGTCGAGGGCGTTCGGCCGGTCGGGCAGGAGCGTGGTGTCGCGGTTGCCCGCCGGGAGACTGATGATGAGGCCGTCGCCGGCCCGGATCTGTTCTCCCGCGACTGTGAAGTCGTCGACGGCGACCCGGACGACGACGTTCTCGACGACCGACAGGTAGCGCAGCAGTTCCTCGATGGCCCGGGCTATGACGGCCGGGTCCTCGGTGTCGCGCAGGAGGGCGAGTTGCTCGGGGTGGCGCAGCAGGGCGAGCGTGCCCAGGGCGATGGTGTTGGCGGTTGTCTCGTGCCCGGCGATCAGCATGAGCAGGGCCATGGAGACCAGTTGCTGCCGGGTCAGCTCGCCGGTTTCGACCCGCTCGGCGAGCAGGCGGCTGAGCAGGTCGTCACCCGGCTCGGCGGCTTTGCTCTCGACCAGCGTGTAGAGGTAGGTGCCGAACGCCTGGCTGGTGGCGCGTACTTCCTCGGCGGGCAGCGACATGTCCAGCAGCTTGTTGCTGCAGGACTGGAAGAAGGGGTGGTCGTCGTAGGGGACGCCGAGCAGTACGGCGATCACCCGGGAGGGTACGGGCAGGGCGAAGTCGGTCAGGAGATCCGCCGGCGGCCCCTTGCGGACCATCTCGTCGAGGGCTTCGTCGACGAGTCGCTGCACCTGGGGGCGCAGGGCAGCGGCCTGTTTGGCGGTGAAGTCCCCGGTGAGCATGCGGCGTTGGCGGGCGTGCTCGGGATCGTCCAGGCGGACGAAGGGGGGCTCCTGGTCCGTCCTGTCCTCGCCGGCGGGCGAGAGGCGGGGCATACCGGGGTTGCGGGCATCGGCGCTGACGCGCGGGTCGCTCAGGACGGCACGGATGTCCTCGTAGCGGGTCACCACCCAGGCGGTGGAGCCGTTCCACAGCGTGGCGCGCTGGAGCCCGTCGCGCCGCCGCCAGTCCTGGTAGTCCTGCGGCGGGTCGAACGGGCACTCGGACGGCCGCGCCTGAGGAAAGCGGGGCAGGAGACACGCGTGGTCGTGGGGGGTCATGGATTCTCCGTTCATCGTGCGGGTGTCGGTGCGGATGTCGCGGCGGCCCATTCGGTGCGGCGGGCCACGGCGGCGCGCCAGGGCCGGACGTCCTTGACGGGCATGCCGATGGCGAGCACCCCGGTCAGGTGGCGTCCTCGGCGGTAGCCGATCAGGGCCCGCCCCTCGGCCAGGTCGCCGTCGAGGACCGCGCTCTCCTCGTGCCCGGGCAGGTATCCGTGAGACTGCACCTTCACCTCGTACTGGTCGGTCCAGAAGTAGGGCACGGGCGCGGCGGGCTGCGGGGTGGCGGGGGTGAGGAGGTCGCGGGCGACGGCGATGCCCTGTTCGGACGCGCTCGTACGGTGCTCCACCCGAATCGCGCGGCCGAAGAGCGGGTTGAACCAGCGGGCGACATCGCCCGCCGCGTGGATGCCGGGTGCGCAGCGGCCGTGGGCGTCGCAGAGCAGGCCGTCGTCGATGTCGAGTCCGCTGCCGCGCAGCCAGTCGGTGTTGGGCACGGAGCCGGCGGCGACGAGCACGTCGTCGGCCGGCAGGATACGACCGTCGTCCAGCCGGACGCCGGTCACGGCACCGTCGGCGGTGTCGAAGGTCTCCGCCTTGAGGCCGGTGAGGATCCGCACGCCGCGGTCGCGGTGGATGCCGGTGATGAACCGGCCCGCCGCACGGCCGATGATCCGCGCCAGCGGCTCGGCCCCGGACTCCACGACGGTGACATCGGCGCCCCGCTGCCGTGCGGCGGCGGCCACTTCGGTGCCGAGGAACCCGCCCCCGATGATCACCAGGCGGCGGCCGTTGCCGAGGCGGTCGCGCAGCGCGAGGGCGTCCTCCCGGGTGCGCAGCACATGCACGCCCCCTCTGCCGTGCCCGCCCGGTAAGAGGCGTGGTCGTACGCCGGTGGCGATGACCAGGGCGTCGTAGGGCACTGTGCCGCCGTGGGCCAGGGTGACGGTGCGAGCCGACCGGTCGACGGCGGTCGCGGACACACCGAGCCTGAGGTCCAGGTTCATGGCCTTGAGGTCCGACTCCGGACGCAACAGGAGGCGTTCGGCGCCCCACTGTCCGGTCAGGAACTGTTTGGACAACGGCGGCCGGTCGTACGGCAGATGCGGCTCATCGCCGATCATGGTGATCAGGCCGCCGAAGCCCTGCTGCCGGAGGGCGGCTACGGTGGCCAGCCCGGCGGCCGAGGCGCCGACCACCACCACTCGCCTCATGCCCGGTCCAGGCGGATGGCCGCGCCCGGGCAGATGACGACCGCTTCCTGGATCTGCCCGGCCTTGTCGGGCGTCGGCGAGTCGTCGAGCAGGACGGCGACGCCGTCCTCGTCACGCTGATCGAACACGTCCGGGGCGACGAGTACGCACTGTCCGCTGGCCACGCACTTGTGTTCGTCGATGTGGACCTTCATGTGCAAGGTTCCTCGCTTTCGGCTGGAGCTACGGCTGCGGCGCCGGAGCCGCTCGGGAGTGGGGGGCACGGGGCACCGGCACGGGGGCGTCGGAAGGGTGGCACCCCAATTAGTGAGGCACCTCATGAACTACAGCATATAGTGTGGTACCTCATCAATTGGTGAGGGAGGGGTGAAGACGATGACCACAGGTACGGTGCGCGACCGGCATATCGGGCGGGCCGCGGTGCGCGGGATCAGTCGGGGCGGGCCAGGCCGACGTCGTAGGCGAAGATGACCGCCTGCACGCGGTCGCGGACGCCGAGCTTGGCCAGAACGCGGCTGACGTGCGACTTGACGGTGGATTCGGCCAGATGGAGTTCGGCGGCGATCTCGACGTTGGACCATCCGGTGGCCACCGCGGTGAGGACCTCCCGTTCCCGTTCGGTCAGCTCGGCGAGCCGGCGCTGTTGATCGCGCGTGAGCCGGGGGGCGGGCGGGTGCTGCCGGGAGTGCGTGCTGGTGAAGGCGTCGATCAGTCTGCGGGTCAGACTGGGTGAGATGACGCAGTCGCCGGCGGCCACGGACCGGATGCCGACGACGAGTTCCTCGGGTCGGGCGTCCTTGAGGAAGAACCCCGCGGCGCCCGCGCGCAGGGCTTCGTAGGCGTACTCGTCGAGGTCGAAGGTGGTCAGGACCAGGACCCGGGAGCGGCCACCGGAGTCGGCGATGCGGCGGGTGGCCTCAATGCCGTTGAGGCCGGGCATGCGGACGTCCATCAGGACGACGTCGGGGCGGAGTTCGGCGGTCATGCGGACGGCGTCGTGTCCGTGGGCGGCTTCGCCGACGACGGTCATGTCGGGCTGGGCTTCGAGCAGCATGCGAAAGCCCAGCCGTTGCAGGGCCTGGTCGTCGACGATGAGGACGGTGGTCATGTGCTGTGCTTCTCCCTTGCGCCGGTGGAGGCGTTGAGGGTGGCGTGGACGCGCCAGCCCCCCGAGGCAGTGGGGCCGGCGGTGACATGGCCCCGGTACAGGGCGGCGCGCTGACGCATGCCGACCAGGCCCTGTCCACCGGGGTGTTCGGCGGTGGCGCGGCGTGCCGGGCCGGAGTCCTCGACGGTGACGTGCACGGTGCCGCCGTCGGTGCCGACATCCACCGTGACGCGGGTGTCGACGGCCGCGTGCTTGAGGGTGTTCGTGAGGGCCTCCTGGACGATGCGGTAAGCGGTGAGCTGCACTCCCTTGCCGAGCGTGGTCAGGTCGCCGTCGGTGCGCAGCGTGGCGGCGGGGCCGGCGGCCCGCACACGGTTCAGCAGCGCGGGGAGGTCCCCCAGGGTCGGCTGCGGGGCGAGGGGGGCGTCCGCCGTGTCGGGAGCACGGTCATCGACGACGGTGAGCAGGTGGCGCAGCTCCGCCAGGGCTTCGCGACCGCTGTCGGCGATGAGGTGCAGGGTGTCGGCGGAGCGTTCGGGCCGGGTCTTGGCAAGGGCTGCGGCCCCGTCGGCCAGGCCGACGATCACGGCGAGGGTGTGGCCGAGGATGTCGTGCATCTCCCGCGAGACCCGGGTGCGTTCCTGCGCGGCCGCCAGACGGGTCTGCTGGTCCCGCTCGGTCTCCAGGGCCACGATGTAGGCCTTGGCCAGGCGGCCGGTCAGGGCGAGTCCCGCGCAGGCGGTGACAGCCAGCATGGCGAGGACGGTGATCATCTCGGGCCGTTTGGCGTGCCGCAGGTAGCCGCTGTCCCAGAACGTCCAGGCCCACACGATGAGTTGGGCCGCCGTGACGGTGCAGGCGGCGGCCAGCTGACGCGGGGTGCCGTAGCGGCCGACGTTGTAGAGCGCGACGATCCGTGCGGCATCGGCGCCGTTGAGGACGTGCAGGGGCAGGGCCAGCAGCGAGGCGATGGTCGTCAGGGCGAAGACCGGGCCGGGGCGGTGCTCGCGCCACAGCAGGGGCACGGTGTAGGCGAGGGTGAGGACGATCTCGCCCGGCAGATGGGCGCGATTTGCCGGGTTCAGCAGCGAGGGCAGGCCCAACACGGCGCAGAACGCGGGCACGGCCCACCGCCGCACATGCGGGTGGTGCCGGTCAAGCATCCGCCACGCGGCCAGCCCGCTGATGATCGACACCGTGACACGCTGGTCCGGGTCGCTGGTCAGCGGCCGCGGCAGCCGGGAGGCGTGCGCGGCAGTCCGGTGTGCGGACGCCAGGGTGGTCGGGTCGGTCATGACAGATGGCCTTCGCGCTCCGGGGCAGGCCGCCCAACGGACTTCGGGGGTGTGACCTGCGGGCAGGGGTGTGAGGGTCCCGGACGGCCGGGAGGGCAGGGCGGCGACCTCCTCTGCCGGGGTCCGGGGACCGCCCGCCGGCCCTCGGGGGAAGGACCGACGGGCGGGGTCGAGGTGCGCCTAGCCGAGCGGGGCCGGCGCGGCCGGTTCCTGGCCGATAGGGGGAAGTCCCTGGCCGGCGGGGGTGGGCACATGGCCGCCTCGGTCGCGGGCGTCGAGGACGCGCCGCAGCTTCTCGCCCTCGATATCCACCTCGGGCAGGACGCGGTCCAGCCAGGCGGGCAGCCACCAGGCCCGGTCCTGGAGCAGGGTCATGACGGCCGGGACGATGGTCATGCGGACCGCCAAGGCGTCGAAGAGGACCGCGGTGGCCAGGCCCATGCCGATGGACTTGACCAGGGCGACATCGTCGAGGAGGAATCCGGCGAACACCGAGATCATGATGACGGCCGCGGCGGTGACGACGCGGGCCCCGTGCCGGAAGCCGGTGACGACCGCTTCGGTGGGCGAGGCGCCATGGACGTACGCCTCGCGCATCCCGGAGACGAGGAACACCTCGTAGTCCATGGCGAGCCCGAAGACGACACCGATCAGCAGGATCGGCAGCAGGCTGACGATGGGCGCGGTCTCGTCGACCCCGAAGAGATCCTTCAGCCAGCCCCACTGGAACACGGCCACCAGCACGCCGAGGGTGGCGACCACGCTGAGCAGGAAGCCAAGGGCGGCCTTCAGCGGGACGAGCACCGAGCGGAACACCACCAGCAGCAGGATCAGGGCCAGGCCGACGACGATGGCCAGGTAGGGCACCATCGCCTCGCCGAGCTTGGCGGAGACGTCGATGTTGACCGCGGTCGTGCCGGTCACCATCACCTGCGCGCCGTCCTTCTCCACCGTGCCGCTGCGCTCGCGTATCTCGGCGACCAGGTCCACCGTCGCCCGGCTGGTGGGTGAGCTGCCCGGCACCACGGTGATCAGGGCGACGTCACCGGCCTGGTTGAAGACCGGGGGCCGTACGGTGGCGATGTCGCCGAGGCCGTCCAGCATGGCGGTGGTGTCCGTGGCCGCGGCCTTCGCGTCGTCGCTGCCCCGCGCGTCGACCACGACGGTCAGCGGGCCGCTGAAGCCGGGCCCGAAGCCCTTGCTGAGCGTGTCGTAGGCCACGCGCTGGGTGCTGCCGGGGGCGGCCATGCTGTCGTCGGGCAGGGTCAGGCGCAGCGACAGTGCCGGGAGGGCCAGCACACCGAGGCCGACGACGGAGGCCAGCAGCATCTTCCCCGGGTGGCGGGCGACGAAGCGGCCCCAGCGCACTCCCATCGAGGTGCGGCGGCCGCGCTGGATGGCCCGCATGCGACGGGTGGAGAGACGGCTGCCCGCCACGCGGGTGCCGGTGAAGCCCAGCAGGGCCGGTAGCAGGGTCAGGGCGACCAGGACCGCGATGGTGATGGCGAAGGCCGCGGCCAGACCCATGGTCGTCAGCATCGCGATGCCGATGACGGACAGACCCACCAGCGCGATGATCACCGTCAGTCCGGCGAACACCACCGCCGAACCCGCCGTCCCCAGGGCCCGTCCCGCGGCCTCTTCCGGCTTGTGCCCCTCGCGCAGCTCACCGCGGTAGCGGGAGACGATGAACAACGCGTAGTCGACGGCCACCGCCAGACCCAGCATCAGCGCCAGGGTCCGCGCGTTGGAGGCCATGTCGACGAAGGACGAGGCGATGCTGACGCCGATCAGCGCGATCCCGACGCCGACGATCGCGGACAGCAGTGGCAGCCCGGCCGCGACCAGCGAACCGAAGGTGATCACCAGCACGAACGCGGCGACCAGCAGACCGATGAGTTCCCCGGTGTTGCTCTCCCTGTCGTTCAGGACCGCGTTGCCGCCCAGGCTGACGGTCAGGCCCGCCTCGGCCCCCTGCCGCACGACCTCGCGCAGCGCGTCGGAGGCGGCGGTGGACATCTCCGCCTGCGGTACGGCGTAGGTGACCTGGGCATAGGCGATGGTGCCCGAAGCCGACACCAGACCACTGGAGAAGGGATCCACGACATTCGCCACCTGCGGCGCCCTGCGCAAGTCGTCGACCAGGGCCTCCGCCCGCGGCTTGTGCGCGGCCGCCGTCAGCCTCTCGCCGTCCGCCGCCTCGATGACCACACGGGCGGTGGCACCCGAGGCGGCGGCCTGCGGGAACTCCTTCTCCAGCAGGTCGATGGCACGCTGCGACTGGGTGCCGGGAAGAGTGAAGTCGTCCGTCGTGCTGCCGGAGACGCTGCTGACGCCGATGCCCGCGGCGAGCAGCAGCGCGAGCCAGGCCAGCAGCACCAGTCTGCGCCGCCGGAAGGCGAATCGGCCGAGCCGATAGAGGAAGGTGGCCACGAAAATTACTCCCACCAGGAGAAATGAGGATGTGTGAAGCGGGCCTGTCCGGCTCCGGACTCACAACGTAGAAGGCGGATGCGCCCGGCTTGAGCTACTTGAGGCGGAATTCGCGCCACAGCCGGTACCCCGGTACCGGCCGACGTCATCCCCGAGGAGGAGCCACCGGGCGTCAGTCGGCCGCGTGCGCGGCCAGCAGCGTCACGGTCTCGTCCCACAGTTCCTTCTGTATGCGGGGATCCCGGCCGGGCTCGGGGCACTCCAGCGACTTGGCGTCCCGCACGGAGAAGTAACCGCCGCTGGTGTGCGCGAACGCGGGGTCGGTGGCCAGCCGGACGATGATGCCGGCGCCCTTGCGCGGGTCACCGACGTGCAGCGTGTTCAGGACGCCCTGGAGGATCCTGGAACCGGGCAGGTCCCGGCCCAGGCCGGTGGCGTTGAAGCCGGGGTCGCAGCAGTTGACGGTGGTCTTGGCGGGATCCAGGTGCCGGGCGAGTTCCTGCGTCCACATGATGGTCATCAGCTTGGTCCGCCCGTACAGGGACATCGACTCCCGGCGGGTGTAGGGGGCGACGTGGCGCAGGTCCTCGGCCGGCGCGATCGTCCTGGCCTGCCGGGACGCCTCGGAGGCGACGTTGACGATCCGCGACGGTGCGGACGCCAGGAGCCTGCTGGTCAGCGCCTGGGTCAGGACGAACGGACCCAGGTAGTTGACCGCGGTCATCTCCGCGAAGCCCTCGGCGGTGATGCGCTGGGAGAACGCGTGCAGTCCGGCGTTGTTGACCAACACGTCCACCCGCGGGTAGTACGCGGCGATCTCCTCGCCGACCCGGTGGGCCTGCGAGACCAGGCCCAGGTCCGCGTGGAAGACGTCGACCTGCACATCAGCGGCCACCGCCGTCAGCTCGGCCACGAGGGCGTCGGCCTTGGTGCGGGAGCGGGCCACCACACCGACGCGGTAGCCGCGGTCGGCCAGGTCGAGGGCGGCGACGCGACCCAGACCGGAGGTGGCTCCGGTGATCACGGCAACGGGGCGGTCCATGGCTTCACTCCATTCATGAGGTACCTCATCACTTCTTGGCCGGAGCCTACCCGACACCATGGGCTGGCACGAAGTGATCACCGCCGGAAGGGCCGTGAACAGAGCAGGACTGCCGCGAAGGGTCGCCGGAATCCGTCCGGCAGCGGGGCGACGCCAACGGGACCAGCCAGCGGTTCTCCCTGGCGGACTCGACCGGCGGCTACGTGCGCCCGATCAACCACCACAGCGCCACGGCGGCCGAGGTCGCGGGCGCCTCCACGTCCGACGAGGCGCGTCGCCCAGCACACCGACTCAGGCGGAACCGGCCGGCAACGGCAGCCGGAGGACACGCAGACGGCCGCTCACCCACGAACCGACCGCCCCCTCGAACCGGCAGGTGCCGGGCGGGAATATCTCGGTCATGGCTACGGCGCCACGGCACCATCGGTTGAGGAGTGCCTCGGCCGCTTCCCACAGCTCTGCGTGGATGGCGGGGGCGCGGCCGGGTTCCGGGCATCGCGGCAGCCCGGCGCCGCACACGGAGAAGTAGCCCCCGCCGGCGGCGACGTTGATGATCCGCGTCGGTCGGGCGGCGTCGCGCCCCGTGGCCGTGAGCAGGCCGGTAAGGGCCTGGGGCAGCGCGAACGGGCTCAGGTAGTTGACCGCGGTCATCTCGACGAAGCCCTCCGCGGTGACGCGCTGACTGAAGGCGTGGAGAGCGGCGTTGCCGACCAGGACGTCGAGCTGCGGGCAACGGTCGATCGACCTCCGCTGCGACGCGGCGCGTCCGGGACAGGAGTACGAGGTCGACTGGAAGACATCGACCCGGACGTCGTCGGCCACGGTCTCCGGTTCGGCCACGAGGGCTTCGGCCTCGCCGCGGGAACGGGCCACCACGCCGATGTGGTAGTCGCGGCCGGGGGGTAAGAGGGCTGCGCTACGGCCCGATCCGGAGGTGGATCCGCTGATCAGGGCTACGGGGGCGGCGCATGTGTGGGACGTCACGATTATGTTGTGGGAGGATACCCGGCACCATGAACGAGCAGGCAGTGACGACCTCCAGCGCAGGACCGGAACAGGTGGGACTATCGTTCCTCGCTCTGGCCCACAGCGTTCGAGAACGCGTCGACCGACACATGACCACAGCCACGGGACTTTCCCTGTCCCGTGCGAAGGTCCTCCAGGTACTGGCCAGCCGCGGTCCGCTGCACCAGGCCGAGCTCGCCAAAGCCCTCGAGCAGGCACCGCGCTCGGTCACCCAGATCGTGGAGGGCCTGGAGCGGCTCGACCTGGTCACGCGTACCGGCGACTCGCACGACCGGCGACGCAAGACCGTGTCCGTCACGGACAAGGGGCGGGGAGTCCTGACATCCGCCGAGCAGGCGGGAGCGGAGATGCTCCAGCAGCTCTTCGGCTCTCTCGACCGACGGCAACTGGCCGCCCTGGACCAGTTGGTCGCTCGCGTCGGTACAGCCGTCTAGTAGGACTCCGTTAGGTCTGTCTGTCTGCCGTGTTCAGGGGCAGGAGGACTGTGTGGACG
>NZ_BMVN01000109.1:0-12234 GCF_014650735.1 Streptomyces canarius
CGACGGCTCCGGACAACGCCTCATGGCACTGACCGCCGAACCCGGCAGCCCCTCCCACGACGCCCTGCGCATCCTCACCTCCTGGACCACGGCACAGACGGACCCGAACCCGGCGCGGGACAGGACTCCCTAGATCCTTCCGCGTCCCCGGACCGGTGAACCCACGTGCCGTCCCCTCTCGTACTCGTAACGGGAGTGAGAAGGGGGGACACGTGCTCGCGTACGACATCCGGGGCAGCGGGCCCGGTCTGGTACTCCTGCACGGCATCGGGAACACCGCGGCCGAGACCTGGGGAACCCTGGTGGACCGCCTCGCCGCCACGCACACCGTCGTGCTTGCCGACCTCCCGGGGTCGGGGCGCAGCCCGCTGCCCGGCGGCCCGCTGGTGGCGGACACCGTGGCGGACCAGGTGGTGCACACGGCCCTGACGGCCGGGCTGGGCGACTTCGTGATCGCGGGGGCCTCGCTGGGCGCGGCCGTGGCCGTCAAGGCCGCCGCCCGCCATCCCGGCCGGGTCCGTGGACTGTTCACCCTCGCCGGCTTCGCCCGGCCCCGCACCACGCTGTGGCTCAATCTGGAGATGTGGGCGTCGCTGCACGCCCGTCGCGACGAGGGGCTGGGCGCCCTGCTGACCTCACTGTCCTTCTCCGAGGAGTACCTGACCCTCCTCACCCCGCAGCGGGTCCGGCAGCTGACCGCCGCATTCGCGGGGTCCGCCCCCGGCACCGCCCAGCAGATCGCCTTCGCCCTGGGCATCGACGTCCGCGGCGATCTCCCCGCGGTCACCGCCCCCGCCCTGGTGGTGGCGAGTCCAGGTGACCGGATGGTGGCCCCGGAGCACTCGCTGGAACTGGCGGAAGGCATACCCGGCGCGCGACTGGCCGCGGTCAGGGGCGGGCACGCGGCGGCCATCGAGGAGCCGGGACGGACGCTGGAGATCCTCGCCGGCTTCCTCCGCGACGTCTGACGCCGGAACGGGCCATGTCCGCGCGGAACGTGTGAAATCTGTGCCGGCGGCTGAAGCACATGTGTGCGGCCGTGGCGGGTATGGCAACGCTGGCCCGAGGTCCCGGTCACCGGCTACGGCAGCCAGGGCCACGCCCACGCCCCGTCGCTGCGTGACTCCGGTGGGGACGTGCGGGTCGGTCCGCACGAAGAGGCGTAGGCCTCAGCGCGCGGACCGCCGGCCGTCAGTCGGCCAGACGGTCCAGGACCACCGTCGCGAGGCGGAGCGCGGCATGCAGCTCCGTCACCTCCGCGACGGTGGGACGGACGACGCCTGACCACTCACCACGCAGGCCGGGCCAGACCGCGAGCAGGACCTGGGTCCCCGCGAGGCCCAGCTGCGCCGTGACGTCCGTCCGGTCCTCGCCCGCGGGCGTCCAGGACAGCAGGACGCGGCCCTGCGGGACACGGGAGGGTGCGTCCAGGGGCAGCCAGGTGGCCATGAGCCTGCCGTCCACCGGCGTCACGATCGCGCCCCGGACGTCGGCCGGCATGGGCTCGCGCGTCACCGTGGACAGTTCGACGGTCCGACGGGGCTCCGAGTCCCGCACCAGGGTGAGAAGGGGCCCGCCCGCGCGGGCGCTCCTGGACCGCCGACCGGACGCCGACCGCCTGACCGGCGAATGATCACAGCAGGGCCGGCCACACCTGTGGTACCTCGTCATGCTCTCTCCCCCTTCGAGCCCGGTGTGTGTTTCACGGCATTCAGTCTCGCGCGGGCGGAGTGCCGGACACATCCGTCATCTGACTGTGCCGGGCACCGGTCGCCCCGGACCGGTGGACGTCTCGTCGCCGGCGCCATCAGGGCCGGTCGCCCGCGGGTGCGTCCTGTGCCACCCGTTCCAGCAGGCGCGCGCCGGTGGACAGCGCGGGTTCGGCGCCCGGCGCCGGGTGTGCGGTCACCGCGCACAGCTGGGCGAGGAGCCGGGCCAGCCGGCCGCCGCCGGCGTACGGCAGGGCGACGCTGCCCTCCCAGAGGGTCTCGCGCAGACGGGCCGGGGTGAACTGCCCGTCCCCGGCGCAGGCCACGAGCAGGCGGGAGGCCAGGGTCCGTTCCAGCGCCGCCGGGGCCCACCTGCCCTCGTCGAGGTCCTCGGCAAGGGCGGCGGTCAGCTCGTCGAGCCGCTCCACCGCCGACGTGTGCCGCCGCAGGGCGATGACGGGAGCGACTGCGTCATGGGACATGGGTATCGATGGCCTTCTGCTCGGAGCGGGTGGTGTGTGTACTGCTCGCCGGACGGCGTGCCCGCGCGGATGGTCCGCCCGTCGGGACGACGGCCGCGGAGTGTAGGTTTCTCCCCAGGATATGTGTCTCGCAGGTGTTCGCGGCACCGGCTCGTCGAGTGCCGGGATCTCACCGCTCGGAGTGTCGAGAGACCCCAGCCATGTGCGGCACGTCAACACGCTGCCCAGCGGGCGCGGCCCGAGCCCACCCGACGGCATCACCACGGATAGAGACCGGAGCATCGATGAGATCGGACGCACGCTCCAACCGGCTGCGCATCCTCGAAGCGGCGACGGAGGCGCTCGCCGCCCCCGGCGACACCTCTTTGAAGTCCATCGCGCGCAGAGCGGGCGTGGGCCAGGGGACGCTCTACCGCCACTTCCCGACCCGCGAGTCCCTGATGCTTCAGGTGTACGGGGCGGAGGTGGACGAGCTGGTCGCCGCTGTGCCCGCGCTCCTGACGACCCTGAGCCCGCCGCACGCGCTGCGGGTGTGGCTGGAACGCCTGCTGAGCCTCGGGCAGTCCACACCCGAGTTCTCGGAGGCGATGCGGGGGGCCACCGCCGCGATGACCGAGCAGTGCCGTGAGCCGTACCGGCCGCTGCTGGAGGCCCTGACGGCGCTGGTGCGCGCCAACGAGGCCGCCGGAACCATCCTGCCCGGAACGACGGCCGACGACGTGCTGGTGCTGCTGGGCCCCCTGTGGCACGTCGGCCCCCAGGACGAGGAGCACACCCGGGCCGCACGGCTGTTCGACGTGCTCATCCGGGGGCTGTGTCCCTCGTCCGCCACGCAGGACGCCACGGACCCCGGCGAGACCCGGCGCGGAGCGTGAACCTCCCCAGGCGTCGCCTCGCGCACGGCAGGCTGCATCTGCTGCTCACCCTCGACTCGCTGGTGGTCGTGCTCATTTCCGTCAACAGGAAGGCCGACCGCACACTCGCGTTCGTCGCCGACAACCAGTTCCTGCGCTGGGTCGAGATCAACAACATGGTGCTCGGCCTGGGCACCGTCCTGCTGTACTACCTGGTCACCGCTCACCTGGTGCGCGACGCCCGGCCGCGGCGACGCGGGGGCCTGCTCGCGCTCGGCGCCCTGTTCACGGCCGGCGCGTACCTGTACGCCCTGAGCTTCGGCGACCACGAGGTCACCAACTACCTGCACGGGCGGTTCTGCTCCGAGAGCCTGCCCCCGGTCTGCCGCGTCGTCGCCTTCAACGACGACGTGTTCTCCGACGCCGTCTTCCTCGCCGGGTTCACGTTGCTGAACACCACGGTCATGCTGGCCCAGTTCCTCTTCCCGACCGACCGTGCGCCGCGTGCCTGGGACAACGTCCTGATCACCGTGAACGCTCTGTTCATCGGCGCGGGCATCACCGCCAACGTGGCTTTCGAGAAGGCCGGGTTCGATCCGTTCGTGGTCGGCGCGACAGCGCTGTTCGCGCTGGTCCTGCTGTGGTTCTCGCCCCGGCAGCCGGTGCTTCGCTACTACGGCGTCGCGTACGGCGTCGGACTGCTGGCCACGGTTGTGATCAAGACCGTGTGACCGCCGGCCGCGGTGCGCTCAGTACAGCTCCTCGCTCGGGTAGAGGGTGAGCAGCCGCGCGGTCTCCACGTACAGCCACACCAGGGTCAGCGTGAGCCCGAATGCGGCCGGCCAGGACTGGTCGCGGGACGTGCCGTACGTGATGCCGTTCTCGACCTGCCGGAAGTGCAGGGGCAGGAAGGACACCCCGAGGGCGACACCCACGGCACCCATGACGATGCCGAGGCCGAGGGGGCGCAGGCCCAGACCGTCCGCGCCCATGAGGGGGAAGAGGATCCAGTCCGCCAGGCCGAGGAAGGCCAGTCCGAGCAGCGCGGCGCCGGCGACACCGTAGAGCCGGCGGTTCACCCGCATCCAGTGCAGTGCGCGGGCGAGGAGGAACGCGGCGGAGGCCGCCATCGTCCCGAGCACGGTCTGCACGAAGACGCCCGGTGACAGGTGGCTGGAGGCCGTCGTCGAGAACACGCCGAGGAACACGCCCTGAAGCGCCGCGAACGTCAGGGCCGGGGCCGCGGACGGCGGGTTCCTGCGGCGCTGGATCACCACCAGCGCCGCGGCGAGCAGTGCGGCACCGGCGGCGACGCCGTAGGACGCGGCCGTGCCGAGCGCGGCGAGCGGCAGCAGGGTCCATGACAGCACGGCCGTGAGGGCCGTGACCACGAGCGCCGCCGCCGCACGGGGCAGGACGCCGTCCATCGTCATCAGGTCGCCGACGAGGACCGGCAGCGGGGCGGCCTCGTCGCCATGAGCCCGCTCCCAGTCGTTGCCCGCCCTGATGCGGTCCCGCACGACGGCGATCCCGGCCCGCGGGTCCCGGGCCGCCGTCTTCTGTCCGCCCCGCCGTCCGAACTGCGGCCGGGAGAGTATCGGGTTGCTGCTCGTCAGCGAAATCTGCTGTTCGACCGGTGTCACGCCAGGTCCTCTTCTCCGTGTCGGACGTACCGCTCCCGGCAGTCGTGTGTGATCCCGGATGCCGACGGGCTCGCCGGAGCCTCGGCCTGCTTCAGCCTGGCGCACGGGACAAACCACGCGCATCAGTCACTTGACGGTGGAAGGCGCCCGGGTCGGCCCGGCGGCGCGGGCACCCTAGACGACAGACACGGCAACTGAATACGTGTGCCGCCTATGGAACACACGCCCCGCCCGGTAAGCAGGAGTGGTTCCCGTCGCCCGGCGTCCGGACGTGGCTCCGGTGCGGCGATACATGTGTTTACGGAGCAGGGAGCTGTATCAGTGATACCGTCTTCCACGGATCATTGATTCAGGCAGAACGGAACCAGCATGTCTTCACTCAAACCCGCCTATGACGTCGTCATCGTCGGCGGCGGAACGGCCGGCTGCGTGCTCGCCGCGCGTCTGACCCAGGACCCCGGCCTGCACGTGCTGTTGCTGGAGGCCGGCCCGGCCAGGCTTCCGGACGCGGTGGCCCACCCGCCGGCCTGGCCCTCGCTCGCCGCCTCGGAAGCCGGCTGGGGCGACACGACCGTGGTCCAGGAGGCCTCCGGTGCCCCCGTGCCGCTGCCGCGGGGCCGGGGTCTGGGCGGTTCGTCCGCCATCAACGCCATGGTCTTCGCCCGCGGCCACCGCACCGGTTACGACAGCTGGAGCGAGCACGGCGCCAAGGGCTGGACCTTCGACGACCTGCTCCCCTACTTCCAGCGCACCGAGACCGCCCTCGGCGCGGCCCCCGGCCGCGGCACCTCCGGCCCGCTCACCGTGGCGCCGGCCCAGCAGCTCAACGAGGTCCTGCTGGCCTGCCTCGAAGGCGCCGTCGAAACCGGACACCGCCGCGCCCACGACATCAGCGGCGGCCTGGAGGAGGGCTTCGCCCCCGTCGACCTCAACATCGTCGACGGACGCCGGCAGAGCGCCGCCGACGCCTACCTCACCCCGGCACTGGACCGCCCCAACCTCCAGGTGATCACCGGGGCCTTGGCGCACCGGCTGCTCTTCGACGGACACCGCTGTGTCGGAGTGGAGTACGGCGCGGACGGACGCACCCACACCGCGCGGGCGACCGGAGAGGTGGTGCTGACGGCGGGAAGCATCGGGTCGGCGCTGATCCTCCAGCGCTCCGGCATCGGTGCGGAGAACGATCTGCGGCGGGCCGGGGTCGAGGTCTTCCACGCGCTGCCCGGCGTGGGGCACAACCTGCACGACCACCCGCGGGCCAACCTCGTCTACCGGACCCAGCGGCCGGTACCCACGGCACTCAACAACCACGGCGAGATCCTGGGGTTGCTCCGCAGCACTCCCGACGCCGAGGGTCCTGACGTGCAGATCATCTTCATCGACATACCGGTGCCCAACCCGGTCGCCCCGGTGCACAACGGCTTCACCATCGGCATCTCGCCGATGCGGCCGGCGAGTCGCGGCACCGTGCGGATCACCTCGGCGGATCCGTACGCGCCGCCGGCGATCGACCCGCGCTACTTCACCGAGGAGGCGGACGTCCGGGCGGTGCTGTCGGGTATCAGGACGGCACGCAGGATCGCCTGGTCCTCCGCGCTCGCCGAGTGGGGGATCGAGGAGGTCAGTCCGGGGCTCGCCGCGGTGGACGAGGAGTCCATCGCCGACCACGCCCGCAGGTACTTCAGCTCGTACTGCCACCCCGTGGGCACCTGCATGATGGGCGAGGACGACGTGGCCGTCGTCGACTCCTCGCTGCGCGTGCACGGGCTGGACGGCCTCCGTGTCGCCGACGCCTCCGTCATCCCCTCCATCCCCTCGAACAACACCAACGCCACCGTGTACGCGATCGCCGAGCGCGCCGCCGACCTGCTGCGCCGCTCCTGATCCCCGTGGCGCGACGCACGGCGGGAACGGGAGGGCCCGCACCCGTTCCGGCCAGGCGCGTCACCCCGCGCCCGGCGCCCCCAGCCTCACCGGCTCCCGCTATTACGCCGTAATAGGTACAGCTCCGCCGGGGAGCCGGCCCGCCCCCGCCGCGAGGCGAGCGGCGAACGGCAGCCCGACGGGAATGGCCGGTTATGGACGTCCTTTAGACTCCAGTGATTGCATGGGCCGCACGGAGCCGGGTGCAGGCACAGCCAGGTCGGCACGGAACACTGGGCCTCCGTACGACGGCCGTTGGAGGCAGCCCGATGAATGACCCGGACCCGACCGTCTGCCCAGCCTCGACACGGCTGGTCGGACGCGAGGCGGACCTCTCGTTCATCCGGTCCTTCTTCGCCGGCTCCCAGGTCCAGGGAGCGGCTCTGCTGCTCTCGGGCGAGGCCGGGGTGGGCAAGAGCGCCGTGCTCGACGCGGTGGCGACGGGAGCCGTGCACAACGGCGTCCGTGTGCTGCGCGCGGCCGGCGTGCAGTTCGAGGCGGACATCAGTTACGCGGGTCTCAACCAGCTCCTCGTCCCCCTCTTCGACTACTTGGAAATCCTGGACAACCCGCACCGCGACGCCCTGCGGGTCGCCGTCGGCATCGGCAGCGGACCGGTTCCCGACCGCCTCCTGACCTCGACCGCGGTGCTGCTGCTGTTGCGGCTGATCTCCGCCGAGACGCCGCTGCTGATCGTCGTGGACGACCTGCCGTGGCTGGACCGGGCCACCAACGCCGTCCTCGGTTTCGTGGCCCGGCGGCTCGTCGGCAGCCGCATCGGCTTCCTCGCGGCCTCCCGTGAGGGCTCCGACAGCTTCTTCGAGTCGAGCGGCCTGACCGAGCACCGGCTCAAGCCGCTGGACGACGCGTCGTCGGCCGAGCTGCTCGCACTCACCCACCCGGACATATCCCCCGCCGTACGGCGCCGCATCGCCGCCGAGGCACGCGGCAACCCGCTGGCGCTGGTGGAGCTGCCGGTGGCACTCTCCACCGAGCAGCGCGCGACGCTGGCGGCGGTGCCCACCGTGCTTCCCCTGACCGAGCGCCTGCAAGGCATGTTCGCCTCGCGGGTGGCCGCCCTGCCCGACCGCAGCCGGGAACTGCTGCTGATCGCCGCCCTCGACGGCACCGGCGACCTGGCCGCCATCGAGGCCGCCGCGGCCGGCCGGGCCGGCGTCGACGACCTCGCCCCCGCCGAACGCGACCGGCTGGTGGCGATCTCGGCGGACAACCGGCGGCTGACCTTCCGGCACCCGCTGATCGGCTCCGCGGTGGTGGAGCTGGCGACCGCCTCGGAACGCAGACGAGCCCATCGGGCGCTCGCCGGCGTGCTCGGCGAGCAGTTGGAGCGCCGCGCCTGGCACCTGGGCGAGGCGGCCGTGGGCCCGGACGAGACCGTCGCGGCCCTGCTGGAGGAGGCCGCGCGCCGCCGGCTGCGGCGCGGGGACGCCCTCGGCGCGGTGACGGCGCTGACCCGGGCCGCCGGGCTGAGCCCCACGGCGGCCGACGAGAGCCGCCGGCTGGCCGAGGCGGCCTACGTCGGCGTGGACTCCAGCGGTGAACTGGAGGACGCCTCGCGACTGCTCGCCGGTGCCCGGCTCGTCCATCCCGGCACCGGGCAGCAGTCGCTGCACGCGGCGGCCGCGTCCGCGTTCCTGCTGATCAACCGGGACGGTGACATCGACACCGCGTACCGGCTGCTGGTCGGGGCGATCGAGTCCGGGGACCACGGCTGGGACGCCTCCGACGACGCCCTGATCGAGGCCCTGCACCTCCTGGTGCTGCTGTGCTGGTACGGCGGTGCCCCCGAGCTGTGGCAGCCGCTGTTCACCTTCATGGACCGGCTGACCCCCGGACCGCCGGAGCTGCTCTGGGTCATCTCCCAGACCTTCGGCGACCCGGCACGCACCGGTCCCTCGGTTCTGCCCCGCCTGGCGGAGCTGATCGCCACCGTCGGGGACGACCCCACCCGCGTGGTGCGCGTCGGCACCGCCTCGGTCTTCCCCGACCGGCTCGGGGACTTCCGGTGGGCGACGCGCCGGCTGATCGAGCAGGGCCGCTCCGGCACCGCGCCCGTCCGCCGGCATCTGGGCGCGCTGATGCACCTGGGCCTGGACTACTTCCACCTGGGCCGCTGGGACGACGCCGCGCAACTGGCCGCCGAGGGGCACACCCTGTGCACCAACCACGACTACCGCTTCTTCGCGTGGTACTTCCACTACATCCAGGCCGTCGTGGCCGCGGCGCAGGGCGACGCGGAGACCGCCGCGGCACTGACCGAGGAGATCGTCCGGTGGGCGACGCCCCGCGGCGCCCACGGCGCCCGGTACTTCGCCTGCCACGCCAGGGCGCTGGCCGCCCTCGGCAACGGCGACTACGAGACCGCCTACCAGCACGCCTGCACGCTCAGCCCGCCCGGGACCGTGGCCCCCTACGTGCCGATCGCCATGTGGGGCACGATGGACCTGGTCGAGGCTGCCGTACGGACCGGCCGGGAGGAGGAGGCCGCCGCCCACGCGGCGGCGATGCGCGCGTCCTCGATGGCCGGTCTGTCGCCCCGGCTGGAGCTGCTGGTCCTGGCCTGCGAGGCGCTGACCGCCCCGGGTGAGGAGTCCGTCGCCCTGTTCGAGCGGGCGCTGTCCCTGCCGGGGCCGGAGCGCTGGCCCTTCGACGCCGCCCGGGTGCGGCTCTTCCACGGCGAACGCCTCAGGCGCCTGCGCGCCACCGCGGAGGCCAGGGAACAGCTGACCCAGGCGCTGGAGGTCTTCCAGCGCCTGGGTGCCAAGCCCTGGGTGGCCCGTACGGCGGCCGAGCTGCGCGCGAGCGGCCTGTCCGCGCCGACCGCCACCAGGCCGGGACCCGTGACGCTGACCGCGCAGGAACTACAGATCGCCACGCTCGCGGCGACGGGACTGACCAACAAGCAGATCGCGGAGCGGCTGTTCCTGTCCCACCGCACGATCGGCACGCACCTCTACCAGATCTATCCCAAGCTGGGCATCACCTCGCGGGCCGCGCTGAGGGACGCGCTCTCCGGCCTCGACCTCGACCGGGAGGACTGACCCCGCCGGCGAAGGCTGACGACGGGCCGTCCGCTCAGTCATTTGACGTATGCCGGTCCACCGGCAGCCGCGCAGAGTGGACGCGGGAACGGCCTGTTCGGGCTGTCCTCCCACGGTGGCCGTACCTGAGCCGCCGGGCCACGCGAGAGGGGAACCGGATGCTTGAGGCGTCGGACAGCCATCCGGACATCCACTGGCCGTCGGGCTTCACGCCCGACCAGGCCCACAGCTTCTGCCAGGCGCAGGCCGTGGTGCACGCCCCGCCCGCCGCGGCCTTCGCCCTGCTCGCCGATGTGACGCGGTGGCCGGACTGGGTTCCGGGCATCACCGAGGCGTGGGCCGGACCGCTCCCCCGGACCTTCGAGGTGGTCTTCCACGAGCAGCGCTTCGAGATCTTCGTGGGAGAGTACGAACCGCCCCGCCGGCTCGGCTGGTCGGGCGTCGGCGCGAGTGTGCAGCTGTACCAGGCCTGGCTGTTCACCGCCGTCGAGGGCGGCACCCATGTGGTGACCGAGAACGTGGTGCGCGGTCCCGCCGCCAAGTCCCTCAAGGCGTTGTCCCCCGTGTGGGCGCGGCGCATGAACACCCTGTGGATCGCGCAGCTCAAGCGGCTCTCCGAGAGCGCCCCGGACCAGGGTGACGCGTAACCCGGCGCCACCGGACGGCTGCGGGTCCTGACACACGCCGACGGCCGGCACCCGGTGTGGGTGTCGGCCGTTCGGGGGCGTGCCGCCGGTGGGGTTCAGGCGGCCTTGACGGTGTCGTCGGTGGTGAGGCGGGCGTCGTCGGCGGCGGGGGCGGTGGTGTCCGCATCCGCATCGTTCTGTCCGGTTTTGCGGGCAGGGCGGAGGAAGGCGGCGAGGAGGAGGCCGACGGCGAGGGTGGGAGCGATCCAGAGGTAGCCGGTGGCCGTGGCGTGGGCGAAGGCGTCGAGTGCGGTCTCGCGCAGGGCGGTCGGCAGCCGGTCGATGGTGTCGGGGCGGGCGGCGTCGAAGCCGCCGCCGGTGGGCAGGGCGTGGGTGCGCTCGGCGAAGCCGGTGTTGAGCAGGGTGCCGAAGACGGCGACGCCGAAGGCCGCGCCGATGGAGCGGGCGAAGGTGACCACGGCGCTGGCGGCACCGAGGTCGGTGGCGGGCACGCTGTTCTGGACGGTGGTCAGCACGACCATGGGCACCATGCCGATGCCGATGCCGGTGATCAGGAAGTAGGCGCTCAGCACCAGGGTGTTGGTGCCGGCCCCGAGGGTGCCCAGCAGCAGCAGTCCGGCGAGGTTGGCGGCCAGACCCGTGAGCAGGATCACCCGCAGCCGCTCGACGTGCGCGGCCCAGCGTCCGGCCAGGGACTGGCTGATGACCAGGCCGGCGACCAGCGGCAGCATGGAGATGCCGGACAGGGTGGCCGAGACGCCGTGGACGATCTGGAGGTAGGTCGGCAGGTAGACCAGCACGGCGAACATCGCGGCGTTGGCGAAGAACCCGATCAGCGAGGAGAAGACCACGGTCCGCGAGCCCAGCATGGCCGGCGGCAGGACCGGGGCGGCGGCGCGGCGCTCGACCGGCACCAGCAGCGCGGCGAAGGCGACGGTGGCGACGATCAGGCCGACGATGGCCGGTGAACCCCAGCCCCAGCGTTCGCCGAACGAGGTGACCAGGACGAGGCCGGTGGCGATGGCGGCCAGGACGGTGGCGCCGGCGTAGTCGATACGGGCCCTGGTGCCCCGGGTGGCGGCGGGCAGCGCACGGGCGGCGACGGCGAGGGCCACGATGCCGACGGGCAGGTTGATCAGGAAGGCCCACCGCCAGGACAGCTGGTCGGTGAAGACACCGCCCAGCAGGGGACCGACGATGCTGGCGACGCCGTAGACCGAACCGAACATGCCCTGGTAGCGACCGCGTTCGGCGGGCGCGACGATGTCACCGACCAGGGCGAAGGTCAGCACGATCATGCCGCCGCCACCCACGCCCTGGAGTACCCGGGCGCCGATCAGTTCGGGCAGGTTCTGCGCCAGGCCGCAGGCCACCGACGCGACCAGGAAGATCGAGGTCGAGGCCAGGTACAGGCGCTTGCGGCCGAACATGTCGCCGAGCTTGCCCCACAACGGGGTGACCGCCGTCGAGGCGAGCAGGTAGGCGGCGCTGACCCACGCGATGTCGTCGAACCCGTTCAGGTCTTCCGCTATCCGGGGCAGCGCGGTCGAGACGATCGTCTGGTCGAGGGCCGCCAACAGGACCGCCAGGATCAACGCGCTCATCGCGGCGGCCACCCCACCCGCCCGGGGTGAGGAGGACTGTGTCTTCGGCATCGAAGGTGCCTTTCTGGAAGTGGTGGGCGGGCGCGCCGGCCGTGGCACAAAGCAAGAGCCTCAGCATGTCCGCAGTACCTTGCCTATCTGTCACTCCAATGTAGCACTTACTCGACGCACTTTCACACTCAAGTGGCCATAGCTGTGCGAGGCTCCCCATTTCCTGGCTAGACTCGGTGCGGTGAGAGCCGACGCAGCACGCAACCTGGAAGCCGTCCTGACCACCGGAGCCCGCATGCTCGCCGCCGACCCCGGCGCC
>NZ_BMVN01000110.1:0-11626 GCF_014650735.1 Streptomyces canarius
CACCACCGCGGCCACCACCCACGACAGCCAGGTCCTGCCCGGCATCCACACCCGCCTCGCCCGGTGCGGCCTGCTGCCCGCCGAGCACCTGGTCGATGCTGGCTACACCTCTCTGCCCCACCTGGAACAAGCCGCCCGTGAACACCAGGTCACCGTCTGCGGTCCGCTGAAGAGCAACCCCACCCGCCAGCACCGCCGAGGCGAGGGCTTCGCCCGGGACGACTTCCACATCGACTACGACAAGCAGCAGGTCACCTGCCCCCAGGGGCAGGTCAGCGCGGGCTGGCACGGCACCTACCCGACCTCCTCGCCCACCGCGCACCTCTGCTCGTGGCCAGGTTCACCAAGAGCCAGTGCCGCCCCTGCCCGGCCCGCACCCAGTGCACCAGCACCGCCGACGACGCCCGCACCGTGGGAACTGGCGGGCACTGGCCCGCCACCTCGGCCGCCGCGAGCACATGAGCGACATGGTCCAAGCCGTTGCCGGCCTGCTGTCCCACCAGCAAACTGTGGACCTGACCTCGGCACGGCAGATGTGAACACTGAGCCCCGTCGCAGTCCTCGACGCCTCACCGCCTACCGTGCACGAACTCGTTTGTTGTCACCTGCGAGTGCGGGCGCCGGAAGGTCTCAACTCTTGACGGCCTCTGCGATCTGCTGGGCAGCCTGGGCGGGGGTGAGGTGCGTGGTGTCGACGACCTCGGCCTCGGCGTGCAGCCACGTGCGGGCCGCCTCGGCGTAGGGCTCGAGGTATCGACCCTAGCTGTCAGCAAACTCTGTCATCAGCCGCCATCGGATCTCATTGGATCGAGGCTCCGGGAAGTCCGGGTTCATTGGACGCTCGTGGCGCCTCTCTTCATTCGATCGTTTGCCGACACCGGGTCTCAGATTCAGGCGGGTAGTTGCCGGATCGGGGTACCGCGGGTGATGACGTACGACGTCCCGCCCGCAGGATAGCCAGGGTCGATGAGGTAGCCGCCATGCGGTGGTCGGGGTCGCGGGCGGTTGTCCGGCGTCAAGACCGTCTGTCAGCGCGCGATCTCGATGCTGGTCAGGACGAGCAGGGCGCGATCAGCACAAGTACCCGACACACAACTCACACCAGCCCCGTGACCAGCAACTTCACGATGGTGGATCTTCAAGGCCCGATCCAAGGGCGGCCTGTCCGCCGGAGACGCCGGCGATGGTGAGGCGCGGAAGTGCTGGTGCAGCTCCTGCTGTTTTTCGCCCCGGGCGCCGCGCATTCCCGGAGCATCAGCTCCGAACGAGGGACTCCGACGTACCGAGCCCCCGCGGAGTGATCTACCTCACATGCTGTCACAGTGCTCGGCCGTGCGGTGTCTTGTGCCCGAACCCCTTGAAACGAAGGAGACACCGTGACTGGGAACACCGATGTGGTCGTGATCGGCGGCGGATACGCGGGCGTCTTGGCGGCCAATCGTCTGACGCAGCGCAACGACGTGACAGTGACGCTGATCAACCCGCGTTCGTCCTTTGTCGAAAGGGTTCGCCTGCACCAGGTGGTGGGCGGATCCCACTCGGCGGTCGTCGACTACCGGGAGGTCCTGGGCGAGCGCGTCCGGCTGGTGGTCGACACCGTGGCACGGATCGACGCGGCCGGGCGCAGCGTGGCGTTGGCGAGCGGCGGCACGGTCGGCTACGACTATCTGATCTACGCGGTGGGCAGTGGCAGCGCCGACCCGCGCGTCCCCGGGGCGGCCGAGTTCGCCTACCCGATCGCCATCCTGGAGGAGGCGCAGCGGCTGCGGACGGTGGTCGACGGCGCGCCCGCGACGGCCTCGGTGACGGTTGTGGGAGCTGGTTCGACCGGTATCGAGACCGCTGCCGAGCTGGCGGAGCAGGGCCGTCGGGTGACTCTGGTGTGCGGCGGGGTGCTCGGCCCGTATCTGCATCCGCGGGTTCGGCGCTCGGTTGCCAAGCGCCTGTCCAAGCTCGGGGTGACCGTACTCGAAGGTCCCGACGCGAAGGTGACGGCGGTGACCTGCGATACCGTGCAACTCGGTGACGGCCGAGCGCTGCCGAGCGCGGTGACCATCTGGGCCGCCGGGTTCGCCGTGCCGGACCTGGCCACGCGCAGCGGGCTGAGCACCGACACCCTGGGCCGCCTGCTCACCGACGAGACGTTGACGAGCGTGGACGACGAGCGCATCGTCGCGGCCGGGGATTCGGCGGCACCGTCGGACATGCCGCTGCGAATGAGCTGTCAGACCGCTCGTCCGCTGGGAGCGCACGCTGCCGACACGGTGCTGGCCCGGATCACGGGTGTGCAGCCCAAGGCCATCAACGTGGGTTTCTTCGGCCAGTGCATCGGCCTGGGCCGTCGCGCCGCCACCGTACAGATCGCCTCCAAGGACGACACCGCGAACAGGTACTACATCGGCGGCCGCCTTGCCGCAGGGATCAAGGAGCGCGCTTGCACGGGCGTCGTCAAGGAACTGGTGGACGAGGCACGCAAGCCCGGCTCGTTCACCTGGGGGTTCAAGGACGACAAGCGCCGGCAGCTGCTGCGAGCCAAGCGCGCTGAGGCAGCTGTCCACCGCTGAACCAACATCGGCCAATCATTGACGATCGGCCGGGTCGACACCGCAGTCACCGGCACAAGGCAAGGAAACGACCCCGTGAACCTCGCTCTGTGGATAGCTACCGGACTGCTGGCCGCGGTCGCCCTGGGCGGCGGGATCAGCAAGGCGTTCATACCCAAGGAGAACCTCGCCGCGCACGAGGGCGGGAGATGGACCCAGGACTCCGGCGACGGTTTCGTCAAGGCCCTCGGGGTCCTCGAGCTTCTGGCCGCGGTGGGCCTGATCATGCCCGCTTTGGTCGACGTCGCGCCGGTCATGGTGCCGGTTACCGCTGTGTGCTGGGTTGTGCTCATGGTCGGTGCGATGATCACTCATGGCCGCCTCGGTCAGTGCAAGCTCGTGATGCTGAACTCGGTCTATCTCGTGCTCGCAGCCTTTATCGCGTGGGGTCGATTCGTCCTTGAGCCTTTCACCGGCTGACGTGTGTGCCGCCCGGTCGGGCTCGGCAGGTGGCAGCCGTGCACCGGACGGCGCCCCGCACCCGATCGCACCGAACAGGTGGGTCGGGTCGAACAGATACCGATGAACGGGGATGCACAATCGACCGTCGTCGGAAACCAGGGCCCGCCGCGAAGGAGAGAGATCGAGATATGAGCGACCACGCCACCAACGCGGCGACCGAGACGTTCGTCGCCCATCGCAACCTGCTGTTCACCGTCGCCTACGAGATGCTCGGATCGGCGGCCGACGCCGAAGACGTCCTCCAGGAGACCTGGATGCGATGGGTCAAGGTCGACCTGGAACAGGTGAGCGACCAGCGGGCGTACCTCGTGCGGATCACGACCCGGCAGGCGCTCAACCGGCTACGCACCATGAAGCGCCGCAAGGAGGCGTACGTCGGCCCCTGGCTGCCCGAGCCGCTGCTCACCGCGCCGGACGTGGCCGAGAACGTCGAGCTCGCCGAGAGCGTGTCAATGGCGCTCATGCTCGTCTTGGAGACACTGTCGCCGACCGAGCGCGCCGTCTTCGTGCTGCGCGAGGTCTTCGACGTCGACTACGACGAGATCGCGGCCGCCGTCGGCAAGAGCCCCGCGGCCGTCCGCCAGATCGCGCACCGCGCACGCCGGCACATCGACGCCCGTCGGCCCCGCTCGGTGGTCTCCGTGAGCGAGACCCGGGCGGCTCTGGAGTCGTTCCAGCGGGCGCTGGAAACCAGGGACCTGCAGGGGCTGCTCGACGTGCTCGCGCCCGAGGTCGTCGTCGTCAGCGACGGCGGCGGCATCAAGCAGGCCGCGCTGCGGCCCATCATCGGCGCCGAGAAGGTGGTCCGCTTCTTGGCCGGCGGCCTCGGCAAGACCGATGCCACGATCACCGTTGGTCCGGCCGTGGTCAACGGCAGCCCAGGACTCGTCTTCCGCCTGGACGGCGAGATCGACGGCGTTATGGCGGCCCGCGTCGAGGACGCCCGCATCACCGGCCTGTACTACGTCCGCAACCCGGAGAAGCTGAACCGCGTCGCATCCGAGACCCCGCTCACCTTGCGATGAATACGGTCCGCTGACAGCGCTCTGACGGCGGCCCGCTCCCGAATCCGCACCATGAATGCGAGGCCGAAGATGACCACGCCCTGGCCGCCCCCGCGTACCGTTCGCCGTCCACTCGCCCCGCGCGTTGCCGTACCCCGGGAGCCGGTCGACCCCGCCTGCATCGGCCGGCGCGTCGTACGGCGCCGGGCGAAGGGGATGGACGCCGGCGCCGTGGCGGCGGCCCTCGAGGACGCCCGCTTCGACGCGCGGCAGGCGTCCCGGTTCGAGGACCTGGCCGACGAGGTCCGCGGCCGGGCGGAGCTCGCGGAGTGGGAGCGCCTGGACCAGTTGCTCGCCGCCGCGCCGGCGGGCACCGTCTACGACCCGGACGTCGACGACGTTTGTCCAGGCCGAGCTCGCCGCCGTAGCCGCGGCCGCCGCCGACCGTGAGGCCGCCGTGCGCGAGGCGCAGCGGATCGCGGCCCGCGCCGACGAGTTCCAGGCGCTGCGCGAGCTCGGCACCCTGGAGCACTGCTCCCGGTACCAGACCGCCGGGTCAACACCCTGCTGTCGTACGACGTACCGGGCACAGGCACGCACGAGCGCGGAACGGTCGCTGAGAAACGGCTCCGCCTGCTCTGACCGCCCCGCCCGTCTCAGCGCTGTAACGCTGGCCGAACGGGTACGCGGGTTGCGTGCAGACAGCAGTGGAGGCAGCACACCCTCGCAGGCATCCTCATCCCTCAGAGCCGTGAGCGCCGCTGTGGCACACAGGTCCTGGACCACAGTGTCCTGGTCCCCGGCGGCCGCGCGGGCCAGCTCAGCGGGATGGAGCAGTTGGCCCTCGATGGCAAGCCGGTACGCGAACCGCCGGACGATGCGGTCGGGGTCAGCGAAGAGAACAGCGAGCTGCCCGTGGGATGCCTGTCGCGGGATCTGGCCGAGCACATCGACGCAGAAGGCACCTCTGTCGCGGCGGCCGACGCGGAGGATGAGCGGCGCGAGGCCGAGGGCCAAGTCCACGTTCAGGGCCTCGCGCAGCAACTTCCGGGCGTGCTCGCGCACGGGGCCGACCCAATCGGCGCAGCGGATCACGACCAACGGCAGCAGACCGGGGTATCGGACCGACTGACGCACCGCCTCCTGACGGATCCTTCCGTCGCGGTGGCAGAGGGCGAGTGCGAGACGAGACTCGCCGAGCTGAGCCAGGTCGGCGGGCAGTGAGGCGGAGTGCTCCCACCCCGGCAGGAAGTGCGGGCGGTGCCAGGCCACCTCACGCACTCCAGCGTCCAGCGCGAGCCAGTCAGCGGGGTCGGCTGAACCTTCTCGCGTCGTCCCACCGTGTTCCCTGTGTGACTTCGACCCACTTCCGAGCAGCGGGAGCGGGGCCAGGGAAAGGACGGCTGGGCATGGGGAACCTCAGGACACGACTCGCCACTCTGGCGGTGGCGGGAGCGTCCGCCGCGGCCATCACGCTCGGCACCGCCGGTTCGGCGTCGGCCGACGCCTGGATCGGCTCCGGATCCGACAAGTGTGGTAGTCAGTACGCATTGTGCATCTGGGACCAGGGCAACTACCAGGGCAGTGGCATCGGCGTCCCCTGGGCCGACGTCTGGAAGCTCAACAACATCAGCCAGTACTACGGCTTCCTGGGCAGCAACATCTCGTCCGTCATCAACAAGACCGGCACCACGTTCTGCGGCGCCGAGTACAACTACGGGGCCGGCAGCGCCTTCAAGATCCAGGCCTGGGGCTGGTACAGCGGCCTCGGCTCGTGGGACAACCGGATCCGGTCCATCCAGACGTGGCCCTGTGACCCCGGGGTCTGAAGAACTCGCTGACGGGCCCGGCCGGCGAGCCAACGGTGGCCGACACGGCATACCGACCACGTCATCGGGGTGCGCCGGTGAGGACTGCGGGGACTTGTCCTACGACCGGGTCCCGTGAAGATCTGCCAGGCGAGGGTCGGCGGCATGCGTCGTGCCCTTTTCGACTTGGACGGCACGCTGGTCGACCTTCGTGTTCTCGGATGCACCCGCAATGACTGCACCCAGGCCAGACGGTCATCGGCAAGACCTGTGCCCCCGGCCGGGCCCGCCGGGGGCCACGCCGACGGCGGCCTGCCAAGCTGCACGGCGACAAGGGCTGTGGCTATGACCACCTGCGGAAATGGGTGCGGGGACGCGGCATCGTCCCGCGAATCGCGCGCCGCGGAGTCGAGAGGTCACCCCGCATCGGCCGTCACCGCTGGGTGGTCGAGCGCACCGTGTCGTGGCTGTCCGGGTGCCGTCGGCTGCACCGGCGCCATGAGCGGAAACCCGAACACTTCATCGGCTTCACTGCAATCGCGGTCATGCTCATCTGCCTGCGGCGTCTGCTCACCACGGCGGTCGCCGTCGCCGCTGCCTCGCGACTACCTGGTCCGCCGTACCACCGACCACCGCCGCCGGGTCCGCGGCGTCCACGGACGTCCCGGCCCGTCAGGATCAGGCTCTCGCAGTGACTATCGCCGTTCTGCTACTGACCGGCTCCGTCCTGCTCGTCTCCTGCTGGATCGGGCCCCTCGCCACCTTCAGCACCACGGCCGTCCTGGTCGTCACCGCCTTCGCGCACCCGGCCTTGCCCGTCGTGTGGCGATCCGCCGCGAGGATCGCAAGTTGCCGCACGCCCTGCCCAGCGCAGGAACCGCCGAGGGGCGAGCCACACCCAGGGCTGGGGGCTCGGTGTCGACGGCGTGCCGGTGCATGCTCGAAACCAGCGCATTCCGCACGGTAATGCCCGATGCCCGGCCCGTGTTGCGGAGGGTGCGGTTCCTGCGGCGGCGCCCCCTGTTTGCGTCCTGGCGACGCCTGCTGGAAGCCGCCCGCTCGGAGCATGAACGAGCGGTTGCAGCGGATGAAGGACATGCCTGGCAAGCAACCGGATGACCACCCACCCTGGGCCGCCCCTCCGGGCGGACGGTTTCTGGGTGACGGCTGTCAGTCCGGCACGCGGCGTCGGTGACCGGAGAACCCGTCAGAGCCTGGCGTACCGGATGTCCAGCAAAGCGAAGTCCGCCGCTCTCTGGCAGAAGTCACACATTCCTTCGAGCGCATGCGCGCCCAGCAGGCACAGCAGGACCTGCCCGTCCGGCTCGTCGGCCGTCTGGGTCGGCACAACGCATGCCTGCCCCGTGGAGCACTCCGCGCACTCGTAGGCCGGCGGCTCCCCGCCTTCGCTGATCGCCTCGTAGAAACTTCCCATCCCGTAGGCGTCCACCACCTCCGCGACGTCGTCGTACGCCTTGCCGCACAGCAGGCATCCGACGGGCCGCACACCACCGTTGCCAGGCGCGACGAGTGCCGCGAAGTGGCCGCAGGACAGGCAACGCAGCGTGTAACCGCTGGCGTCCCTTAGGATGGCGGAGAAGCCGAGGTACTGGCCGATGACGATCCGGCGGGCAGAGCCGTGACGGCCGGCGCCCTGGGCGAAGAACAGCGACAGGATCAGAATGTCGTCGATGTTGGTGACGGCGAACAGCCCGACGATGCCCGGGTTCACGAGTGGGTGCCCTCTCCTTCGGCGCGAGTGTCCCGGCGACGCTACCGGGAGCCCGAACCGTGCCCTCGCGGGGGCCGGGACCGGGTCAGAGTAGTTGAGGTACAGGAACTCCCGGTGAGAACGATCTTGATCGGGGTTCGCCTACCTCGTACGAGCGTCGAGCTGCCGGGTGACGGTGCCGGACTCCCAGACCCCTGCGCGCTCGAAGATGGCAGGGGAAGGCTCCGGCATCCACATCCCGAAGCGGCCCGGAGGCTGCGCGGGAAACTGCGCGCCTCACGACGTCAAGGCATACCGCGGCCTCGTGGTCGTCCACCGCGACAATGCCCTGTCAGGCGCCTACCGCCGCGGCGTTCTCGTCGACGAGGGCTCGCACCCAGCCGAGGAACGCCCGGACCTGCGGAGCGGGCAGGGACAGCGCGGCGGCGCGAGGACGTTCGAAGCTGCGGACCGCGGCCTCGATCAGCGGACGGAAGTCCTCCTGCGCGGCGGCGACTTGCCCGGCCGCGTCGCGTTTGGCGAACCAGCGCCCGGTGCGGCAGTAGACCACGGAGCGGCAGCCGTTGAGGACCCGGTTGTCGGCGAGATGCCCCTCCCCCTCGCCGTGCTCGCGCACCGAGGCCCGGATCGCGGTGTACAGGTCCGTCGGCCGGGGGGCCGCGATCACCTGCGATGCGGGCGGCCCGTACAGCGCAATCCCGTCCTGGTGGGCCACGGAGCGGTCGATGACGTACCAGAACGACGGTCCCCCGCTCGTGTCGAAGGCGGTCCGGCTCGGCAGCTGAGTGCCAGTGTTGAGATCCAGCAGGTAGCCGGCCTCCCCGGACGGGACACGGGCGAAGTCCGCCGCGTAGACGACCAGTTCGAGCCCCGCCGCCGGGCACGGCAGCCGCCGGTGATCGAGAGCGTCGGCCAGTGCCCGCAGGGCCGCGGCCTCAGGCGGGCCCTCTACGACGACCGTGACGTCGATGTCACTGCGGCCATGCCGGTAGTCGCCGAGCGCGAGGGAACCGACCGCGACCACTCCGGTCAGCTGGGAGCCGCACACCGCGCGCGTGCGGCGTACGAGCTCCGTCAGGTAGGGCCGCACCTCGGCAGGAACGGCTTGAGACAGCTCGGTCTTGGCGCCCATCCCGCCAGTATGGAGTACTCGAGAGGGCCGGGGGTCGGTCAGTTGGTGAGGGCTTGGCGGAGGGTTTCGCGGCAGTCGATGACGGCGTCGACGCCGACGAGGCTGATGGTGCGCATCACTCCTCGCCCCGACGACCGCGCACGCCGCCCCGGACGCCACCGCGCCGGGGGATACCGTCACTCTGCCCGTCCAGGACGCCCTCGCCCAGCTTCCGGTCCGCACTGAGGACCGCACCGGGTATGAGCGCACGAAGTTCAAGCACTGGGTCGACGCCGACAAGGACGGCTGCAACACCCGCGCCGAGGTCCTCCAGGCCGAGGCGGTCGTCGCTCCGGAGCAGGGCGCGAACTGCCGGCTGAGCGGGGGAGCGTGGTTCTCCCCGTACGACGACCGCTTCATCCAGGGGCCCGGCGGTCTGGACATCGACCACCTGGTCCCGCTCGCCGAGGCCTGGGACTCCGGCGCCTCCGCCTGGAGCGCGAAGGAACGTGAGGCCTACGCCAACGACCTCGGCGACGACCGCGCCCTGATCGCGGTGTCGGCTGCCTCTAACCGGTCCAAGGCCGACCAAGACCCCAGCACGTGGCTGCCACCGGCCGTCGGCTACCGGTGTCAGTACGTCACCGACTGGGTGGCCGACAAGACCCGTTGGGGCCTGAGCATCGATACCGGCGAACACGCCGCGCTCGCCGAGGTGCTCGACAATTGTCCGAACGTGCCCGTCACTGGCCCGCTGGCCCGCTGACACGGTTTCAGTCGGGCTCAACCTGGCCCGGCACCGTGATGGGCCCCGCCTACGGCTGTGCCGTGGGCAGGGGAGAAGTTCATGCGAGGGCGTCCCTGCCCGACGCTTCGGCAGCGGCCTTCGGATTCCGGGCGGCACGTCGGAGGCTGAGGCCAGGCAGGCGGCGCTGGGGAAGTTGGCCGTGCGGCCCCCTCTTGGGGTGTTGCTTCAGCACAGGGGGCCGCACGGTGGTGCGGCGTCAAGTTGGCGCCCTCACCCCATGATGCGCCACGCACGACCGAGCGGGGCCAGAAGTGGCGTTTCCCCCTCAAGTGGTTGAATCGGCTGCTATTCGAACTCTGGGGTGAGGGTGGCGGGGGGTAGCGGGAGGTGGCTGATGCCTCACATTGTTCCGTAACACCTTGATCACGTGGCGTACACGCTGTGGGCCGGTCCATGCTGAGCCTCGCCTCCCTGACGGTGCTTCAGCACCGCTGCCAGGCAGGGCTGTTGGTGTGGCATCGTCAAGAGAAACCGGATTCCATGGCTCGTAAGAAGGTGGTGACCATCGTCCTGGCGGTGGTCCTCACGTGGAGCACGGTGATGACCGTGCTGGGTCACGAAACGGCCGTCGCCGTCGTGGTCCCCTCTCTGGGCCTGCTCGTGCAGCAGATCGCCTATGCCTTGACCGCGCCCGACCACCCCGGTGCTCCCGGGCCGGTCGTCGGCGACGGACAGGAGCCGCCCCGATGATCTGGCCCCCGGACGCCGACCAGCCGCTTCCACCGGACACCTCCGGCAGACGCGGCCGCAAACCCGCCCTGATCTCCGCCACCGCGGGCCTGTCCCACCGGGCCTGGCTCGTGCCGGTCCGCAACTTCGTCTTCGCTTCCGGCCTCACCCTCGACGACCTCGTCGAGCGCTCCGGCTACTCCAAGACCCGTATCAGCCAACTCCTTCGCGGCAACGGCTACTACCCCGCCTGGCAGATCACCTCCAGCGTCGTCCACGCCCTGGGGCTGCCCCTGGAGCCGATGCTGCGCCTGTGGCAGAGCGGTGCCCGCGAAGCCGGCAAGGACAGCGCCTGGATCAAGCGCAGCATCCAGCAGGTTGCCCTCCAGCCCGAGGCCGCGCCCCTGCCCTACCGGGCCTTCGCTGACACCGTCCGCGCGACCTACACCGCCTACGCGCGCGCCTTCCTTCTCACTGACCACCGCGCCGGCTGGGTCGTCGGGGAAAGCCTCGACATCCTCTGACTGACCTGGAAACAGGCCGCTACCAGCGACAACCTCCCCCGCTACGCCTGGCAACTGCTCCGCACCCGGGTCATGGCCCGTGCCCACCACCACGACGGCCACCCCGACCTGCGCGCCGCGGTCTTCTCCACCGCCGAAGTTCACGACCACATGCCCGGCCACCTTGTCGCCCTGACCGAACTCACCGACCTCTTCCACGCCATCGGCCGCCTGCCCGCCGACCAGCTGGACATCACCGTCCTGCGCTACCTGTGCGCCACACCACCCGAACAGATTCCCGGCATCGTCGGCCTGAGCGAGGCCATCACCCACGCCATCGACCACCACGCCCGCGCCACCCTCGAGCACCTGCTCCCCGACGTCCCCCAGGAGTGAAGCAGCCCGTCATGCCCCCCATCGACGCCCTCCTCGCCCGCGCCCGCCTCCACTCCCACCCCGACGTCCCCGGCGACACCGTCGCCTACCACGACACCCCCTACCTCCAACCCGAACCCTGCGCCCCCCACCCGGCCCCACGCCCCGCCGACCATGCGGCCGCCGGCCACCTGCAGGAGCTGTGCGAAGCGATCGTCACCGCCATCACCGCCGACGACCTGCAATTCCTCACCAGCAAACTCCCCGAACCCCACGGCGCCTGGCTCCTGGGCTGCGCCCTGCAGCTCGCCGACGTCGAAGACGGCGCCCGCTTCTGGTGGCAGTACGCCGCCGGCGCCGGACACCCGGCCGCCGCCTACTGCCTCTCCCTGCACCACCACGCCCAGGGCGAAGACCATGCCGCCGACTTCTGGTACCAGCAAAGCGGCCTGGAAAAGGTGATCGACTGCGACACCCTGACCGTCACAGGCATCCAGCCGCCACTCAACCGCTTCCGCTTCGACACCGGCACCCCCATCCTCCTGCGCGTC
>NZ_BMVN01000111.1:0-11429 GCF_014650735.1 Streptomyces canarius
CTCGGTCGTCCCATTGCACACCTCCGTGATCAGAAGGTGTTGCGACGACCAGTTGATTTCGCCTTGACAGCCGTGGTCGGCGTGGTGGACGAGCTCGCCGGACGCGACTTCGCGGCTGGCCAGGGCGTACTCCAGCGAGGTGAGGACCAGGTCCGCGTCCGCACGAGCGGAGGTTTCCCAGGCCACCACCCGGCGGGAGAACGCGTCGCGGATCGCGGACAGCCACAACGGCCCCTCCAGGCGTCGTGATCACGGTCAGGTCGGTGACCCACAGCCGGTTCGGTCCGTTCGCGATGAAGTCGCGTTGCACCAGGTCAGGGGCGAGTTCTGCGTCTGGGTCCCGGCGGGTGAAACTTTTGCCCCGGCGCGGGATGATCCCTGCGAGGCCGCCCTGGCGCATGAGCCGTTCGACACGCTTGCGGCCGACGGGGACGGCCTCGCGCCTGAGGACGGCGTGCACGCGGGGTGAGCCGTAGATCCCGCCGGAGTCGGCGTGGACCTGCCGGATCATGCCTGTCAGCCCGGCGTCCCGGCGGCGCCGCTCGCACGGTTCCTTCTCGGCCCGGCGCCAGCGGTAGTAGGTGGAGGAGGGGATGGAGAGTTCCCGGAGTACGGGCTCGACCCCCAGGCGCGGGTGCGCGTCGACGAGCGCGGTCACCTGGGCCGGGTCGGGCCGAGCTGGGCCGCGAAAACGCCGAGGCCGTCCGCAGGACCTCGTTCGGCCGCTTGGGCTGGACACTCTCCTTGCGCAGGGCGGCCAGTTCCTCCCGCTCTGCGGTGGTGAGCATGTCATTGCGTTCGCCGGCGTCGGCCTCGGCCTGACGGATCCAGTTGCGCAGAGCCTCGTGGTGCACGCCGAGTTCCTCGGCCATGCGGCGGATCACGGGCTCCGGTTCGGCGGTCCGGTACATCCGGACCGCACGCTCACGCTCCTCCAGCGGGTACTTCCTCGGCGCAGGCATCGTCCGGGCTCCTCCCACGAGACCCATCTGACTCCCTGTCACCCACTTCCGCATCCCGGGGGAACCTCAACAGCCCGCAGGGCAACCCGTGTACTCAAGGCCGTCCGGACACACTGTCCCGAACCGGACGCCCTCACGCGCGACGTCCGATCCTTCGCGAGCATGCTCACCAGCCGCCGGGGAGAGCGTCTGCCGGACTGGCTCGACGCCGTCCGGTAGGAGGACCTGCCCAGCCCCGTACGCTCGCCGCTGGCATCGACCGGGACCGCGATGCTGTCATCGCGGTCCTCACCCTGCCCCGGAGCTCGGGCGCTGTCGAAGGCCGTGTCAACCGGATCAAGATGCTGAAGCGCCAGATGTCCGGCCTCGCTGGCTTCTCGCTCCTGCGCAAGCGCGTTCTCCTCGCTTCGTGAGGGCGGCTCTGCGGTCAGGCACTTCGACGGTTCTCGGCTCTGCGGATGGTCGCCGCGGACAAAGACGGGTCGGCAGGCGGCACCAGCTCTCTGGAGTGGTCGGCAAGGCGCAGGCTTCGGGGAATGGCCCCACCCCCCTCGTGCCTCCGCCACGGCACCGAGATCGGCCTGGCCGCCGTCCGGCCGGACGGGCCGACGCGGCGAGCACCACGAGGACGGCGACACACACGAACGGCCCGCGATCCGGACGGGCCCTTGCTCTGGAAACTCGGTTCGGCCCCGCGCCGCCCTGTGCGGGCGTGGGTGGATCGGTGGATCGGAGGGTTTCGAGGTTGTCGACCGCGTTGAGGGCTTTGTCGGCGCTGCGGGTGAGGGCGGGCTGGGTGATGCCGGCGAACAGGCCGTCGACGAAGGTGACGGGGTCTGCGCCGGCCTGGCCGGTCAGGGCCGGGTCGCCAGGGCGCCGGAGGCGGATTCGTCGGCACCTTCCAGGGCGCCGCCGGGATATCAGCGTGGCGCCGCTGTATAGCCATTGGACGGTGCGGGCGGTCTGCTGCCGGATGGCGCTGGGCAGTTCGCTCAGGATGCCGCGTACGGAGGCGGGAACGACGGCGCTTGCGGGAAGGCCCAGGTCCGGGCAGGGGTATCGGCGGTGGTGCGGCTGCTGTGCGGGGGCAGGGCATGGAACAGCGCCTGCCCGTAGGCATGGCCCGCTTCGCGCAGCGCGGCCCGTTCAGTGGCGCTGCCGGTCTCGTTGAGGTGGGTGACGAAGGCGTGTGCGAAGGCCTCACCGAAACGGGCCGCAGCTTGCGCAGGCAGTGCGGGCGGGTTCGTGGCGGTGGACAGTGCGCCGCGCTGCGGTCGCACCTTCGACGGCGGGATCAGTGGCTTCGCGATCCCCCGCAGCCCGTCCGGAACGATCCGACTCCGCGTACCCCGCACCATGCCGAGTTCAACGACGTTTCACCAGATAGGACACGGTCTCAGCTGACCCCCGCAGGCCCTGACATCGAGGCACCGAAGAGAGCACACGTCAACTTCCCACCGGGACCGGACACAACTTGTCACACGGTGCATGTAGCGCAGTGATATGGTTGCCACGTTGTTGTGAAATTCGCTGACTCGAAATGGGTGAGGCACATGCAGACGGAAGACCAGCTGAACGAGGACTTCGAGATCGTTTTCGTCGACGAGTTCCTCTCGGAGGCCGCTGAGACCCGCAGCTTCAGCTCGGGTATGGGCAGCATGCACTGCGACTGGTAACACACTCGGCAGTCTGAAGCCCGCGTCCGCTCCGTAGCGAGGGGAAGCCGGGCAGGACAGGGAGCGGGTGAGCGGCGGACCATAACATGGCAGGCCGTTCACTCGCTCTCCGTCTGTTCACGCACGTATCGGCGGCAATCGACCCCCCGACAGACAGAGACACATGGAACAGTCACTCTTCACGTCCGCCGGTGTCTTCATGGTGCGCGCGCCCATCGCGCCGGCGGACACCGCCCGGCGGGCCGGCGACATCGGCGCCGACGCGTTCTTCGGCCCTCTCGGACCATGGGCCGACCCGGTGTTCAGGGAGGCAGTCCTGGTGTCCAGCCCTTCCCTGGCCGCGACGGCCCAGGCAGCGGCCGCAGGACACCAGCTGTCGGACAAGGACATGCGCAAGGCGCTGCGTGGACTGAAACGGTATGTGTTGCGCAGCGGCACCAGGGCGACACCGTTCGGCCTGTGGGCAGGGGTGGCCCTGGGGACGTTCAGTGACTCCGCCTCCGCGACGCTGGGGAAGGAGCACCGCAAACGCGTTGGACCTCGCCGTGCCTGGCTCGGCGAGGTCCTGGACCGGAGGATGCGCCTGACGGGCCTTGCGGGGTTCACCGACGTCCGTGTGATGGTGAACAACACATCCTTCGTCCAGGGAGCGCATGTGGTTGTGCATGTCGCCCAGGGCGGCCAGGTCGTGCGTCGCAAGGTCCGCAGGACCGCCGCGGTGGACATGGTGCTGTGCGAGGCGAGCCGACCGGTACCGGCGCGGTACCTGTGCGAGCGGCTGGGCCGACGGTTCCCCTCGGCATCCGAAGAGAAGCTGTGGAAGCTGTTGGAGCAACTCGTCGCCCTGCACGTGCTGGTGACGGACACACGCCCAGGGCCGGACACGGCGGACCCCCTGGCGCACGCAGTGGAACGCGATCCGCAATGGGCGGAAGGGCGCCGCTTCCACGAGCTCTTCGAGAGTTACGGGAAGCAGCCGGTCGGAGAGGGTTACAGCGCCCTGTCCGCGCTCTACCGCGGCGTCGGCTCAACCGGCTCGGCCAGTGTCGATCTGGCGCTGGATGCCGATGTACGACTGCCGCACAGCGTCGCACATGAGATCGAGCGCGCCGCGACCGTGCTCTGGCGCCTCTCGGATCCGGACCAGCCGGCGCAGCGCGCGCTGCGCGCTTACCATACCGAGTTCCTGGAGCGGTACAGCCAGGGCGAACTGGTACCAGTCGCCGAACTGCTGAACCCGGACAGGGGACTGGGGGCGCCGGCCGGATACGTGTGGCCCGCCGGTCACCGGGTCCTACCGTCCGCGGCCCCGGACGACCCGGCACGCGTTGCCGTTCTGACGGGCCTGGTCACGGAGGCTGTGGCCGCCGGGCGCCGACATGTAGAACTCACCGACGAACTGATCGCTTCCCTGGCCCACCCCGCGGGTGAACTGCCTCGGTCAGCCGAGCTGTTCGCCACGCTTCACGCCCCGTCACTGACGGCCGTCGAGCACAGCGATTTCACACTCTTCCTCTCCCCCCTCGTGAGTCCCCAGGCCGGCGCCTCCTGGGGCAGGTTCGCGCACCTGCTCGACGCGACCGACACTACGGCACAGGCGGTCCAGCGGGCCTACCCCGATGGCGACCGTGTGCTGCCGGTGCAGCTGATGTACGCCACCCACGGCGACGCCGGGTCCGATATCGCCGCCGTACCCCGCGTGGGTGAACACTCCCTCTCCGTGGGTCTCTACGACGACCTGGAAGCCCCCGGCCGGGTGCGCCTGGACGACGTACTGGTCGGTGCCGACCTGCAAGGTTTTCACCTGTACGACCGGGCCTCGGGCAGGGAAATCTCCCCCTACGTCCCCCATCTGCTGGTTCCCGAGTTCGCTCCGAACATCGCCCGCTTCCTGCGGGAGGCACCCACGCTGGGGCGTCGTCAGCTCTCCGGCTGGAGCTGGAAACCTCTGCACCGCTCGGCTTTCCTGCCCGGCGTGCGGTACGGACGTACGGTGCTGCACCTCGCGACCTGGCGCTTGACCGTCATGGACCTGGAGGGCCGGGATCCCGAGGAGGCGCTGGCCGGCTGGCGCCGCCGCTGGAACGTGCCCGACCTGGTCCGCCTCGTCGAAGGCGACCAGTACCTGTTGCTTGACCTGCGTACCGAACCGGACAGCCACGTGCTCCGCGAAGCGGCGGCGAAGAAGACAGTGGTCTTGCAGGAGGAACCCTCGCCGGACTACGACCCGGGCTGGCTGCACGGTCCCGGGGGCGGCTACTCGGCGGAGATCGTCGTTCCCGTCTATCCGGCCGATCCGGCGCCTCGGGTGCGGACCACGACGCTCCGCGCGCCCCGTGCCAGGGACGACGCCATGCGCCATCTGCCAGGGGGGAGTTGGGTGGCGCAGCATCTGTACTGCTCGGCCGATGCCCAGCAGGAGGTCCTCGACCGGCTCGCTCCCTTCGTACGTCGCCTCGGTGAGGACATCGGGACGTGGTTCTTCATCCGCTACGCGGAGGAACACACAAGGCGTCCTCATCTGCGGCTGCGGTTCCACGGGGACCCCGCGGTGCTTGCCCGGCGAGTGCTGCCGGAACTCCATTCCTGGAGCCGTGAGTTGATGGCCGCAGGACTGGCGAGCGACTGCGCCCTGCACACCTACCGGGCCGAAGTGGAGCGGTACGGCGGGCCGTCGCTGATCGCGCGCGCGGAGGAGTTCTTCTGCGCGGACAGCCGACTCGCCCTGGACCGGCTGGCGCGAGGACTCGACACGCCGCTGGACGTCGCGGCCGATGTGGTGTCCCTCGTACGCCGGTTCCACGAGGCGGGACACGGGCACGCGGCCGTGTCTCGCTGCGTGGACCGGACCGAGGACTGGGAAAGGTGGTTCCTCGACGTCTTCCCGAAGAACGAGCGTCTGCACAAGACGTTCACCGCAGTGCGTACGGAAGCCCTGCGGCGGATCTCGTTCGATGAGCCGCCCGGGCCCGTCTCGGGTGTCGTGGAGGAATGGTTCGCCAAGCTCGACGAGTACGCCGCAGCGGTCTATCACGCGGCCGAACGGGACGGTGAGCCCCATTCCGGGGATGTGCTGGGCTCCCTGGTTCACATGCACTGCAACAGGCGGCTGAAGCACCCCGACGACGAGCGCCGGGTGTACGCGCTGGCTCGTGGAGCGGTGGAGGCGCGTGTCGGCCGGCGCCGCGCCGCGCGCCGGGAAGCAGGGATGCCCGGTCCGGCGGGTCCCGCCCGAGCGGGCTGACCGCGGCAGCCACGAGATCTCGGGGCCATCGCACCGCCGCCGTGGCGTCCGGCGGCCCGGCACGTTTCCCAGCGACGGCCGGCCTCCGCCCCTGCACGCTCAGGCCAGCGCCAGGCAGGAGTCCCAGTGCGGCGAAGCCCCGCCGTTCGCGGCGAAGGTGTACAGCGCCAGGGCCGCCCCCGCACTCCCCTCCAGGAAGTCGGGACCGTGCCCTCCCCGAGCGGCGGTGGCGACCAGTCGCTCGGCCAGATGCGGCAACGCGGCGGCGATCGCCTCGCTGCCCGTCTCTCCGGCCATGCGCACCGCGGACTGCAACAGGCCCGCCAGGCCGTGGCACAGCCCGATCCCGGAGACTTCGTCCACCTGGACCGGGTCACGCAGGGCCGCCAACAGGGCATTCTCAGCGGTCGACACACGGGCGGCGTCGCCCAGGGCGCGGCCCGCCAGTTGCTGGGCCCGTGCCGTACCGGCGACGCCGTAACACCACGAGGGCCGGGGCCTGCGCATCCCCGCCGGCGGACGGTCACCGGCCGGGTGGCCGGAGGTGACCACGGCCGGCCACCACGCGGCGGCCCGACCGCCCTGGCGCCACTCGTCCGTCCAGGCGCAGAGACGTCGCACCGCGTCGGCCGCCTCCGGGACGCCGTGGCCGCGCAGCAGCGCCAGGGACAGGACGGACAGCACGGAGCCGATGCCGTGGGACATGCCCAAGTTGCCGTGTCCGTACGGGTACTCGACGCTGGGTGAGCCGTCCGGCGCACTTCTCGTCCACCAAGGCGGCACTTCGGCCGGCGCACTCGGCAACGGCTCCGTCTCGCGCACCAGACAGGACAGCACGTCCCGCGTGATCCGGTGATCCGGATGCCGGCTCAGATGATAGGCAGCAAGGCCCGACAGGCCCCGCAGTACATCGAACTCGCCCAGTTCCGGGTTCGCGCCGCGGTTCATGCGCCGGTGCGCCTCGGCCAGGCATGTCTGGGTGACCGTGATGGTGGCGGCGTCCAGACGGTCCAGGACACGCTGGTAGCGGTCCGCCCCGACGGCTGCCCGGTGGGTGACGAAGGCGAGCGCGGGTACCCCGTGAAAGAGGTTCGCGTCAACACCTGCGTACACCTGTCCCCGCACCGCGAAGGTCAGCCAAGTGTGTGCCGTGGCCCAATCACCGCGGCCCGCTCGGGCTCGCTCGATGTGCAGCAGGGCGATCCCCGTGGCTCCATGGGAGAGCGATTGCGACCGGTGGCCGAGCTGGGGATGGGCGGAGAGTACGGTGTTCGGGTCGGACAGCATGCGGGCCAGGTCGTCGGCAGCGGTGAGTGCCGCAGCGGTCACGGCGGTGGGTATGACGGTGGGCATGGTGGGTCTCCTCAACGTGTGTGGGGTTGTCGCCTGGGCAGCGGAGACGGGCGGACCGCATCGGTCTCGGTCTCGGCTGAACACACTGCCACCACGGACCGGCAGGCGCTGTGCGGGATCCTGTTCGTGCCGCACACCGGGATCCGGTGGAGTACATCGCCCTGCGGCAGCCGCAGTGGCAGCGCTCTAACGAGGTCTCCGATGTGACACGGTGTGCCATTGTAAGTTGCGATCTCACGTGCCATGCTGCTCGCTGATTGGTAGTGCGGGATGACGGTACGGGTCCCGTCCAGTCGGCGTTCCGTTACGCCTGAACCGCATGAAGACATAGCGAAGGTGAGTACTCGTCATGATACCCCACCACATCAAGAAGGCAGCGGACAGTCGGTCCGCCGAGATTCGGGCCGGTGGGTAGCGGAAGCGGCCCTGGGACCGGGGTTGCTTCAGACCGAGCACCACCTGGTGCACCGACGGCTGGTCCTTCGGGCTGACCGCGCATGACCTGTTCACCACCTACCGCGGCGCCCTCGGTCGCGGGCATCCCGGGCCACGGTGGCGACTGAAGATCCAGGACGACACCCTGCTGCCGGGCCCGAACGCGCACATCGGCGAAGCCCACTTCGACGAGTGGCTTGCACAGCAGACGTAACCCGCGCCAACGGCCCTGGACAAGGAGCGGGCGAGCCCACGCCACGGCCAGGTCGCGTACACCGGCGCACCGAAGGCGCAACCGGGTGTGCGACGGCCCACTGACCGGTGCACCCGGTGACGTGGCAAGGCGCCTGGTCGTCCGGCTGGTGTCCCGCTCCCCAGCAGCCGATGTCAGGAGCATCGCCGATCCCGCCTCGTGCCACCGGACCACTTCACCCCACCAGCAGGTGACGCCACAAAGCCGACCGGAGTACCGGGACCGGTCTTTGAAGCGTCCCGAGCGCCGCGCACTCGATGTCGGTCACCGTGGGTCCGCCACCCGGGATGGTCCGGCCACCACCCGGAGGTTGCGGCGTGGGGCGCTCCTCGCGACCCCATGTCCGGTCGCACCCGCGGCCCACACCGCACCACCAGGCTCGCCGGGCCGACCGTGGGTCAGGCCCTGCGCCACGATCAGGGCCACCAGGCCGGCGACGACCACCACCGACGCCCCGGCCCGCAGGCTCACCCGGTCACCGAGCGGTCCGACGAACGGAGGTACGGCAGGGAAGCCGACCCGAGCCGGCCATGAGACGCCAGCGGTCCTGTCCCAGCTTCGGATGCGGGGTTGTTCCCGACCGCATGCATCGCGGCCGGGAAACAACGTGGCGGCGCCGAGTCCCGCGCAGGCGAGGGCGGTGATCACTGCGGCAGCCGAGGGGGCGGCAGGGCGCAGACCATCGCCACCGCGATGGGCAGGCCGGAGCCGCGAGCGACCGTGGCTCGCCCGCAGCGATCGGCGACCCGGTCGCCGGTGAACCGCCCGGCGGTCATCGCGCTCTGGAACGTGATGCAGGCGAACCCGGCGACCGGTTCCGAGGGGCGACAGTCGTCCCGGAGCAAGGGGCGCGCCCCATGAAGCCGGGGTGTCCTCGACCGCTGACGCCATGACGAGTTCCTCGGGATGGAGGATGGAACGTCGGTGATGCGGACGTGAGAGCGCCCCGCGTCGGACGGCAGGCGGCACTCGATCGAGACAGCGAGGCGTCAGACGGAGGGCGAAAGCACCGCTGCGGTGGCATACCGCTGTGGAACGTGCGGGACTGCGGCGGTGCCGACGAGCCCGGCGTCGGCACCGAGCCGGGCGCGCCGCACGGTCACGCGGCGCAGGAAGGGCAGCCCGGCGAACTCGCGCATCCCGGCGTCGACGGCGTCGAAGAGCAGGGTCTCGGCCTCGGCCACGCCATCGCCCACCACGATCAGGTCGAGGTGGCAGGCGGCGCACAAGGAAGTGAGGGCCGCGGCCAGTGCCCGTCCTCCTTCGGCGAAGAGCAGGGAGGCCACCGGGCCCCCCTGCTCGCCGCGGCGGTGGGGCCCGCGGTGGTCGCTCCGGCTCCCGGGCGGGTCCAGTCGGCCTCTGGGCACGGGACACCAGCGCCGTACCGCTGGCGATCAGTTCGAGGCATCCGTGCCTCCCGCACGGGCAGTCCGGCCCGTCGGCATCGACGACCACGTGTCCGATGTGGCCGACGTTGCCGGACGGTCCGGGCCAGGGGCGGCCGTCCGGGATCAGCCCGCCGCTCACGCCGGTCGACACGGTGGGGTCCAACATGTTTCGGGCGTCGAGCCCGGCGCCGGCCCAGTGTTCGCCAACGGCGACGTGGTGTGCCGCGGCCACGGTGCCACCGCCGGCCGGGCCCTCCCGGACGATGTCGGCGTGGACCACCTCACCCTGCTCAGGTACCTGTGCGAGGCGCGCAATGGAGGTCCACTCCACGTGCTCGACGACCGCAGTACGCGTTCTGTCCCGAACGTCGGGTGATCGAACCATGCAACTCCTCGTACTGACGCAACGCCATGACTCAAGTCCGCTGTGCGAAGGACCGTCACAGGGGCGGTCGGCGCTCTGTCAGTCCGGTACTCGGTCCCGGCGGGACGCGATCACGGGTCGGTTTCAGCCACAGATCAGGTGAGATTTGGAGAATCTTTTATCAAGCATATCTTGCCAATCCTGGTGGCCTTTCTCTACTGGTGCGGCAGCCCTGCCATTCCTCTGCATGAGGTGGGGTCGACCGCCCTCGGCTTGATAACTGGGGCACTACCTGGCATGACAGCTGCGCATGGGTGTACGTGGCAACGACGAAGCGTCACACCCGCACTGAGCCGCGTAAGCGGGCCACCTGTCCTCCAAGTCCCATTTGCGCGTTCAATGCGCTCGAAAGCGTTTTGGCGCAATCTCGCCGCACCTTCAGCGTTTCACACCTTGGTCTCCAAGTAATGATGTGAGTGGCCGCCCTGGCGGCATGGCCCAAGGACAGTGTCACACCTTGCTGTTTCAGCAATGATGTGGGTGGCCGCTCAGGCTGCGCAGCACAGGAACTTTTGAAGAAGATCCAAGGTCTCTCACACTCCGAAGTGAAAGGCTGGCCGGTGACATCACGGATTCTCACTCAGGGAACACGCATACTTCTCACATGTTCGGCTCACCATGATCGTGGCTGCTCTCCTGGCGTCCGCGTACATCTCTCGGCCGCTATGCGTGACCTCGCGTCACACCGCCGGGACCGGGCATCGGACGTGATTTCCGACAGCCGTCCACGAACACTCCGAAGCCTCCCACAGACCTGGCAGCCGATCTGTGCGCCGCCGCCACGAGCAGCCAGGCCGCACACCCTCTCCGACTTCCCATACCGCCTTGGCAGCCTGGTGCACTGCCGCTGCGGAGGGTTAGTCGGATAACGGATGTCTGTGGACCCCTGGTACTGCCACGCGGCATACCTGCCCTGCTTCTCCGAAATCCTGATAAACAATCCGGCCGGTGCCATCACAGCGGCCAGACGGGGGTCGAGGATTGTCTCCATGACTCGAAAGGTCAAAAGTTGCGGTACTCGAACGAGAATGACTTCCGTGTGAACGACCGTCGGTCCCTGCGGGCTGCTGCCCTACGAATGGCCGAGGAACGCCTGGGGGAAGGGGGTCTCAGCCCGACCGTGATCGCGAAGGGACTCAATGTATCGGTCCGCACACTGCACCGGTCCTTCACGGGCACCGGGGAGTCGCTCATGGGGTATGTACGTCGTCGACGCTTGGAGCAGGCACGGCAAGCTCTTCTCTCCGGCCACGGTGAAGTCAGCGTGTCCGAGCTCGCCCAGCGCTGGCATTTCGCGGACAGCAGCCACTTCATTCGCGCATTCCGAGTCCACTTCGGTATTACCCCAGCGCGAGTCGTGAGCTCCAGCATTTCAGTCGGGCGGCACCGCACTCGGCCAGCGCCCGGGCCACAGGCAGGGCGCGGTTGACGGATTGCCGAGTCGACGTAAGCCACCGCCCGGTGGGCGTCGGAGCCGCGTCGTCACCCACGGACCGGCTGCCATGTGAGCCCAAACAGCGAAGACCGGGATGCCCTACCGCTCTCGGCTCCTGATGATCCGGTGGGTGCGCGTGGCGCTCAGATCGGAAGCGCGGCCGGGAAGTGCGGGCGCTAGGCGGTTTCGTTTGGACCGGCGGGCGGATCAGAGGAAGATGCCCGCGATGTGGAGTCCGGCGAGGTAGATGGTCGCGGTC
>NZ_BMVN01000112.1:0-11387 GCF_014650735.1 Streptomyces canarius
CCAGGCAGCCATCACCCTCGCCTCGCTCCTGATGTGGGCGTGACATTTGAAGACAGAACCTAGTCCTCGGAAGGAGACCGCGCTCGAAAAGGCGCTTGAGCAGTTGGAGAAGGAGTTCGACTTCATCCTCGTTGACCGGTGCGGCTGCTGTTGTTGAGACCCGCCAGGCGCCATGGCCCGCAGCGGCAGTGGGACGAGCACGCGTCTACCAGAAGGACAACTACTTCGGCCGACACGTCTGCGTGGGAACTGTCCTGGCTGCTGCCGTCCTACGAACCCGATGGCGAAGTTCAGCGAGCGGTTGGAGCGGTCGTCCCGGCCCGGGGAGTTGTACTGCACGTCGCTGATGGCAGCCAGCTGGGCCTGGCACAGCTCCTCCCCGAATCGTGAGCTGCGGCGCAAGCGGAACCAGCCGAAGAGGTAGCCCTCTATCGCGGCGCTGTTGTCGACCCATCGCCCTGCTTGGTGATGACCTTGCGGTGTTCGCCAGCGCGCAAGCTGGTGGCCAGTTCGCGGCCCGGGGAGTGCCGGGTAGGGCGGAAGCCCAGCTCGACCCACTTGCCCAGCCGGGTGGTGACGTCGCCGATGGTCTCCGAATTTATCCCGCCATCCATGACGGTGTGCCAACGGTTGTCCAGCGGCTTGTAGGGCAAGTCATCGGGGTCGGTGAGGGCGGCCGATTCCTTCCAGGCCCGCCACGCGGTCCGGGCAGATGTTCGGCAGAGCCCTCCCTGGCCTGACACGGTGTCGTGCCGCACTCGTCTCGCCGGGCACGGCAGGCTCCCACACGTGTGCGGATGACCGAACAAAGCCCGGCCCCGCCCAGGCCACACCCCCAGGTCAATCCGTGCCGTGTTAACACCAGCGATCCAAGTGCTTTACATGTTCGTCGGAAAATGGTCGGATTCGGCGATCACGATCATGGAGGACATGTGCCCGTCCCTTTTTCCCGAATATGTACAACATCAGCCGCTGCACTGCTCGTTGCCGCCCTCGCTGTTCCGACAGCAGCCCACGGCGCCGATCCCCCAGCCCCTGCCGCCGTCTCCCCGACGGAATACAGCGAGCCTTATGGCGCGCCTCTCACCATCACGCTGATCACCGGCGACCAGGTCACGGTGACCCGAGGACCGGACAACACCGTGTCGGTGCAAGGCGTCCAGCGCCCACCGGGAGCCGCCGGCTCGGTGCGGGTCACCGTGGAGAACGGTGACACGTATGTGTACCCGGACGAAGCCATGGCCTACATCGCGACCGGCGGACTCGACCGGCAGCTCTTCAACGTCACCCAGCTGATCGCCCAGGGCTACGACGACGCACACACCAGCGCCCTCCCCCTGATCATGACCCGCGCGCAGGGCACCACCACGGCCAGGACCGGCAACGGCACCGACCTGCCGGGCGCCCGGACCATCGCGCAACTCCCCGCCATCCGGGCGCAGGCCGTCCACGCCCAGCACACGAAGGCCGCCGCTTTCTGGACGGCCCTCACCGCCACCGCGAATCCCAACGCCCAGCGGTCCGCCGACGGCGCCACCCCGTCGTTCACCTCCGGCGTCGGCGAAGTGTGGCTCGACGCCAAGGCCCACGCCGACCTGGTCGACACCACCGCGCAGATCGGCGCCTCCCAGGCCTGGTCCGCCGGCGGCACCGGCGCCGGGGTGCGGGTCGCCGTACTGGACTCCGGCGTCGATACCACCCACCCCGACCTCGCCCCACGCATCATCGGCACCCGGAGCTTCGTTCCGGGCGAGGACGTCATCGACCACAACGGCCACGGCACCCACACCGCCTCCACCGTCGCCGGAACCGGCGCCGCGTCCGGCGGCAAGGAACGAGGTGTCGCCCCCGATGCCGACCTGCTCGTCGGCAAGGTGCTCGACAACTCCGGCTCCGGCGCGATGTCACAGATCATCGCGGGCATGGAGTGGGCGGCCCGCACCGAGCACGCCAAGGTGATCAACATGAGTCTGGGCACACCGGTCTGGCACACCCAGGACGACCCCCTGAGCCAGGCGGTCAACCAGCTCAGCGCGGAGACCGGGGCCCTCTTCGTGGTCGCCGCGGGCAACACCGGAAACAACCCCTACAGCGTGAGCTCACCGGGTACCGCCGACGCCGCCCTCACTGTCGGCGCGGTCGACGCCTCCGACCAACTCGCCGGGTTCTCCAGCACCGGCCCGCGGCAGAACGACGACGGCCTCAAGCCCGACATCACCGCACCCGGTGTCGACGTACTGGCCGCGCGGTCGCAGTACTCGCAAGGCGGCGAAGGCTACTACCGCACCGACAGCGGCACCTCCATGGCAGCCCCGCACGTCGCCGGCGCGGCCGTCCTGCTCGCCCAGAAACACCCGCAGTGGACCGGTGCGGACATCAAGAACGTGCTGATGAGCACCAGCGCGCCGACCCCCGCCTACAGCGCCTACCAGGCAGGCGCCGGCCGTGTCGACGTCGCCGCCGCCTACCTGAACGACCGAATCATCGCCAGCGGCTCGGTGGACTCCGGACTCGTGCGCTGGTCGGCGGACCACCGGCACGCGCCGGTCGAGCGGCGCCTCACTTACCGCAACACCACCGACCACGCCGTCACGCTCGCCCTCTCCGTCGACCCCGGCACTTCGCCCGCCGGAGTGTTCACACCGGCCGCCTCACATGTCACCGTGCCGGCCCACGGCACCTCCACGGTCGGTCTCCTCGCCGACCCGAACGGGCTGGCGCCGGGACAGTACGGCGCACAGGTCGTCGCCCGCTCCGCGGCAGGTGCCGTCCACACGGTCGTGGGGATGTCCGTCGAGTCCGAGAAGTACGACCTGACGGTCCACCTCAAGGACCGGCACGGCAAGCCCGTAGACAACGATGTCGAGATCACCGGCGCGGACGGACGGACCACCATCATGTGGGTACCGAACGGAACGCTCACCACCCGCCTGGCCCCCGGCTCGTACACGATCGTCTCCACCCTGGACGTCGAGGGACGCCACGGCCCCCACTCCCTCGGCTACGCCGTACTGACCGACCCCGAACTCGACCTGACCGGCGACCAGGACGTCGTGCTCGACGCCTCCCGCATCCGCCGGATCAAGGTGGACACTCCCAAGCCCACATCCGTCACCACCAGCAGGATCGACCTGTTCCGCTCCTTCACCTCGAACACCCCGTCCCCCAGCGACGGACAGGCCCTGCACGAGATCCTCATGCCCTCGGCCGCCTACGACAGCCTGTGGGCGCTGCCCACCAAGGGACGGGTGAAGAAGGGCAGCTTCGTCTTCACCACCCGCATCCGCGCCAAGCAAACCCCTTTGAAGATCACCTACCGCGGCGGGCACACCCTCGATGACACCCTGCTGACGCAACCCGGGAGCCACCCCTTCCCGGACGGCACCACCCATGTCGACGCCGTCTTCGCCGGCACCGGCACGACCGCCGAGTACGCCGACCTCGACGCCCGCGGCAAGGCCGTCGTCGTCCGGCACAGCACCGAGGTAACCGCCACCGACCAGGCCGCCGCGGCACACACCGCGGGCGCGGCGATGCTCCTCGTCGTCAACGACGGCGACGGCCGCGGACTCGACTGGTACGGCGACCCGGACGGCAGGACGGCCGGACAACTCCCCGTCACCTCGCTCACCCAGGACGCGGGCCAGGATCTGATCAGCAGCATCCACGACGCGAGCCACAACCGGCTGAAGCTGGCCGTCCAGGCACACCCCTCGCCCGCCTACCTGTACGACCTGGCCGACTACCACCAGGGAGGCGTGCCGGACGACCCGTCCGCGAAGACCGATCCCGGCAGTCTCGCGCGCATCGACAACACCTTCGCCCCGCCGGCCGGCAAGCAGGTCACCGAGAGCCGCGAGGACAGCCCGCCGTACGAGTACTGGCCGGCCGCCTACCCCTACGCAGGGTTCGGCATGACACGTGTGCCGCCCTTCCCGCGCGAGCCGGTCGCCGCGGGCCACCGCACCGACTGGGTGTCCACCGGGAACGGCGTCAAGTGGCAGCAGTACGCTGCCATAGACGGGTGGTCGACCTTCACCGACGTCGTCGGCTACCGCCCGGGCAGCGTCCACGACGAGCACTGGTTCGGACCCGTCGTCCGGCCCCGCATGGTCGGTTTCGAGGTGCCGCACCGCGTCGGCAACGCCATGGGCGGCACGCTCGCGGGATTCAGCGACGGAGGATCCGCCCACAGCGGCGACACCAACCTCATGACACGCAGCTTCGCGCTCTACCAGGGAGACACCCTGCTGGTACGGAACGGAGCCCGACCGGACTTCGGCGTGGGCGACCTGCCGCCGCAGACACTGCCGTACCGGCTCGTCGCCGACACCCGGTCCGAGAGCGACCTCCTGCCGTACTCCAGGACCACCCACACCGAGTGGACCTTCCACTCCCGCAATGCCGACGACCAGGCCCTCCCACTCGTCCAGCTCGACTACGGCACGGACGTGGACCTCGCCGGGCGCGCCAAGCGCACCTCGCCGTTCTCCGTCCAGCCCGTCGTCCTCGGCAGCACCGCCACCGACGACACCGTCACCACGGTCCGCCTCGACATCTCCTACGACGACGGGGCGACCTGGCACCGGCAGGACCTGAAGCGAAACAAGGACACCTGGCAGACTCTGCTGCACGCCCCCTCCCGGGCCCACTACGTGTCCTTCCGCGTCACCGCCGAGCAGCGCAACGGCGACGGCGTCACCCAGACCATCACCCGTGCCCTCGGCCTGCGCTGACCCCCACGCCACGGCCGGTGCCCCACGTCCCCCGGGGTGGGGCACCCGCGTACCGCGATGAGGGGCGCCGGCCCTGACCGGGCCGGTGCCCTCGTTTCTGAAGATCACCCCGAAGGGGCCCCCAGACCCCGCAGAGCCTCCAAAAACCTGGGGTGTGAAAGGGCCGGGAACACGCGGAGCGCCGCGCCTGGCCGGGATGGGCGGGGCGCGTTGCTCCAGAGGGCGGTGCTACTGGGTGGTGGTTTCGGTGATCACCAGTCGGCGTAACCGAGTTGGCGGCCGTGGCGGTAGGCCGCGGCGTGCGGGGTGTCGGGGTGGACCAGGGCCACGACGATCACGGTGCCTTGGTCGTCGCCGGCCGGTGTGCGCGCGCTCGATGAACGGGTCGACGCGCACGGCGATGTCCTGGGAGCGGCCGGGCGTCCAGGGCTCCGGGTCGCGGACGGCGGCGAGCATCGCGCGGAACTGGTCGACGACGGCCTGGTCCTCGGGGGTGAGGGCCCCGGGGTCGTGGCCGCAGCGGCGGAAGCGACGGATCATCGGGAGATCTCCTGCTGGGTGTTGGCGGTGCGGGCGCCGGCGGGCGCCTTGAGGACGCGCGGCAGATGGACGTGCAGGTGCTCGACTACGACCTGGCGGCGGTCCTGGAGAGCTCGGGCCAGGAGTTGCGTGAGATCACTTGCACTTTTCCGGACTGTAAGCAGAAGGCCGGAATCGGAGAGACACGGTGCAGACCTGAACGTATCCTCCGGGCCGTGACACCGACATATGTGCTGGACGGCAAGCAGATCAGAACGCTGGAAGATTTCTGGCGAGCCATTGGCGAAGCGATCAACGGTCCCGGGGGTTATTTCGGTCGGAACCTCGACGCCTTCGCTGACTGCCTCAGCGGTGGCTTCGGGGCGCCCGACGACGATGACTATGTGGTGGAGTGGCGTGACCACCAGGTGTCTCGCGAGCATCTCGGCCATCCGGAGACAGCTCGCCAGTTGGAGATCCGGTTGTCACGCTGTCACCCCACGAACCGCCTCTTTGTAAGCGCCGACCTTGCCGCAGCAAGAGATGGACGCGGATCCACTGTCTTCGATTGGCTGGTCGAGGTCTTCAACGATCGCGCCCCTGGCGTCCTGCGACTCCAGTGACCGGTCACGGAGATGCCCTATGGCAAGACGCGGGGGAGGTGGGCGTGCATGTGCTCCATCACAACGTCGCGTCCGAGTAGTTGGACCCTGTGACCAGCATTTTCTGTAAGGACTCCTAACAAAGGTGGTGGGCTTGACCTGGTCAGAGGACGATGTCGTGCACGAGGCCGTCGGGTAGCGGGACGCGGTCAGCCGCGTAATCGCATGTGATAAACCCGGCGACGTCGGCGATCATCCCCGGGATACTGGTCGCCCATGAATGAGGTCAAAGTCGTCGTCGCCCATTCCGAGCGCGCGACCCTGCGCGTCGGCGACGTGTTCCTGAAGGTGGACACCGATCAGGCACGCATCGACATCGAGGTCGAGGCGATGGCCCTCGCGCCGGTCCCGACCCCGGAGGTCCTGTGGCGCAAGCCGCCCGTGCTCGCGATCGCCGCACTCCCGGGGACGACGCTTGGACGCCTCGGCGGGCCGTCGACCGGGTCGCCGACGGCATGGGCCGCGGCGGGCGCCGCCATCCGGAAGTTGCACGACGCGCCGCTGCCGCCCCGGCCGGGCCAGGCTGGCCGGAGCATCATCGCGCTGGCGGCGGAACTCGACGACGAGTGCGAGTGGCTCGTGACGAACGGCGTCCTGCCCGCGGACCTGGTCACCCGCAACCGCCAGGTCGCCGAGGCCGCGCTCCGGCCGTGGACTCCGGCGTTCACTCACGGCGACCTGCAGATCGCGCACGTCTTCCTCGACGGCGACGAGGTCACAGGCATCATCGACTGGTCCGAGGCGGGCCAGGGTGATGCCCTGTACGACCTGGCCACCTTCACGCTCGGACACGAGGAGCACCTCGACGACGTCATCGCCGGCTACGGCACCGACATCGACCTCGATGTGATCCACGCGTGGTGGTCATTGCGAAGCCTGCTGACGGTTCGCTGGCTGGTCGAGCACGGTTTCGACCCGTTCGCGCCGGGCTGTGAGGTCGACGTGCTGAGATCCCGCATGTGAGGCTGAGATCCCGCATGTGAGGCTGCGCGGGCCCGGTACTGCTGCGAATGCGTTCTGACGCATCGAGCGGGCCATCCCCTGGACGATCGCCTGCCCGTACTCCCAACAGAGTGCGGTGCGCAGACGTCGCCAGCAGATGACGGCGCAGCCGAGGGCGACGAACGCGTGGTGGATGTCGTCGCGGATCTCCCAGCGGATGCGCAGGCGGCGGAACCAGTGCAGCAGCGCGATCGCTCCTTCCACGACCCAGCGGTACACCCCCAGGCCGGAGCCGTGCCCGGTGCCACGCCGGGCGATGTGCGGGGTGATCTGGAACCGACGGACCTTGTCCCGGTAGACCTCGTGGTCGTAGCCGCGGTCGGCATACAGGTGCTTCGGGCGGCGCAGTGGCTGACCGCGCTTGCCGCGAATCGGCGGGACGGCCTGGATCAGCGTGATCAGTTGGGTGACGTCGTTGCGGTTGCCGCCGGTGGTGATTGCGGCGAGCGGGATGCCGTGCGCCTCGACGATCAGGTGGTGCTTGCTGCCGGACTTGCCCCGGTCCACTGGGGATGGACCGGTGGCCGGCCCGCCCTTCATCGCGCGGATGTGGCTGGAGTCGACCGTGGCGCGGGAAAAGTCCAGCTGGTCTACGGCCCGCAGCTCGGACAGCAGCAGCTCGTGCAGCCGCTGCCAGACCCCGGCCTCGTTCCAGTCCCGCAGCCGTCGCCAGCAGGTCATCCCCGAGCCGAAGCCCAGCTCCTGGGGCAGAAACTCGCCTGATCCTCCAACGTAAGAAAGCCCGTACACCCTGCAGATTCGCAGGAGGTACGGGCCTTTGCCGTGATGCTTGTCAGGCCGCCCAGATCGCGGGGGCGCCTTCGTCAGGGTTGGGGATGACAGCGGTGGTCACCGGGGCGGCCGGGTGTCGCATGGCGGTGATCGGGACCGCGCCGGGTTCGGTGCTGGGTGCCCACACCATCCGCCAGGTCTCATCCCACTCGCATCCGCAGCCGTGGTCCGGGTGCGGGTGCCGTAAGAAGACGCCGTGGGTGTGGACGGCGCGCGGGATGCGGGGGATGAGGACCGCCGGGTCGTCGCCGGGGTACAGGTGGAGGTTCCGCCAGCCGTGGGTCCGGGCCATGTACGCGGCGGCGGCCTCGATGATGTCGGCCCACCGCTGATGCCCGAGGACCAGGAAGCCGACCGGGTAGAGGTCATCGTCGGCCCCGCCGTCGATCCCGGCGACGAACAGGTCCTGGTGGGCGATGAACCCGTGGTCGGCAGTGCCGTCGGCGCAGGGCGTCCAGAGCTGTTCGGCGGGGTGCATGGCGCCGTCGTCACCCTCGCTGGTCTCGATCTCGTACAGAGCCGAGGTCACACCCTCACCCCCGCGAGGGCGTCGGCCAGGAGCACGGTGACGTCGGCACCGTGCGGGTCTGCGTAGCTGCCGCGGTCGCTGACGTGGAACACGGCGTCCTTCGCGGTGACGGTGAACCCGGGGATGACGAGTGCGGCGCGGCCTTCCAACTCGGTGTTGAGGCGGTCGGCGTCACGGGAGGCCAGCCAGGTCTGGGTGTAGGGCCCGAGGCGCAGCAGCGTGTAGCCGGTGCCGTCGGCGCGGCGGGCTTCGACGTGGACGCCGTAGTGGGCGAGGCCCATGCCGACGTCGTCGGGGAGGGGCAGGTTCGCGGCGGCGTGGGTGAGCATCGCGTAGGCCGGCTGCCAGAGACCGAGGATCGCGGTCGTCTCGCAGCGCAGCCAGCCCCGGTCGGCGTAGCCGAACTGGCGGCCGTGGCGGTAGGCCGCGGCGTGCGGGGTGTCGGGGTGGACCAGGGCGACGGCGATCATCTCGGTGCCGTGGTCGTCGCCGGCCGGTGTGCGCGCGCTCGATGAACGGGTCGACGCGCACGGCGATGTCCTGGGAGCGGCCGGGCGTCCAGGGCTCCGGGTCGCGGACGGCGGCGAGCATCGCGCGGAACTGGTCGACGACGGCCTGGTCCTCGGGGGTGAGGGCCCCGGGGTCGTGGCCGCAGCGGCGGAAGCGACGGATCATCGGGAGATCTCCTGCTGGGTGTTGGCGGTGCGGGCGCCGGCGGGCGCCTTGAGGACGCGCGGCAGATGGACGTGCAGGTGCTCGACTACGACCTCGCGGCCGCGGTCCCGGAGTGCTCGGACCAGGAGTTCGGTAAGACCGCTGGCACTTTTCCGGATTAAGGAAACGGTCAAGGTTGCGGCTCCTTCGACAAGAGAGCGATCCCGTCTGACGGCGGGACCGCTCCGTGGTGTTCGATTCGCGAACCTTCACACTGCGCTCGGCAGTTCGGCGCCAGACTGGCGACGGCCCGCGCTGGGGGGGGTATCCCCCGTTCCGATCTTGGGGTGCGCCGGATCGCGCCCCGGTGGGGGCGAAACTAGCGTCCAACCATGACTTCGACTCTGAGAAAGCACCTGGTCATGGCACTCGGTGTCGCTACGCTGCTCACCGCCGAGGTGGTCCCCGCCATCGCTCAGCCCGCCGGCCCCTCCCCTGTGGAGCAGTTACGCCGGGACACCGAGGCGATCCACGCCCTCGGTGTGAGCGGTGTGCAGGCCCGCGTGGTCGCGCCTGACGGTCGGCAGTCGGTCGCCGCCAGCGGTACCGCGGACCTGAACACCGGCCGCCCGGTCTCTTCCGGCGGCTACTTCCGCATGGCCAGCACGTCCAAGACGCTGGTCGCCACCGTGGTCCTCCAGATGGAGGCCGAGGGCAGGCTGTCCCTGGACGACACGGTCGACCACTGGCTGCCCGGAGTGGTGCGGGGCAACGGCAACGACGGCAGCCAGATCACCATCCGCCACCTGCTCCAGCACACCAGCGGCATCCGGGACGCCCTGCCCGGATACACCACGCCGAAGGAGTACTACCAGCAGCGCCACAACATCTACGAACCCGAGCAGCTGGTCGAACTCGCCATGGCCCATGAGCCGGAGGAGTTCCGGCCCGGCAAGGGCTGGGCGTACTCCAACACCGGCTACGTCCTGCTCGACATGATCATCCAGAAGGCCACCGGTCACCCCGCTCATCAAGAGATCGAACGCCGCGTCCTGCGCCCGCTGGGCCTCGACCAGACCCGGTGGATGGGCACCTCGCCCACCCTGCCCCGGCCCCACGCCCAGGCTTACCAGCTCTTCGGCCCCGGTTCCCGGGTGAATGTCACCGACCAGATACCGGTGGACTACGAGAACCTTTCGTGGGTCACGACCACGCGGGATGAGAACCGCTTCTTCCGCGCGCTGCTCGACGGCCGCCTGCTACCGGCACGGCAGCTGGCCAAAATGAAGCAGACCGTCCCCGTGAGCGCGGAGGTCCAAGAGCTGTGGCCCAAGGGTCGATACGGGCTCGGCCTGGTCGAACGCCCCCTGGGATGCGGAGGAACCTACTGGAGCCATGAAGGCGGGGACGGCGGCTACATCACCCTCAACGGCGTCACCGATGACGGGGGTCGAAGCGCTGTGGTCTCCATGTCCGAGGCCCGCGGCGACACCAAGGAGCACATACTGGAGCAGGAGAACGCGGCCAGCGCCCTGATCGACCACGCACTGTGCGCCAGGGACTCCAGCACCCCGTGAGGGGAGGTGTCGTCGCTGTGGGCGGTGAGCTCAGCGCGGCGCTCCGCTGGTGTCGCAGACCAGCACTGTGCACCCCGTTGCCTCTCATGGCCCCTTTTCGGCTCACCCCGGCGATGGCCCGTCTTCGCCGTCCACACTGCCCCTGTCAGTCCTGACGACGCGCCCGTCTAGGGTCTGTTGTGAAAGTGCTGGTCACAGCCACTCGTTGATGGCTGCGACCAGCACGGTCGCTTCGTAACGGACGGCGAGTTTGTCGTACCGGGTGGCGACGGCCCGGTGGCGCTTGAGCCGGTTGATCCCGCACTCGACCGCGTGCCGCTGCTTGTAGCCGTCCTTGTCGAACTTCGGCGGCCGCCCGCCACGCGATCCGCGCTTGAGGCGGTTGCGGACCCGGTCCGCCGGAACCGGGATGGTGGCCTTGATCCCGCGTCGGCGCAGGTAGGAGCGATTGCTGCGGGAGTCGTACGCCTTGTCGGCCCGGACCCGGTCCGGACGTTTACGCGGCCTGCCCAGCCCCAGCCCCAGCCTCGGCACCCGGATGGCCTCCAGGACCGCTTCGAACTGCGGGGAATCGCCCCGCTGCCCGGCCGTGATCACGACGGACAAGGGCTTCTGTCCCTGCTCGACCACGAGGTGGATCTTGCTCGTCAGTCCGCCCCGGGATCGTCCGAGTCCGTGGTCGGCCGGCTCGACGAAGAGCCCGCCGGGCGGCTCCTTCCGGAGGTCCCGTTACCTTCTTCGTGGCCCCGCAACGGGGCTCCCGGCCTCCGATCCCGGCATGACTTGGGTCCCCAGTCGACCATGATCGAAAAGGTGGTGTCACCGGGCATCGGAGGCATTGGCAGACTCCTGATTAGACGTCATCTCATTTGGTGAATCTGCGGTAGCAGATGAGGGTGCAGGCGATGCTGGTGAA
>NZ_BMVN01000113.1:0-10417 GCF_014650735.1 Streptomyces canarius
GCTTCGCTCCGCGAAGGCGACGCGCCGCCGCTACGCGGCGGATTCCGCGCAAGCGCGGAATAAGCCCGGAACTCCGTTCCGGGGGCTCGACCGCTGACGCGGTCGAGAGGAATCCGGCTCCGCCGGATTCCCGCCCGGCGTCGGGCCGCTCCGCGCCCCGCCCCCGGGCGGACGGCGTGCGCTCCGCGCTCGCCTGGAGCGGCAGCAGTAAGAGAGGGGTCTAACACTGTTTGCAGGCAAGCAAACTGACGGAGCATCATTCCGCTCGCCCCTGCCGGGGCCCGAACCCCCAACTCGGGGACCGGCAGGCAGGAGACTACCGCCCCCGACACCTCCGCACGGCAGCAGAACCGTCAACCTGACGAACCTTCCCCAACCGTCATGCGTCATGACGCACCATCGGGATAGAGTCTGGGCTCGGCACGCACCCTCTCCCCCGGATCCACCCTCACCACATGCACAGAAAATACCGGCCCGTCAGTTCCACTCCTGTCACCGGAAAACCACCACTCGTCACCTCTTATAGCCGAACAGAAAGCGGATCTCTGAATGTCCCCCATTGAATTGCGGCCGCATCAGGCGGAAGCCGTGGACGCCGTGGTGAATCACCTTCAGGACCCGCCCGGTGGATGCATTCCCCTGGAGGGACTGCGGACGCAGGTAATCGCCGCTACTGGATCGGGCAAGACGCTGATTGCCGTGGAATCCGCGCGGCGGCTTTCCGTGCGGCGCGTGCTGGTCCTGGTCCCGACGCGGGACCTGTTGACCCAGATGGCCGGCGCGTGGCGCCGAGGTGGCCGGCGGGGCGCCATGGTCGGGGTGTGCGACTTGCGGCCCGAGGAGAGTGACGGCATCCCGTGCACCACCGACCCGGATGAGCTCCTGTCGTGGGTGCAGGACCTGGAGCAGGTGACTGTGTTCGCGACCTATGCGGCGGTGGGGCTGGGCAAGCTCCAGCGGGCGCACGAGGCGGGGTTGCCGGTGTGGGACCTCATGATCGTGGACGAGGCGCACAGGACGAGTGGTGACGGGTTGAAGCCGTGGGCGGCGGTGCACCATCAGGCGCGGATTCCTGCGGTGCGGCGGCTCTACATGACCGCGACGCCGCGTGTGTGGGAGGCCGAAGGGGAGCAGCCCCGGTTGGTGGCGTCCATGGACGAGGACTCGCCGGTGTTCGGGCCGGTGGCGTATGAGCTGAAGCTGTCGGAGGCGATCCGGCGGGGGATCGTGGCGCCGTATCAGGTGGTGTGCGTGGACATCCGGGATCCCGGCCTGTACGCCGCTGTGGCCGAGGAGGCTGCGGGGTCGGACCGGGTGCGTGGGGCGCGGCTCGCGGCCCTTCAGACCGGGTTGCTGACGGCTGCGGCGCGGGAGCGGCTGCGCAGGATCCTGACCTTCCACAGCCGGGTGTCGGAGGCGGAGGCCATGGCCCGGGGCGTTCCGTTGGTGGCGGCGCGGCTCGCCGAGGACGACCCGGAGACCTTCCCGCCGGCGGAGCGGGTCTGGTCGGACTGGCTGCACGGGGACCACGCTCCCGGGTATCGGCGTGAAGTGCTGGATGAGTTCGCGTCCGATTTCATCGGTGGTGCCCGGTCGGATATCCGGGCGGCGGTGCGTGTTCTCAGCTCTGTGAAAGTGCTGGGGGAAGGCGTGGATACGGCGCAGTGTGACGCGGTCGCTTTCTGCGATGCCCGGGGTTCCATGGTCGACATCGTGCAAATGGTCGGGCGTGCCCTGCGACTGAGTCCGGGAGAGGGTAAATTGGCGTCTTTGGTGGTGCCGGTATTCCTCGGTCCGGATGAGGATGCCGATGACCTTTTGACGTCGGATGCCTACGGGACCCTCGCGAAGGTGCTCGGGGCGCTGCGGGCGCACGACGCGGACACGATCGCGGCTCTGGCCGATCCACGGCAGCGCAGCGGACGCCGGACCGGCGACGAAGACGCCCAAGTGCCGCTGTCGGAGTCGGTGTTGGGCGGCGGGGACGACGCGGGCCAGGCCCAGGACGGTGAGGACCAGGGCGTCGAGGACCAGGGCCAGGATCAGGGCGCCGAGGGCCAGGACGAGGACGGCCACGACGAGGACGGGGACGGTGAGGGCGCCGGGGATGACGTGTGGGTGAGCCAGGCAGCGGCGGGCCTGCTCCGCTTCAGCAGCCCGCGCGATGCCGCGATGGTGGCGCAGTTCGTGCGCCTGCGGGTGATCGATCCGGAGAAGGCGTACTGGCGGCGCGGGATCGCTGCGGCCACCCGGTGGCGGCGTGAGAACGGGGGCGGGCAACTGCGGTTGCCGTACGACTACGTGATGCCCGAGGACGAGTCGGCCGGCGCAGCCGCCGGATTCCCGCTCGGGCGGTGGGTGGCCGATCAACGCCGCTACTACAACGCCGGAACCCTGGAAGCATCCCGCGTCAAGCAGCTCGAGAAGCTGGGCATGGTGTGGTCCCACTACGACATCGCCTGGGAAGAAGGGCTCACGGTCGCCCGGTCGTGGGCCGCCGCACACGGGCACTTCCTGCCCCCGGTCAATGCGGTGGGAGACGGCGGTTACCCGATCGGGGTGTGGGCCAAGAACAGGCGGGCAGAGGCCCGCAGGGCCATGGAGAACGCCGAACGGCGCGCCGCCGGGGAAACCGTGCCCGTGGGCGCTGGGGAGCTGCCGGAGAGCCGTCTGGCGGCGTTGGAGGCCATCGACCCGGGATGGTGCCCGCTGGGGTGGAGCGTGGCGTGGCAGCGCTGCTTCACCCTCACCCGCACCCACGTCCGGGCCGGGGGCGCGCTGCCGGAGACGGCCGGTGGACTCGTCGTGCAGGGTGAGGATCTCGGGGCATGGGTGGCGGCGCAACGACAGGGATGGGACAAGCTGACCCCGGCGCAGCAGTGGCTGCTGGGCAGCACGCTCGGGCTGGAGACGGCCGGCCCCGAGGCCCGGCCCGGGAAACTCACCGCAGATGGCAAGTGGGCACTCAACCTCCGCGCAGCCCGGCAGTACCACGACCGCGAGGGACACCTGCGCCCCGCCCGGAAGCACATCGAACGCCTTGACGTCGACGGCGAAGCCGTCGACATCAAGCTCGGGATGTTCCTGGACAACACCCGCCGCCGCGCCGACAAACTCACCCCCGAACGACGCGATGCGCTGAACCAGCTCGGCATGCGCTGGTGAGGTCGCTCCCCTGGCCCGGGACGGTGCCTGGGCCGGGTGGTCCATCACACGGGTCTGGTGAGCTTCGGGGAGGGCCGGTAGTGGGCGACTCCTGCGTAGCACATCCCCAAGGAGACAGTGAGGATCTTGGGATCGAGTTCGTCTGCGAGGGCGAGCAGACGTGTGGAGCGCAGGATGCGCGGCAGGAGGCCGACGGGGGCGAGGCTGTCGCGGACGTGGGCGGCGCCGGCCGGTCCGTGGTGTGTTCGGGTGAGCCGGGTGACGAGCAGGTGGGGGTTGTCCGTGCCGAGTCGGCTCCGGTGCTCCTGGCAGCGTTGCAGCGCCGTCCAGGTCGCTGTCCAGTGGGAGATGCACTGATCTGCCGGGGAATCGGACGCTGTGGTGGTGGGGGTCGATGTCGGCGTCGGTGAGCTGGCGCAGCTCGGTGATGGTTGCTGCGTGGAGGAGGGCGGAGAGGCCGATGAGGGCTTCGTGTGGGTGGATGGTCTGGTTGGTGGCCCACCGTTCGTACAGGATGCGCTGCCGGGCCGGGGGGAGGGTGTGTCCGTGAAATCCCCTTTGCTGCACGGCAGTTATCGGGTCCGCGGGGTTGTGGAGGATGGTCTTGGAGTGGTGGGCGTGGGCGAAGAACTGACGCATTCCTGCGAGGTGGGAGGCGCGGCGGGCCGGGGCCAGGGCGAGGAAGGATTCCAGGTCGGCGGTGGTGACGCTCGCCCAGCTCTTGTGTCCCTCGGGGTGGAGGTGGAGGGCCAGGTCGCGGATGGTGTCGAGGCGGATCTCGATGGTCTTCAGCTGGTTGGGGTGCAGCCCGAGCTGCTGGGCTTGCTCGCGTTGGAGCAGCAGGAAGTCGGCGAAGGAGTCGACCTGGGGGCGCAGTGGGCTGGGGGTGGCCTCGATGCGGCGGGTGCGGCGGGCTGCTGCGCGTCGTTCGGCGAGGTCTGGTGGCGGGGCGAGGTGGCCGTGGGTGCGGAAGAAGTCGGTGAGCGCTCCCACGAGTTCGGGTGCGTTGCTGTGGGCGTGTGCGAGCAGTGCGCGGGGGTCGCTGCTCGTGGTCGCAATGATCAGGCGTGCGGTGGTGGCGACAACGTCTGCTGCGTAGATGGGGTGACGGTGATCGGCGAGGTGTGCGGCGAAGTCGCTCCACCAGGGTGGTGCGGCGGGCATGCGCTCGGCCCAGCCGGTGGCGCGGGTGATGACGGTGTGCGGTGAGTGCTCGTAGCAGCGTTTGCACAGGCCCTTGGCCCACTGGCCGCTGGTGCCACAGCGTTCGCAGCATGCCGGGCGCGGTGCGGTGGCGGGATCGGTACAGGCCCGGCACCGCCGAGTCGCCGCATCGAGGGTGCGTCGGTGCCCGCAGTGCTGGCACGGGCCCCGTGCCGGTCGGCCTGCCGAGCGGTGTCTGCACGCCGCGCACAGGTCCTGGGCGGATCGTCGTGGAGCGCCGCAGAGGGCGCAGGTCCGTGAGCACCAGGCGCAGCGGCCGGTGTCGGGGCGCAGCCAGCGCAGGCGATGGCAGGCCGGGCAGTTGTCCTTGGCCGTCCGGGGTGCGGCAGCGGGAGGCGCGGGTGGGTTCGCGGCGGGCTTGGGTGCGGTCACAGCGGTGGTAGTGATCGGTGGCGGGGCGCGGGCTGTTGCTGCGAAGGCTGCCGGGCAGGGGTGGGGCCGGGACGCGGCGGAGGGGTTGAGGGTGCGGTGGATTCGTGCAGGGTCAGCAGGTCGCCGGGGGTGCAGTCGAGGGCAGCGCACAGCGCGGCCAGGGTGGACAGCTTCACCTGGGAGGGCTGTTTGGTGAACAGGGCGGACACCGATGCCGCGGACAGTTCGAGGCCGGCACGCTCGGCTAGGAGGCGGCGCAGTTGGGTGCCGGTCCAGATGCCGTGCTGTGCCGCGGTCATGCGCAGTCTCCACTCCACCTCGGGTGGCGGGGCGGAGGTCTGAACGGCGCGCAGAGGAGGTGTTGTCACGGGGGCTCCCGGGGGGGTCAGCCGGCCAGGCCGGTCAGGGCTGCGGACGTGGCACGGCGCCAGGCGTCCTCGACGAAGGTGAGGCAGGGCCGGACGTAGGCCATGGTGGAAGCGATGTGCTGGTGGCCGAGCAGCTGCTGGACGGTGAGCAGGTCCATGCCCTGTTCGTAGTGGTGAGTCGCGCAGGCGCGGCGCAGGTCGTGCGGGGTGAACCGGTCGCCTTCGATCCGGCCTTCGGTGTCCAGGAGGCGGGAGAGTCGGTCGCGTACGGTCTCCGGCTTCAGCGGCTGACCGTGGGTATCGCAGAACAGCGCGGCGGTATCGGGGAACAGGGGACGGATGTCGCTCTGGTACCAGGCGAGGATCCGGTCCAGGCCGTCCAGCATCGGGGCCCATCTCGGGCGTGGTCCCGAGGCGTTGGCCGCCTTGCCGAACCGCACGTGGAGCTTGCCGGACGGACCCAGTTCGGGGTGGACGTCGCACAGCTCGAGGCGGAGCGCTTCACTCAGCCTCGGCGCGGAGTGGTACAGGGTGCGCAGCAGCGCGTAGTCCCGTGCCGCGGCCGGGTAGTCGGACACGGTGGTCAGGCGGGCGCGTGTGTGAGCGAAGAAGGCCATGAGGCGTTCGGCGGTGGGCGGCAGCCGGCGGGAAGGCTCGTGCCAGACGTGGCGCAGCCGGTTGAAGCGGTCCAGCGGATCACCCACCGCCTGGCCGTACAGGGCACGGATCTCGGTCGCGTAGCGCAGGCGTACGAAGGTGTGGAACGCGCGCAGCATGTCCAGGTAACGGCGTCTGGTACCCGCAGTCCGGTCCGCGAGCAGCAGAGTGTGGAGCATCGCGTCCACGTGGGCGGGCTCGATCTGCCACACCGGGCGGTCGAAGTGGGCCAGCACCCGTGGAAGCAGGGAGGTGTAGGCGCCGATCGTCGTCGGGGCGAAGCCCCTGGTCACCCACGTCGCGGCGAAGGCCTGGACACAGTCGGCCTGGAACACCCACACGTCCCGTGCCCGTCCGGCATCGGGGGTCAGGTCAGTAAGCCCGCCCTGAACCAGCCGAAGAAGAGGCCTCTCCCCCACACTCCACCACCATCACGTCGACGATCCTCGGTTAAGGCAGCACCTGAATCCTGCGCGTGCCACCGAAGTCATCAACGAGACGCCTGAAGAAAGGCAACTCCCGCCTTACGGACAACCCCGTAACCCACACCAGCCGCGGTTGTACTGCTGAGCCTCATCGCACACGATCACGTACGGGCGCCGCGGCAGCGCGGTCATCAGCTGCCGGTACAAGGGGGTGGCAGTGCCCGGCATCTTCCCGGGCAGCCGCAGCTGGTGGAAGAGTTCCTCACGCAGGTCTTTCGGACCCGGGCGCGAGCGTGCGAACCGCAGGGACAGCAACAGATCCGGGGCGATGCGCTTGAGCGCGGCACGGGCGGCGAACGTCTTGCCCAGACCGGACTCGCCGTAGATCAGCGACATCGCCCTCGCCTCGATCGTCTCGGCGATCGTGTCCTGGACCTGGAGCAGCACATCGGTCGTCACCAGCTGCGCGCCGGGGACGTCGAGGAAGAACTCCGGCTCCATGTCCCCCCATTCCCAGGGCCCGGGCGGCACTTCACTGGTCACAGTCACTCCTCATCGAGGGCTCTTCGTCAGGGACGGCACGCAAAGGCACGGCCCAGCCCGGGGCGGGACCCAGACGCGGCACATAACGCTCGGTCGCCCGCTCGCGCGGGGCGAGGGCACGAGTCTGGTCGGCGGTCTTGAGCTCCTTCGCCGCCTGAGCCGAGGTCATACGCGGCAGCCGCCTGGGCGGACCTGCTTGCGTGGATGCGGCGAACCGGTCCCGGCGCCCGGCCGCGGAACGCTTAAGAGCGCGCCGCAACTCGCGGTCCCTGGCCGAGCGGGACTTCAAAACGGCGCGGCGCTCTTCCTCACTCGCCTCGTCCGCGAGGACCGCCCGGCCGAGATAACGCTTACCGGCAGCGGTGTACAGATCGATCTCGTGAGCATGGTGCGGCATGAAGTGCACCCTCACCCGGGTACCGACCCGGCCCACGCCGTCCTCGGGCATATAGAACCGGCCGTGGAAGTGGACCCCATGACTGGTGATCTTCCTCGGGCGGTCATCGCCGGACATCATGTAGGCGCGCAGATCAGACGCGCTGACCTCGCGCAACTCGGTCGTATCGGCCTGCCAGGCCTCAAGCGGCGTCATCCCCGTACGCGCCACGACGTCCACGGTGTTGTGCCGCTCGACCCACTCGCGCAGCAACGCCACGAACGCCTCGTAGGCCAACGGCGGATCGTCCTGGCCGGCCCGCCGGCGGTGATCCAGGAGCGGGGCCTTGGTGTAACGGGGCAGATCGGCGAAGAACCTGCTCACCGCCGTCCGGTTCAGGCGCTCCACGCCACCCTTGTGCCGAGGCGTGTAGACCCGCTGCAGCGGCACACCGAGCGCGCCGAAGGCGTCCTTGACCGCTTTGGACACGAAGTCCGCGCCGCCGTCGATCCGCACCAGCTCCGGCAGACCCCCGGCCGGCCCGTAGTCGTCGCCGGTCAAGACCGCCGAGCGCAGCGCGGCCAGGACCGAGTCCCGGTGCGCACTGGACGCGGTGACCGCCCACCCCATCACCATCGACGTCGCCCGGTCCTCATACCAGGTCACCCACACCCGAGACAGGGAGCCATCAGGCAACACAACACGAAGGGGCGCGTGCTGGTGATCGGCCTCCCACACCTCGTTACGGTGAACCACCGGCCGCTTGAACGCAGGGTCGTAACCACGCGCCGCCGGGACGCCCTCACGCAGCCCGGCCATGAACCCCGGCGTGAGATCCCGGCGGATCGCATCATGCAGCGTGCTCAGCCCCGGTGGCCGCCGGCCCGCTACACGGGCCCGGCGGGCCAGTTCCTCATGCGCCCGCTTCACATTTCCCAGACAGTCCGCGAGAACCTCACCGACCTCGTCGGTGATCTCAAAACGGGCGCGCGGCGCGGGTTCAACTGATCCGGTCTGATCGGCCCGCGCCAGCCACCGCCACACCGTCCGCACACTCACACCCAGCGACGACGCCACCAGACGGACATGCGCCGTCGACAACTCGCCTTCCACCCGCCGCTGCTGAAGAGATCGCACCGCCACCGCGCGCAGCAACTCACGCCGGTCAGCCAGCGACGCTGAGCCCGCGCCGTCCTCCTCGTCCGTCACAGCCCCGGACGCTACGGAGCAAACCCATCACCAGCCAAAACGCAAAAACGCTTCACCGCCCCGCGTTGATGAACCACCCCGAAAACCACTCCCCCAACACGACCCACCTGCTACAAGCCACCGCCCGGCGTAGGACGTACGACCCCCACGACACCAGCCGGCACGGCCACCCGTCACCGCCAAACACGGCCCCCTGTCACTACCGGACACCACAAAAAACGGCCCCACCAGCCCCTCAACCAATGACGCCCAACCCACACCAACCAATGACACCCAACCCGCACCTCACAAACCTTCTGTGGCTGCCTCACAAGCCAGCCGCCGGTTAATTGCGGTGGCCCGCGCCGACTGCGCCTCGGCGCGGACCACTGCCCCGCGCGCTCACCGGCGAGGGCCGTCCCAGGGGCGGATCAGCTTCGCGTAGAGGATCGCTGCACCTGGCAGGTAGACACCCAGGACCGTGCCGGCGGCGCTGAGCGGGTCGGCCCAGGACGGCCAGAGGCGCACCACCATTGCCGTGCCGAGCGCCAGCAGCATCCCTCCGGCGACGAGCGCCAGGAGCAGGCTGCGGCGCACGACGGTGTAGAGCTGGCGGGCTGGGGCGAGCTGCTGGTCGTCGGCGGCCGGGGTGGGAACGGCCGGGGTCTGGTCGGACATCGGGTGCGGTCTCCTTGTCGGTCGGATCGGGGCAGGGCTGCCCCTGGGTTGGCGGCGGGACCTTGCAGGGCCCTCAGCCCTTGCGTCTCGGGGAAGGCCCCCAGACAGGCGGCGCTCAGGTTCGTGGATGCGGGGGTTAGCCCCGCAAGTCCGGCCTGACCAGCGCGTTCACACCCGTTGTGAGCTTCGTCACGCGGTGGGCGTGGGGTCGGGCAGGTGGCGCTGCGGCGGCATCGACTCTGCCAGCTCAGAATCTGAATTCAATAGCTCTGACCTGCGAAAACACCGCCCGCCTGGACTTGAATGCACGGCCCCGGTCCGGTAGGGGGCCTACTTGGTTATGGGGGAAATGAGCGCCGATGTTTGGGTCGATCTCAGTTGTCATCAAGGGAGTCGGAGACCTGACGGGCGGACAGGAGGGCACGGCGGTGCAAACCGGGCACGGCCCGGGGGGCTTGCCCAAGTGGCCGTTCGCTCCACGCGCGCCTCAGACGCGCATATTTCGCGCCCGCGAGGCCCGTTGCGGCGCCGGACGATGAACGTGACGAATTCGATGATCGGCTGCCCATCGGCTCACGATCGGCCGGCATCGGCGGGCCACGCCGATCGACCGCCGGTCCCGGACCGATCCCCACCTGCCGCAACCATTGAGGCCGTTCAACAACCGCCACCCCACCCCGAGGCGCTGTAGGGCGATCTGACGATCAAACAGGCCCCGCCCTGACGACGAGACCCGGAGCGAAAGACGGCCGCCCAGCGGCCTTTCCGGGAACGCTTGCGCCCCGGGTCAGGCGGCGAAGCCGATATCGGTGACGTACTCGTACTGGCCCCACTCCGAGCCGAGGCCCACGGTTGCGTAAACAGACAGACGGCTGGGCCCCACCGACGCACAGTCAGCACAACGGCGGCGGGCGGCACCCTGGTGGGGTACCACCCGCCGCCGTGTGGGCCAGCCAGGTCAGCGCGCCGACTACCTCCCTGAGGCAGGGTCTGTCAGGGCGTGCTACCGGGCGTGGCCGGTCCCCTGGTCGGGGCTGGCCCCCGCCGAGCTGCCGCCCGCTGCGACAACGACGGCGAGGACGGCGGCGATCGCGGCGACCGCGGCGATGCCGGCCGCGACCGGGTTGCTGAGAGCCGGGCGGCGGTGCACCGCGTAGACCACGGCGCCGACGACGAGCGCGACGACCAGGACCAGGAGCACGACGACCAGCAGAGCGAGCGTGGACATGGGTTCTGTTTCCCCCTAGGGAGCAGCACGCGGACGGTCCGCGTGGACGGTGAAAGGGCGAGCCCTCTTTGCCCATGGGTCACGGGATGGCTCCCGGACAGGGCGGCCTCAGGGCCAGGGATGCGGCGGTTAGGGTCTGTTGTGAAAGTGCTGGTCACAGCCACTCGTTGATGGCTGCGACCAGCACGGTCGC
>NZ_BMVN01000114.1:0-10244 GCF_014650735.1 Streptomyces canarius
CAGACCGCGCGGCAGACCACCGGAGGCGCCCTGGTAGGCCGCGTCGAAGGCGAGGGCGACGAATCCGCGCTCGGCCATCAGCTGCGCGTACGTACCCGACGTCTGCTCCTTCACACCCGTCCCCGGGTGGCCGACCACCAGCGCCGGACGCGGACCCTCCGCCCGCCCTTCCGGCACATACATGTGCGCGGCGATCTCGATACCCGCACTCTGGAAAGACACACTCGACCTGGACATCAAAACACTTCTCCTGTTCGACGGTTTCCTTCGGGACCTACTATGTGTCGGTGATATCGGTGTGGAAATCAGTCACATGACGGTAAGTACCGCAGGCAGCACACGGCTTCCGAAATCCATTCACCCACCGGGTCGTGTTCAGCATCGCACCAGCTCAGCAGGGGTAACAGAGACAAAATCCTGCCTGGGAAGAAATCTGCCCCCTCACACATATGTCTTAATCCGCCGCCGCACGTGACACTGGAGGACATGAATCCGGTACCCCCTTCCCGCCTCGGCGTCTTCCTGCGGGGGAGTCGGGCGCAGGTGACTCCTGAGGAGTGCGGCCCGCCTGGAACGGAGTCTCCCCACAGGGGCATACCGGCCTGCGCCGCGAAGGGGCCGCCCGGCTCGCCTCCATCAGCGTCGACCACTACACCCGCCTCGAACGCCGCGTCCCCGCCTCCGCCGCTGTCCTGCTCATCCTCCTTTGCGCCCTGTGCCTCGACGACGACCGCAAGCAGTACCTCTACGACATCGCCGGCTGCACCGACGACCGCCACCGCCGCCTCTCACACCCGACGGTCGTGCGTCGCGAGCTGTACGACCGCGCCTACCGGGGAGTCCGTTCCCTCTGGTACCGGACCGCGCGGGACCGCGGACACGGACGGATCCGGGTGGCGGCCCCCATGACGTCCGGCTGGAGACCCGCGGCCTGGACCTTTTCCCCCGACATCGACGCCGCCTTCTGCACCACGTACGGAGCGCTCGCCGACGCCCTGGTCACCAGCCCGGAGGCGCGGGCCGCGGCGATCCGGACAGACCCCGTCGCGGAGCCGGGCGCGCGGCCCACATCGTCCCGCTGAGAAGCGGCGTTCCGGGCAGCCGTACCGGACGCCGATCGGCCGGGATCCGAAAAACCCGGACGGCCCCGGTCGCGGGACCGTCCACCTCAACGAGAGCACACATCATGACTGAACGAACCAAGATCACAGTAGGCGCGAGCCTGAAGGTCGGCCGGATCGGCTACGGCTCCATGCGGCTGACCGGGCCGGGCCTGTTCGGCGACTATCCCGACCGGGAGGCCGGCAGGAAGTTCCTGCGGGAAGCGGTCGAGGCGGGGGTCGATCTGATCGACACCGCGGACGTCTACGGACCGCACACCGCCGAGACACTCATCCGCGAGGCACTCCACCCCTATCCCGAGCACCTGGTCATCGCCACCAAGGGCGGTCTGGTCCGCAGCGGTCCCGAACTGTCGACGATCGGCTACATCGGCAACCCCCAGTACCTGCGGCAGTCCGCCGTCCTCAGCGCGCGGCGCCTGGGTGTGGAGCAGATCGACCTCTACTACCTGCACACCGGCCGGGCCACGGACGCGTCCTTCGCCGACCAGGTCGGCACCCTGGCCGAGCTGCGGAAGAAGGGGCTGATCAAGAACATCGGGCTGTCGAACGTCACGGTGGAGCAGCTGCGCGAGGCGCGGGAGATCACCGACATCGCCGCCGTGACCGCGCACTACAACGTCGCCGCGCGACACGAGCAGCCGCTCCTGGACGCCGCCGTCGGCGGCGGCGCCGTCTTCGTGCCCTGGCAGCCCGTCTCCCTCACCGCACCCGGTGACAGCACCGACACCAGCGGCCCCGAGGCGATCGCCGCCGTGCTGTCCCCCATCGCCGAGGCGCACGGGGCCACCATTCCCCAGGTCACCCTGGCCTGGTTGCTGACGCGCTCGCCGTCGGTGCTGCCGGTCCCGGCGACCACGACCATCGGGCACCTGCGGGAGAACCTGGACGCCCAGGACCTGGTCCTGACGCCGGAGGAGATCAGCACGATCGACGCCCTCGCCCAGTAGTGCCGCCGCGGCCCGCTCCCGCGCGTCCGCAGCCGGCGTGGCCGCGCCCGGACGGCGCCGCACGGCTGCCCGGTCGCTGTATGACACACCCCGCGGCGCGCCGGTGAGGGGGGCACGGTGTTCCGCCGTCGCTGGGCGGTGCGGCCGAGCGGATCCGCCACGGCGTGGCCCAGCGGGTCCGCCAGGGCGGGGACCGTGCGCAGGAAGCGGTCCGGGACGGTCGAGGAACTCGCCCGGACCGCCGGCCACGGTCCATAGCCCAGGTCGAGTGCCAGGCAGGAGTTGTACTTCCAGGAGCCTTCGGGGTCGTAGGGTCCCTTCACCGCACTGGTCGGCAGGGCTGCGACCTCTTGGGTCACGTCCTCGAAGCGAATGCGCTCCGGGAGCTGCCCGAACCATGCCCTGCGCAGTGACGCCGCGGCTTTTCGTCCTCGCCGGCGGGCAAGCTCATACAGCGCCTCCAGCCCTTCCTCACCCGCCCTGGCAGCGCCGCGCGCGAACGCCACCAGGCGCTGCGACACCGACCTCTCCAGCACCCACACCAGGGCCTGGCGGATGGCGTCCATCGGGGGCTCCGGGACCGGAACCGCCCCCGGCATCATCGGTATGCCGGCCTCGGCGCACCACTCCAGCACGGCCGGCCGCCGGTCCCGCCCCTGACGAAGATGCCGCGCCAGCACAGCCGCGCTCTCCACCACCACCGGATCGACCGCGTCCACCACCGAGCGCTGGCCACGCCCGAGTCCCCGGCGCCGGTGCCGCGGCAGCAACCCCGCCCTCCGCGATCGGGCCCAGAGTGTCCGGACAGCCGGACGGCCTTTGCGTGGTCGAGCGGGACCAGCGGGGCGTACACCTCTGCCGGAAACCACGGTTGCCGAACCACGCACGGCGACACCGGGAGAGCTGACACGATCAGCCGTGTCCCGGGACCTTTGGACCCGGCCGGCGCGTGGGATCAGCTCGACCCGCGCGTACAGGCTGTCCCCGACGGCGGCGAACGCCTCGTCGGCGAGGTCGGGCATCGTCAGCACGGTGGGCCCGGTGTCGATGCGGTACCCGCCCAGGTCCAGGCGTCCGGCCCGGCCGCCGGGCAGTTCCTCGCGCTCGACGACGGTGACCCGGCGGCCGACGCCCAGCAGGTGCAAGGCCGCCGACAGCCCGGCGAGTCCCGCGCCGACGACCACGACGTGGTCCGTGGGCCCGGGCAGGGCGCGGGTCACCGGCCGCTCTCCGCGCCGCCCCGGGGAAGGGGCGCGTACCGGCCCTGCGAGGCGGCGTCCCGGCCGGGCCCCACCCCGGCCGCCGCGAGCAGCAGGGCGCGCAACGGCGCCGCTCCTTCCGGGTCGAGCAGGGTGCGGTCGAAGTGCCGCAGCCCCTGCGCGGCGAGCCGGTCCAGCTTGGTCTCCACGGTGGCACGCGCGCCCGTCGCTACGAGCACGTCCCGCACCTCGTCCAGGCCCCGCTCGGTGAGGGCCGTGTCACCGAGCCACCGGTCCAGCACGGCGAGCGCGGTGCCGTCGCCGGCGGCCTCGGCCCGGGCGCGGGCGACCGCGACCAGATAGGTGGACTTGCCCTCCCGGATGTCGCCGCCGCACGCCTTGCCCGTCACCAGCGGATCCCCGAAGACGTCGTCCAGGTCGTCGCGGAGCTGGAACGCCATCCCGGCACAGCGTCCGGCGTCGCACAGCCGGCGCAGCGTCACATCGTCCGCGCCCGCCACGGCCGCTCCCAGGGCGAGGGGCCGCTCGACCGAGTACAGGGCGCTCTTCAGGCAGCCGGCGCGCAGCACGCGGGCCAGCTGCCGTGCCGCGGTGACCTGACCGTGCAGGTCCAGGTACTGGCCCGCCACCATCTCCGTGCGCATGTCGCTCCACAGCCGGCGCACCACCACGCCCTTCCACACCGCCAGCGGCGTCTCCGCCACCAGATCGTCGGCCCAGGCCAGCGCCAGGTCCCCGGCGAGAACCGCCGCCGACTGCCCGAACCGCCGGGCCCGCTCGGGCCCCACCCGGTCCTCGTGGCCCGAAGCCAGCTCCGTGTGCAGCGTGGGCCGGCCCCGTCGCAGCGTGGCCCGGTCCATCACGTCGTCGTGGACGAGCGCGCACGTCTGGAGCAGTTCCAGGGCGCCACCGATCCGCAGGGCCCCGGCCGCGACGGCCGCGTCCCGGCCGGCGCAGGCCCGCGAGGCCCACCACGCCAGTTGCGCGCGGGTGCGCTTTCCACCCTCCAGGGTGAACCGCGTCATCCGTTCGGCCACGTCCCGGGCGAACAGCGGATCCGCCGCCCGCGCGCGGCGCAGGCGCTCCGCCAGCGCCTCGTCGAGCACCCGGCCGACGGCGCCCGGTACGTCGGCGTCGATCAGGCGTACTTCGGCGGGACCGGCCGGAAACGGCCCGCCCGCCGTGGAGCACGCCTCGGCCCCGCCCCGCCCCGCGCCGTCACCGGCCCCGCGCGGGAGCGGGGCCACCGGCGCCGCGGCCGGCCGCAGCGGCGAGGCCGCAGGGTGGTCCTTCGCGTGGGTGGGACGCATCCCGGTTCCCTCCGTCGTGTCCGTGTCCGTCGTTTGTCGTACGGACTGCTTCGGTCCCGGCGGCGCGAACGGATGCGTGAACCCTCAGTGATCGCGCGGCGCCCTCGGCGTCCGCCCCCTCCACCGTGCGGTGTCCGGCGCTCGCCCGCAGGCCGCCGGGGTGCCCTGCATCCGTCCGGGTACGCCATCCGGAAGACCACGCCGGGACACCCCACGAGAACGGGCACGCTGTCCACGGCGGCCCGTCACCGTCCCGGGGCACCGCCGCCGCGACCGGTGTCCTGACCGGACCGGAGAACACCGACGAAGGGAGACGCCGTGCCGGAAGCGAACGCGGTCGTCGTGGGCGCGGGCGCGGCCGGGCTGTCGCTGGCCCACCGGCTCGCCGAGAGCGTTCCCGGCCTGCGGACGCCGTCCGTGGTCCTGGTGGACGCGCCGCCGGGCCCGCTGCGACCACCACCGCGGACCTGGTGCTACTGGACGGCGGAACCCGGACGGTTCGACGCGGCGGTGCGGGCCGAATGGCAGCGGCTGAGGGTGCGCCCGCGCACCGGCGCTCCGGTCGAAGGGAACATCGCCCCGCTGCGGTACCGCATGATCCGCTCCGACGACTTCGAACGCGTCGTCTCCCGCGACCTGGCCCGCAGCCCCACCGTACGGCGCCTCGAAGGGACCGTCGAGACGGTCGAGGACGTACCCGGCGGGGCGCACGTCCGCCTGAGGGACGCGCACGGCCGAACGCGGGTGCCGAGCGTCCGCTGGGTGTTCGACTCGCGCCCTCCCGGCAGCCTCCCGGCCGCCCGCACCACCCTGCTCCAGCACTTCCACGGCTGGTTCGTACGCACCGCCCGGCCCGTCTTCGACCCGGCCGCCGTCGAGCTGATGGACTTCCGCACGCCCCAGCCCGCCCACGGCCTGTCCTTCGGCTACGTCCTGCCCACCAGCCCCTGCGAGGCCCTCGTCGAATACACCGAGTTCTCCGCGCACCCCCTCACCCCGGACGGCTGCGAAGCGGCCGTCCGCCACTACGCCGACGACATCCTGCGGCTCGGCGAACGCCAGGTGCCGGCCGGCGAGACCGGCGTCATCGCGATGACCGACGCGCCGGTCCCGCGGCAGACCGGCGCCTCCGCCTTCCGCATCGGCGCCGCCGGGGGAGCGACCCGCCCCGCCACCGGCTACACCTTCGCCGGGCTGCAACGCCAGACCAGGGCCGTCGCAGACGCCCTGCGCCGCGCGGACACCGCCCGGTGCCCCCCGCCGCCCACTCGAGGCGCTCGCGCCTCATGGACGCCGTCCTGCTCCGCGCCCTGGACAGCGGCCGGGTCGACGGCCCGGAACTGTTCAGCCGCCTCTTCGCCCGCGTGCCCATGGCACGGCTGCTGCGGTTCCTCGACGGAGACACCCGCCCGCACGAGGACCTGTCCATCGGCCTGCGCACGCCTGCCGGGCCGATGCTGCGATCCGCCCTGGACCTGCCCCGCCTGCCCCGCCACCCCTTCGACCTGCCCACGCCTCCCGCCACCGGGCACCCGACGGAGACCGCATGAACCCGCCGCGTGACGAGCACCTCGCCGCCGCTCCCGACCGCGCCTCCCGCATCCACGACGGCACGCACCAGACCCGCGCCCAGCCCCGGCCGGGCCGGCGGACGGGCACCGCCCACACCGCGGTCACCCACCGGCCGCATGCCCCGAGGGAGAACGCATGAGGGCGGCACGCCAGGGCGCCGCGCGCCGGGGGCGCGACCGCCGGGCCCGGATCCTGCCCGCCCCGCCCGGCGCCGCCCGGGTGTCGGGAAACCCGCCGTCGGTGGCGGTGATCGGCGCGGGCATCGCCGGCCTGGCCGCCGCCACCGCCCTTGCCGAGCGCGGTGTGGCCGTCACCCTGTACGAGAAGCGGCCCTACCTCGGCGGGCGGGTTGGCGGCTGGCCCACCGAACTGAGCGACGGCACCCCGGTGACCATGAGCCGCGGCTTCCACGCCTTCTTCCGCCAGTACTACAACCTGCGCGGACTGCTGCGCCGGACCGACCCCGGCCTGGAACGGCTCACCGGCCTCCCGGACTACCCGCTGCGCCACGCCGGCGGCCTCACCGACAGCTTCCGGCACGTCCCGCGCACCCCGCCGCTCAGCGCGCTCGGCTTCGTGGCGCTCAGCCCCTCCTTCCGGCTCCCGGACCTGCGCACCATGAACCCCGTGGCGGCCCTGCCCCTGCTGGACGTGCGGGTGCCCGAGGTGTACGACCGGCTGGACGGCACCAGCGCCCAGGCCCTCCTGGACGCCGTACGCTTCCCCGAGAGCGCCCGCCACCTGGCCTTCGAGGTGTTCTCCCGCAGCTTCTTCGCCGACCCGAGGGAACTGTCGGCGGCCGAGATGGCGCTGATGTTCCACATCTACTTCCTCGGCTCCGCCGAAGGGCTGCTGTTCGACGTGCCCCGCGCCCCCTTCCCGGCCGCCCTGTGGGATCCGCTCGCCGGCTACCTGACCAGACACCACGCGGAAGTGCGCACCGGCACGTCCGTCGAGCACGTCGCACCCACCCGGGACGGCGGTCTGGTGGTCGCCTGCGACCGGGACGAACGTCCCTACGACGGGGTCGTCCTCGCCCTGGACAGCGCGGGCCTGCGCACGCTGGTCGAACGCTGCGGACAACTGGGCGACGCGTCCTGGCGCGAACGGATCGGACGGCTGCGCACGGCCCCGCCGTTCCTGGTGACCCGGCTGTGGCTGGACCGGCCCGTCGCGCCCGACCGGCCCGGCTTCCTCGGCACCAGTGGCTTCGGCGGCCTCGACAACATCAGCGTGCTGGAACGCTACGAGGACCAAGCCGCCCGCTGGAGCGCGCGCACCGGGGGATCGGTCGTCGAACTGCACGCCTACGCCGTACCGGCCGGAGCCGCCCGGGATGTCGAGCACAAGCGCCTCCTCGGCCAACTCCACCGCGTCTACCCGGAGACCCGCACGGCCACGGTCCTCGACAGCCGCCACGAGTGGCACGAGGACTGCCCCCTTTTCCCGGTGGGCGGCTACCGCGACCGCCCCACCGTCCACACCCCCCACCCCCAGCTGGTCCTGGCCGGCGACCAGGTCCGCACCGGCCTGCCCGTGGCGCTCATGGAACGGGCGGCGACGAGCGGTTTCCTCGCGGCCAACGCCCTGCTGCGGCGGTGGGGGGTGCGGGGGCAGACGCTGTGGACGGTCCCGGACCGCGGGCGCAGCACCATCCTGAGAATGCTGGCCGCACGGTGCTGAGCACGGACGGTCCGAGATGGCATGCCGTTGCGGGGCACGGCCGAAGCGATCGCGAACGCGATGACCGAGCCGAGCCCGGCTACGACCGTTGCGTCGTGCCCGCCGGCGATGCGGGCTGCGACGTGGCGACGTGGCCGAGGCGCCGGCCGCTGCTCCCCCCGCCCGCGTCGTCGCCCGGCACCTGACCGACGTGTCGCAGTACCGTTCACCGGTGGCCGACGCGGAGGGGGCGTACATCCGGCGCGGTCGTCACCGGCAGGCCACCGGAGCGCCCTGGACCACCGGCTGCGCCTGAGCGGTGACTCCTCAGCGGCTCTCGCCGTCGTCCGTTCCCGCGGGCTTCGCCAACGACCCGGGTCGGTCCGCCGGTGTGGTGCCGGCGTAGCCGCCGCTTACGCCGACTCGGGTCATGATGTCGGCATGCCGGTGTCGGTGCCGGTGCCGTGAGCGGCTTGCAACGCGGTGACCAGCCGGCCGAGGGCGGGCAGCGCTTGGTCCAGGGCCGCCCGGTCGGAGTCGGGCAATTCCTCGACGACCTGGGTGAGTGCTGCGGTACTGGCCCGGTCGTAGCGCTCCAGCAGGTTCAGGGCCTCGTGCGACGCGGTGAGTACCACGGTCCGCTGGTCGTGTTCGGGGCGGACTCGATCCACCAGCCGTGTGCCGGACATCGTTCGGACGAGGTTGCTCACGGTGGAGGGGGCCACTCGCAACCGTGCTGCCACCGCGCCGGGGCTGAGGCCTTCGGGTGACGAGGACAGCGCCCGCAGCAGCTCGATCTGTGCCTCCGGCAGGTCCGGCAGCCCCTCGGCGTTTCGGGTGGCGCGCAGCACGGCGCGTCGCAGCGGACCCAGCAGCCCGCCCAGTGCGACAGCCACCCGGGCTGCTCCCTGCGCCCTGGGCGCACCTTCGCCGTGCTTCCCGGCCACTACTCCGTCTGTGTCGCGCATGCCGTCATTGTGACCTGCGACCGTAGAGTTTTGCATCGCATATATTTTTGTAGCAAAATAATTCCAGGTACTACAGGGAGCAACGCACATGACTGCCGACCACGACACTCCGACCACCGTCGAGAACCCCGTCCCGCCGCAGGACCTGTCCGGCATCGTCGGGCACCGGTTCGTCTACACGTACGCCAACGGCTGGCAGTACGAGATGTACGTGAAGAACGCGACGTCCATCGACTACCGCATCCACTCGGGCATGGTCGGCGGCCGCTGGGTGAAGGACCAGGAGGTCGATCTGGTGCAGCTCGCCGACGACGTGTACAAGGTGTCCTGGAACGAGCCGACCGGAACCTCGGTCGTCGTCAACGTGCTGCCCCGTCGGCGGGTCCTGCACGGCACCATCTTCTTCCCCCAGTGGATCGAACAGGACGGCAGCAAGACGGTGCTCTTCCAGAACGAGCACCTGGACGACATGCGCGCCTACCGGGACGCTGGACCCACTTACCCGATCTACGTCGTCCCCGAATTCGCCCGCATCACCCTCTTCGAGCACGTGGGCGAGAACGACGAGGGTGTCGTCGCGGTGGGTCCCGAGGACCTGCCCGAGGGTTTCGCCGACCGCACCAACTGACCGGTACCCGTCCGCAGGGAGCGTGGCTCGTCACCCTGGCCGCTCAGCGGGCGAAAAGCGCCGGAGCCAGGGGCTGCCGCTCCTCGGAAGGGAGCCGGTCACCCGACACCCTCGCCGACGGCGGAGCGCGAGTCCGCCCCATGCCGGGACGGCCGACCGGCCGTGGACCGGGGAGCGCGTCGAGCAGTGGCAGCAGCAGGCTGTGCGGGACAGGATCGGTGTGAGACCGGCGTGGAAGGAGTGATGTCCGTGTCGGACCCACGGCGCGAGCCCTCCGCCCACGACCCGGCCGTCGAGGAGAGCCTGCTGGAACAGCTGATCACGCAGGCGCAAACGGCCCTGCCGGTCGAACTGCCCGCCCTGGCCGATCGATGCGCCTCGGCCCTCGGCCTGGGTACGGCGCTGATCTACCTCGTCGATCTGCAACAACGGCTGCTCCTCCCACTCGACGAAGCCCTGGAGCCGCTCGTCGTGGACCGCTCGTCGGCCGGCTGGGCCTACCGCACGGTCTCCCCGCGGGTGGACGACGCCGATGACGGCCTGATCGTCTGGGTGCCGCTGGTCGACGGTGCGGAGCGACTGGGCGTGCTCGCGGTGCGTGCCACCTCGCTGGACGGGCCGCTGATGCGCCGCATCCGGATGCTGGCCCATCTGTTCGCCATGTTGATCACCTCCAAGCGTGCTTACAGCGACTGGCTCGCGGCCCGCACACGTACCGCGCCCATGCGGTTGCCTGCCGAGATGCTGCGCGCCTTCCTGCCGCCGCGCACCATCGGCAGCAGCAGGTGCGTCTCGACCGCGGTCCTGGAACCG
>NZ_BMVN01000115.1:0-9793 GCF_014650735.1 Streptomyces canarius
CCAGCCCCTCAACCAATGACGCCCAACCCACACCAACCAATGACACCCAACCCGCACCTCACACGTGGTGAATCACCTTCAGGACCCACCCGGAGGGCGCATTCCACCGGAGGGACTGCGGACACAGGTAATCGCCGCTACCGGATCGGGAAAGACGCTGATTGCCGTGGAATCGGCGCGGCGGCTTTCCGCACGGCGGGTGCTGGTCTTGGTGCCGACGCTGGACTTGCTGACGCAGATGGCCGGCGCGTGGCGTCGGGGCGGTCGGCGGGGCGCGATGGTCGGGGTGTGCGACCTGCGGGCGGAGGAGTCCGACGGCATCCCGTGCACGACCGACCCGGACGAACTCGTCGCGTGGGTGCGGGACCTGGAGACGGTCACGGTGTTCGCGACCTACGTGGCGGTGGGTCTGGGCAAGCTCCAGCGGGCGCACGAGGCGGGTTTGCCGGTGTGGGACCTCATGATCATTGATGAGGCCCACCGGACGAGTGGGGACGGTCTGAAGCCGTGGGCGGCGGTGCACCATCAGGCCCGAATCCCGGCGGTGCGGCGGCTCTACATGACGGCGACGCCGCGCGTGTGGGAGGCCGAGGGAGAGCAGCCCCGGTTGGTGGCATCGATGGACAGGGACTCGCCGGTCTTCGGGCCGGTGGCGTACGAGCTGAAGCTCAGTGAGGCGGTCCGGCGGGGGATCGTTGCGCCGTATCAGGTGGTGTGTCTGGACATCCGGGATCCCGACCTGTACGCCGCGCTCGCCGAGGAAGCGGGAGGCTCTGATCGGGTGCGCGGGGCGCGGCTCGCGGCGCTCCAGACCGGACTGCTGACGGCGGCGGCGCGGGAGCGGCTGCGGCGCATCCTGACCTTTCACAGCCGGGTGTCTGAGGCGGAGGCGATGGCCCGGGGAGTTCGGTCCGTGGCGGCCCGGCTCGCCGAGGACGACCCGGAAGTGTTCCCTGCTGTGGAGCGGGTCTGGGCGGACTGGCTGCACGGGGATCACGCCCCCGGGTATCGGCGTGAAGTACTGGCCGAATTCGCCTCCGATTTTGTCGGTGGTGCCCGGTCGGATATCCCGGCCGCGGTGCGTGTTCTCAGCTCTGTGAAAGTCCTCGGGGAAGGTGTGGATACGGCGCAGTGTGATGCGGTCGCTTTCTGTGATGCGCGGGGTTCCATGGTGGACATCGTGCAGATGGTCGGGCGTGCCCTGCGTTTGAGTCCGGGTGAGGGGAAGTTGGCGTCTTTGGTGGTGCCGGTATTCCTCGGGCCGGATGAGGACGCCGATGACCTTTTGACGTCGGCTGCGTACGGGACCCTCGCGAAGGTGCTCGCGGCCTTGCGGGCGCACGACGCGGACACGATCGAGGCTTTGGCCGATCCCCGGCAGCGCAGCGGACGTCGGACCGGTGACGGGGGTGCTCAAGTTCTGCTGTCCGACGCCGCGTTGGCCGCCGATCGCGGCGAGGACCAGGACCAGGGTCAGGACTGGGACCAGGACCGGGGTGAGGGTGCCGGGGACGGCCGTGTAGAGGACGAGGCGGACGCGGGCGCCGAGGATGACGTGTGGGTGAGCCAGGCAGCGGCCGGTCTGCTGCGGTTCAGCAGCCCGCGTGACCCCGCGTTGCTCGCGCAGTTCGTGCGCCTGCGGGTGATCGATCCGGAGAACACGTACTGGCGGCGCGGGATCGCTGCGGCCATCCGGTGGCGGCGGGAGAACGGCGGGGGGCAACTGCGGGTGCCGTACGACTACGTGATGGGCGAGACCGAGTCGGTTGGCGCAGCCGCGGGGTTTCCGCTTGGGCGGTGGCTCGCCGACCAGCGGCGCTACTACGGCGCCGGGGCCCTGGCAGCTTCCCGCGTCGCGCAGCTCGACGCGCTGGGCATGGTCTGGTCCCACCACGACATCGCATGGGAAGAAGGGCTCACAGTCGCGCGAGCCTGGGCCGCCGCGCACGGGCATTTCCTCCCGCCGGTCAACGCGGTGGGGGACGGCGGCTACCCGATCGGGGTGTGGGCCAAGAACAGGCGTGCGGAGGCCCGCAGGACCTGGGAGAACGCCGAGCGGCGCGCGGCTGGTGAAGCGGTGCCTGTGGGCGCTGGGGAGCTGCCTGAGAGCCGTCTGGCGGCGTTGGAGGCCATCGACCCGGGATGGTGCCCGCTGGGGTGGGACGTGGCATGGCAGCGCTGTTTCACCCTCGTTCGCGCCCGTGTCCGGGCCGGGGGCGCGCTCCCCGAGGTGGCCGGTGAAGTCGTCGTGCAGGGCGAGGATCTCGGGGCATGGGTCCTCGCGCAGCGGCAGGGGTGGGACAAGCTGTCCCCCGCGCAGCAGTGGCTCCTGGGCAGCACGCTCGGACTGGAACCCGCCGGCCCCGAGGCCCGGCCCGGGAAACTCACCGCAGACGGCAAGTGGGCGTTGAACCTGCGCGCCGCACGGCAGCTCCACGACCGCGAAGGGCACCTACGCCCCGCCCGCAAGCACGTCGAGCGCCTGGACGTCGACGGCGAAACGGTCGACATCAAGCTCGGGATGTTCCTGGACAACACCCGCCGCCGGGCCGACAAGCTCACCCCCGAACGCCGCACCGAGCTGGACCAACTCGGGATGCGCTGGTAACCCGGGAGCTCCACGCCGAATGGGACCGTGCCGAGTGAGCCGACTCACGCTGGTTGTCACCTTGGCAGGCGGGTTGTCACCTGTCGGGGAGGCTGCTGCTTGACGCTCACGTCGAGCAGCAGCTTGTAGCTGGGCAAGGTTCCGCTGCAATGGCTCAGTACGCGGAGTTGACGTTGTCGATGGAGCCGTAGCGGTGGGCGGCGTAGTTGGCGGCGGCGGTGATGTTGGCGACCGGGTCGGTGGAGCTGTTGGCGGTGCCGGCGACGTGGAATGCCTTGAACGTGGGGTCGATGACCTGGAGCAGGCCCTTGGAGGGGGTGCCGTTCTTGGCGTTGACGTCGTAGTTGTTCTGGGCGTTGGGGTTGCCGCTGGACTCGCGCATGATGTTGCGGTGCAGGCCTTCGTAGGTGCCTGGGATGCCCTTGGCCTTCATGATGGTCAGGGACTGCTTGATCCAGCCGTCGAGGTTGTTCGCGGCGCCCTTGGCGCCGGCGGGGTCGGCGGCCTTGGAGGCGATGGCGGGGGCGGCCTTGGGGGTCTCGGCGGCGTGGGCGGTGGCCGGCGTCAGCGTCAGGGCCGCGGCCGCGGCGCCGGTGGTGACCAGGCCGGTGACGGCCAGGTTGCGCAGACGGGTGAGGCGGGACGCAGCGGTGATCGCGGTCATGGGGGTCTCCTACGGGACGTCTTTGAGGCGCCGGCCGGATGATCCGGTCGCGGCCTGTCGGGCGTCGGGGCGAGGCCCCGCACAGCGCGGCGAGCAAGGACGGCCCCGGCGATCCCGCCCGGCCCGACCCGCTGCTTGCGGCGACGACAGACATGGTTAGCAACCGCGAGAACGGGAGGCAAGATTGTGATCTACTACCCAAGGGCGTAGAAATTGCCTTAATTCGGTCATTCCGCTGCTTTCGGGTGCGTCAGACCGCTGTGCGGCTCTACGATCCCGCTTAGGACGTGACCTGCCTCTCGTGGGTGGCGTCACGCGGAGAGCCGGAAAATCAGAGGCTTCCGGCCGGGCTTGCTCCACCCGGAAGGGTGGCAGCGTGCAGCCCGGACATGCGTACATGTGATCGGCCCAGCCCTCTCCAGGGTGACCGCGGGACGCTGATGCGGGCTCGGTGGGCCCACCGGTAGGGGCCCGCGTACTTCTTGGCCTCGGCCAGGAAACCGAGCGCCGTCGTCCGGGCGGACGGGTCCACTTCCGGGCAGGCCAGACGCTGCTTGCCGCGGGCGCCGTCGGTGCCGTAGGTGCCGCCGGCCAGCCACTCGTACACGGCCGCATCGACCGAGGCAGCCTGCGCCGCGCTGCGGGTCTGGCCGTACTTGCCCACGATGCAGGAGGCGCAGGCGAGATGGGTGTCGGGGACGGGACGGCCGGTGACCGAGGACCTCCAGTGCTCCACCGTCTTCGGGCCGGTGTAGCCGCCCGCCGCGTCCCGGCCCTTGCGCGTGGGATCGGCGCCAAGCTTGACGCCCATCAGCCGCTCGGCGATGCCTGTGGCCCGACCGCGGTGGTAGCCGCCCGGCCGGGCCAACTGCCCACGCAGCACCTCGGCCGCCGCGCGCACCCACTCCCACGCCTGGCTTTATCGAGCAGTAGTGGTTCTGGCACGACTTCCGTGAAGCGCGCACGCTGAGTGACGGCCGCCGCTCCAAACAGGCTTCGGGAAGTTGCCTGAAAACGACCGGGCCCTTGGTGTGGTCAACAGTGCGGCGTCGTGGAAGAGACATCGCCTCCCGTGGAGGGCCTGCTGTTACCGTCCATCGCGAACGTGTCGGTGCAGTCGCTGGATGTGAGTCACGAGGCGGTACGCGTCAACGTCAGCAGTACGTCGGCTGGGGCGGAGTGCCCGGACTGTGGGAGCGAGTCGACCCGGGTGCACAGCTCTTACCTGCGGTTTCCTGCGGACGTGCCGAGTGGGGGACGTCTGGTGGTGCTGCGACTGCGAGTCCGGCGGTTCTTCTGTCCGGAGCCTTCGTGTGCTCGGCGGACGTTCGCTGAGCAGATGCCGGGACTGACTCGGCGGCACAGCAGGTGGACGGAGCGGTTGCGGTCGACTCTCGCCGCGGTGGGTCTCGCCCTCGCCGGCCGGGCCGGCGCCCGGATGGCACGGGCCTTCGGGCTGCCCATCAGCCGCAGCGCGGTGTTACGGCTGCTCGATGCATTGCCCGAACCCGCGGTCCCGGCCCCGCGTGGTTGGCGTTGATGAGTACGCGACACGCAAAGGACGGGGCTACGGCACGATGCTCGTCTACGTCGAGACCCGTCGGCCGGTGGATCTGCTGCCTGACCGAGAGGCGTCCAGCTTGGCCGCATGGCTGGCGAAGCGACCCGGGATCGAGATCGTCTGCCGGGACCGCGCGCCGTTCTTCGCGGAAGGCGCCACAGCCGGGGCACCACAGGCGACGCAGGTCGCCGACCGCTGGCATTTGTGGCACAACCTCGGGGAGGCCGCCGAGCGGGCTGTCGCCCGCCACCGCCAGTGCCTTCGCGTTCTGGTCCCCGGTCGCGAGGCGACGGCCGACGAACCGGCGCCGTCAGAGGAGAAGGCGGACTCTCCATGGCGGAGCGAGCGGTTCGCCAACCGCGTCCGAGCCCGGCACGCCACGGTCCACGCGCTGCTTGAAGCCGGCCACAGTCGCCGTTCCATCGGGCGCCAGCTGAACATGACCCACCGCACCGTCAAGAGCCTCGCCGACGCTGCGAAGCCGGAAGACCTCTTCCGCGGCCAGTGGCAGCACAACCGGACCTCCGTCCTCGACGAGTACAAGCCCTGCCTGGACGAACGCTGGGACGAGGGCTGCACCAACGCCTGGAAGCTCTGGGAGGAGATCATTCCCTTGGGCTATCGAGGCAGCTACGGCCGGGTCAGTGCCTACCTGCGAGAGAGACGCACTTCGCCACGGCCGGTCACCGCGCAACCGCCGGCACCCCGCGTGGTGACGAGATGGATCCTCAGCCGACCCGAGACGCTGACCGAGATCGAACAGCTCCGGCTCAAGACCATCCTGGCCAACTGCCCTGAACTCGACGCACTGACCGGTCACGTCCGGTCCTTCGCCCACATGCTCACCGAGCGGCAGGGGGAACGACTCCCGCAGTGGCTCGACGCCGTCCGCCAGGACGACCTTCCCAGCCTCCACACTCTCGCGGCCGGCATCGACCGAGACCGCGACGCCGTCATCGCCGGCCTGACCCTGCCCTGGAACTCCGGCGTCGTCAACCAACTGGGGAAGGGAAAACGGGCGGGCTTGTCACTTCTTCCCGCATCTCGGGGGAACCTCAGCAGGCCCCCACGTAGTGCGTGTGGCTCAGCTCACCACCCTGCGGATGGTCTCGGTCAGGTCCGCGACGAAGCCCTCGGGGTTCTCGTAGTGGACGAAGTGGCCGCCCTTCATGTGGGCGTTGACGTTGACCACGTTGTACAGGGAACGGGTAGGGCCGTTCTCGAAGACGGCGATGCGGTCCTCAACGGTGTTGACGGCCGGCGGGTAGGCATCGCCGAGCAGGAAGGTGAAGCCCGCGGGCGCCTCCACCATGGGTGTGCGGTTGTGCGACGGCACCCAGGGGTAGCGCACCGCGTTGCGGTACATCCGGATCGATGTGCCGATGGACTGGGTAACCCAGAAGACTGTGGCCTGGGTGAGGATGAAGTCACGGGAGAAGGCCTCTTCGAAGTTCCCGCGCTTGTCGCTCCACTTCTTCCAGCGGCGCAGAAGCCAGGCGAGCATGCCGATGGGCGAGTCGTTGAGGCCGTGCGCGAGTGTCGATCCGTCCAGCATGTGAGCGGCGACGTGTGACACGTAGGTGCTGATCATGAACTCCAGGCCCTCGCGCAGCTCGGGCGAGGCGTCCTCTGGGATCTTGGCACCGTCGGTCAGGTCCCAGAACCGTTCGTTGGAGAACATGCCCGGGGGCAGGTCGTGCCCGAGGTGCAGGGCGATGATGCTGTCCGCGTACTTGTGACCGAGCGCGCCGATGACCAGGGCGCCGTAGTCGGAGCCGGCTGCCGCGTACTTCTCGTATCCGAGCGTGTCGGTCATGAGTTTGTGCAGGATGTCGGCGATCTTCCAGTAATTCAGGTCGCCTCTGCCGACGGGGGTGGACCAGGCGAAGCCGGGCATGTCCGGGATGATCACATCGAAGGACAGGGACGGGTCGCCGCCATGCGCGGCCGGGTCGGTGAGCGGGCCGATGAGGTCGTAGCTGAACTCACCCGGCCAGGGCCAACCGTGGTTGATGATCAGCGGAATCGGGTTCGGGCCCTTGCCTCGCACGTACACGAAGTGCACGGGGGCGCCGTCGATCTCGACCTTGTGCTGGTTCCAGGAGTTCAGCCGCGTCTCCTGGGCGCGCCAGTCGAAGCCGTTCGCCCAGTACTCCACCAGCGGCTTGAGGTAGGCCGTGCTGATGCCGTAGTACTCCTCTTCGTTGTCCAGATCGTCGAAGAAGCGGGTCTTTTGCAGGCGCTCCTTCAGGTCGTCCAGAACGTCCTGCGGGACATCGATCTTGTACGGTTCCAGGGTCTTGGCCTGCGTGCTGTCACTCACGGTAGCTTCTCTTTCTGTGAGAGTGAGGAAAGTGGGAGGGGGGTGTCCGAGCCGAGCTGCGGCTTGCGCTGAGGAAGTCGCCATCAGCTACGTCCGCAGACTCGGGTGTGCGGTGTGGTTACTCGCTGAAGTCCAGCCGGATCCGGGTCTGCTTCAGCTCGGCGATGCGCCAGCCGGCGGCGGTCCTGACGAATCGGGCGTGGTAGTGGCCGAAGCCGTGCATGACCCGGAAGGGGATGTCCTCGGACACCGGCGCGTCGGCGGGCCGGGTGACGATGTCCTCCATCGACCACACGCCATGGGCGCTGGTCGCCGAGTCGACGTCGATCTCGTCGGTGAAGAGGTGGTGGATCAAGGTGACGTCCGGGCCCCCGCTGGCCCCGATCGTCTCGGCGATCTGCTCCCGGCCCTCCATGTGCAGCCACACCGAGCCGTCCGGCTTGTGCGGGGTGAAGGTGCCGTCCTCGGTGAACAGCTCCGTCAGGTCCTGCCAGCGCTGGTTATCGGCGTAACGGACGTAGCTGGCCATCAGGCGGCGCAGGTCCTCGATGATGCTCAGACGGTCGACGGTGTCCATCAGTTCCTCCGTATCGGACCATGTGATCCGGCTTGTCAATAGGTGGACTAAAAGCAAAGTTGGTGGGACTACGAGGCCCTGAGGTTCAGCCTCGGTGGCACGTCTCGCGCCGTTTGCGGATCACCCGTCGCGCTGTCACGCCGTGAACTGTTCGCGATACGTGGCAAGGAGTCATAGCCATACGACTGAGTTCGTTTCTCTGACCCGCCGCCATGTCGGTGAAGGCGCCGGGGTGATGGCGCTGACGAAGGGCGTTGTGCCCTGCGGCCGCCTGCTCCGCGCTCGGCGGAAGGGCCTGGCGTGGCCTACAGCGTGGTTCCGCCGTCAATGGTGATGCTCGCCCCTGTCATGTAGCGCGATTCCTCGCCGGCCAGGTAGGAGATGAGAGCGGCGATCTCCTCGGGTGCTCCGACACGCTTGAGCGGGCTAGACTCCGCGAGCATGTCGACGAAGTCCGCGTTGAGGTCCGTATGGGTCGGGCCGGGCTGGATGTTGTTGACCGTGATCCCTCGGGGCGCCAGGTCGAGCGCGACACCCCGGACCAGACCGACCAGCGCCGCCTTGGTCATCTGGTAGACGCTGGTACCCGGCGTGCGCGTGCTGATCGCCGCGTTGCTGCCGATCGTGATGATTCGCGCGCCGTCCAGTACGTGCGGCAGGGTCGCCTGGATCGACAAGAACACCGCTCGCACGTTGATGGCGAGCATCGTGTCAAGCTCTTCGAGCGTGACCGTGTCGATGGTGCCCATCCGGAAGATCCCGGCATTGACCACCACGACGCTGAGGGCACCGAAACGGTTCACGGCCTGTGCCACTGCACCTCGTACAGCTTCCGCATCTGCGCTGTCCGCCTGGATGGCGAAGGCCCGACCGCCCTCACGCTCGACGGAGTCGACAAGCTCATTGGCCTTGTCGGCCCGGGAGGCGTAGGTGAAGGCAACGGCGTAACCATCGGCCGCCAGACGAGCGACCGCAGCCGCGCCGATACCCCGGGAGCCACCGAAGACCAGCGCAGCCTTGCGGCCTTCCCCGAATATGTCAGACATTACGTGCCCTTCTTTGCCAGTCATGGTCCGTTGCTTCCTCACGAGGCGGTGCACCCGGGGTGACAGTTCGTCACCACAAGCGGACCGCCCGGTCAGGTTCAAACCATACAGCCATCCGGACCGGGCGGTCACGTTAGCTGGCTCACAATCGGACCGCCCGGTCAGGTTCTGGGTAGAATCAAAGCGGGTCAGGCCTCACGCGGGATGCGGAGGCCCCACTGACGGTCAAGGCCGCGACGACCCAACGGCCCCGTTGCGGCCAGATTCAGGCCTGAGAGAGAGGCGTCATGACCAACTCGGTGACCAAGCCGATGCGCAGCGATGCGATACGAACCAGAAAGCTCCTGATGGAGGCCGCCGCCACAGCGTTCGCCGAGCAAGGCGTGGAGGCATCGATCTCGGAGATCGCCGAGCGGGCCGGGATCGGCAAAGGGACTGTCTTTCGGCACTTCAGCACAAAAGAAGACCTACTGGCGTCAGTCGTCTCCGAGAACCAGAACACTCTCGTGACGATCGGTGAGAGGCTCGCGCAAACCGCGGCTCCGGCTGAGGCGCTGCTGGAATTCATGGCCGCCGCCATCGAGCTGCAGATCAGCAACCGCGCGTTCTGCCAGGTAGCGCACGGGGAAGCCCGTAACCACCCCGACGTACGCAACGGCCTCGCGGCCCTCGACGCCATCACCACAACGCTGACCGACCGCGCCCGCGCACACGGTGCCATTCGTCAGGACATCACGGGACAGGACGTCATGCTTCTCATGAGCGGAATCTTCCAGACCGCGTCCCCCCTGCTGCCGACCCAACCACACCTGTGGCGCCGCTACCTACGCCTGGTCTTCGACGGTATGCAAGCCGAGACACTCGCGCTGCCGGGTCCTGCACCAGAGGGATAAGACGCCATCTCATTTGGTTCGGTAGGCTGCCGGTCGTGGTTTCGATCGTTGAGCGGCAGGTGCCGGATGAGTTGTGGGAGCTGTTCCAGCAGGTAGTTCCGGAGGCTCCGTCGCGGCCTCA
>NZ_BMVN01000116.1:0-9451 GCF_014650735.1 Streptomyces canarius
CGCGGCTGCCGTGGTGTCGGGTGCGTTGTCGTTGGAGGACGGTGCGCGGGTGGTGGCGCTGCGTTCGAGGGCGATCACCGCGCTGGCGGGCCGGGGCGGGATGGTCTCGGTTTCCCTCCCGGTGGAGCAGGTGCGTGATCTGCTGCCGGAGGGTGTGTCGGTGGCGGCGGTGAACGGGCCGTCGTCCGTGGTTGTCGCGGGTGACCCGGATGGTCTGGAGGAGGTTCTGGGCCGGGTGGAGCGGGCCCGGCGCATCCCGGTGGACTACGCCTCTCACTCCGCACAGGTGGAGGAGATCCGTGAGGAGATCCTGCGGGTGCTGAAGCAGATCTCCCCCCGGCCGGCCACGGTGCCGTTCTTCTCCACGGTGGACGCGGAATGGGTCACCGGGGAGGAACTCGACGCCGGGTACTGGTTCCGCAACCTGCGGCAGACGGTGCGGTTCGAGACCGGGATACGCGCCCTGACCGCCGAGGGCATGCACCACTTCGTGGAGGTCAGCCCGCACCTGGTCCTCACCACGGCGATCGAGGACGTATCCGGAGCCCTGGCCTTCGGATCCCTGCGCCGGGACCAGGGCGGCCCGGAGCGCTTCCTGCGCTCCATGGCCGAGGCGTACGTGCGTGGCCTGCCGGTACGGCCCGTGGTGCGTGGCGGGCGCCGGGTGGCGCTGCCGACGTACGCCTTCCAGCGCCGCCGGTTCTGGCTGCGGGACACCGCAAGCCACGCCGACGTCACGGGCGCCGGACTGGAGTCGCCCGGACACCCCCTGCTCGGCGCCGTGGTGGAGCTCGACGGGGACGGCTGTGTACTGACCGGCCGGCTGTCTCTGGACCGGGACGGCTGGCTGGGCGACCACGCGGTACTGGGTTCCGTCCTGCTGCCGGGCACGGCGCTGGTGGAACTCGCGGTGTCCGCCGGTCGCCGGGCCGGCTCCGGCCAGGTGGCGGAACTGACCCTGCGCACACCGCTGGTGGTGCCGGAGTCGGGCGGCGTCGCGGTGCGCGTCCAGGTCGGTCCCGAAGCCGGGGGCCGGCGGCAGGTGACCGTGTCCGCGCGTGACCACGGACAGTCGGACTGGACGTGCAACGCCGAGGGCGTACTGGTCGGCGAGGAGCCGCCGCAGGGAGAGGCTCTGCACGCCTGGCCGCCGCCGGGCGCCGACCCCGTCGACCTGACCGGCTTCTACGAGGACCGGGCAGCCGCCGGTGTCGACTACGGCCCGGCGTTCCAGGGTCTGCGGGCCGTCTGGCGCAGAGGGGACGACACCTTCGCCGAGGTCGAGCACGAGATCTCCGGGGAGGGCTTCGCCCTTCACCCGGCGCTGCTGGACGCGGCCCTGCAAGCGACGGCCCCGCGCGGAGGGGGCGAGGGCATCAGGCTGCCCTTCTCCTTCAGCGGTGTGCGCTTCGGTCGGTCCACCGGCCCTCGGCTGCGATGCCGTATCACCCCCGCCGGGAACGGAGCGGTGTCACTGCTGATCGCCGACGACTCCGGGACTCCGGTGGCCTCGATCGCCGCCTTGACGACCCGACCCGTCACCGGCGCCCTGCCTCGACCGGTGCCGCCCCCGCTCCTGCGGCCCTCCGCCACGGCCGTGCCGCCGGCGCCGGTCCCGGCCCGGCGGTGGGCCGTTCTGGGCGCGACGGACCCGGCGCTGGCCGGGGCCCTCGGCGCACGCTGGACGGTACCGGACGCCCGGTCCGCCGCGGACGTGGCTCCCGACGCGGTGGCCGTCCGCGTCCCGCACCGGACCGCCGACCCGGTCGGCGGTACCCATGACGCGGTGCACTGGGCTCTGGGCGTGGTCCAGGCGTGGCTGGCGGACGAACGGTTGCAGTCCGTGCCGCTCCTGTTCGTCGCGCGCCCCGGCGACCTGTCCGCCGCCGCGGTCGGCGGTCTGCTGCGGTCCGCACAGGCGGAGCACCCCGGACGCCTGCTGTGGGCCGAGTGTGCCGACGAGGACCTGATGAGGCTCCCGGCCGCCGTGGCAGCGGTGGAAGGGGCGGGCGAGTCGCATGTCGTCGTCGGCTCCGACCGGTCGTACGTGCCCCGACTGGTCCCGGCGCACGACGCCGGGCACGCGAAGGGGATCGATCCCGCGGGCACGGTGCTCATCACGGGCGCGGGCGGGCTTCTCGGCGGCCTGGTCGCCAGACACCTGGTCGCCAGGCACGGCGTGCGGCACCTCCTGCTCGTGGGCCGGCACGCGATCACCGGGTTCGACGATCTCGACGCGGAGGTCACGACGGCCGTCTGCGATGTCGCCGACCGGGAGGAGCTGGCCGCCGTCCTGGCGCGCGTCCCCCGGAACCGGCCGCTGAGCGCGGTCGTGCACGCGGCCGGAACCCTGGACGACGCGATCCTCACCTCGCTCACTCCCGATCGCGTCTCCGACGTTCTGCGGTCCAAGGTCGACGGCGCCTGGAACCTGCACACCCTGTGCGGCGAGGTACCGGCGTTCGTCATGTTCTCCTCGGCCGCCGGTGTCCTGGGCAGCCCGGGGCAGGCCAACTACGCGGCGGCGAACGCGTTCCTCGACGCCCTGGCACGGGAGCGCAGGGCCGGGGGCCGGTCCGGTCAGTCACTGGCCTGGGGATGGTGGGCCCCGCCCAGCGGCATGACCGGACACCTGGCGGAGGGCGACCTGGACCGGCTCGCCCGCGGCGGTCTCGCGCCGATGACGGCGGAGGAGGGACTGGCGCTGTTCGACGCCGCCCTGTCGAGCGACGAGCCCGTCCTGGTACCGATCCGTCTCGACCCCGCTGTCCTCACCGCGGACGGCACACCCCTGCTGCGCGAGCTCGTCCGCGTCCCCTCCCGGCGCCGTGCGCCGTCGCACCCCCCGTCCGACGGTGTCCTCCCCGACCGGCTGGCCCGCGCCACAGCGGCCGAGCGCCTGCGCCTGCTGACCGATCTCGTGCGCGTGCACGCCGCCGCCGTCCTCGGGCACCCGGACCCCGACCGCATCGTCGTGGAACGCTCCTTCCTCGACAGCGGCTTCGACTCGCTGACCGCCGTGGAACTGCGCAACCGCGTCGCCGCGGCGACGGGCCTGAGCCTGCCCCCGACCACGGTGTTCGACCATCCCACCCCACAGCTGCTCGCCGCGCACCTGGCCGAGCGGATCACCGGAACCGAGGGTGCGGCAGCGACCGCGCCGGTACGGGCCGACAGTGACGAACCGGTCGCGATCATCGGGATGTCCTGCCGGCTCCCGGGCGGCGTCACCACCCCCGCGGAGCTCTGGGAACTGCTCAGGGAGGGCCGCGACGCCGTGTCCGGCTTCCCTGCCGACCGGGGCTGGAACGTGGCGGAACTCTACGACCCGACCGGCCGACGCACCGGGTCCAGCGCCGTCCGTGAAGGCGGCTTCCTCTACGACGCGGCGGACTTCGACGCCGGTTTCTTCGGGCTCTCCCCGCGCGAGGCACACGCCATGGACCCGCAGCACCGGCTCCTGCTGGAGACCGGCTGGGAGACGTTCGAGAGCGCAGGCATCGACCCCCTGTCCGCCCGCGCCACCCGGACAGGCGTGTTCGTCGGGGTGATGCACCACGACTACGCGGCACGCTTCACCGTCATCCCGGACGGCTACGAGGGTTACCTCGGCAACGGCAACGCCGGCAGCCTCGCCTCCGGACGCCTGTCCTACACTTTCGGGCTCGAAGGCCCGGCGGTCACCGTCGACACCGCGTGCTCCTCGTCCCTGGTCGCGCTGCACCTGGCGGTGCAGGCGGTACGCCGCGGGGAGTGCACGCAGGCGCTGGCGGGCGGGGTGACGGTGATGGCCACGCCGAGCGCGTTCGTCGAGTTCTCGCGCCAGGGCGGCCTTTCCCCCGACGGCCGCTGCAAGTCGTTCGCCCAGCGGGCCGACGGCACCGGCTGGTCCGAGGGCGTCGGCATGCTCCTGGTGGAGCGGCTGTCGGACGCCGAGCGCCTGGGGCACCGGGTGCTGGCCGTGGTGCGCGGCTCGGCCGTCAACCAGGACGGCGCCTCCAACGGCCTGACGGCTCCGAACGGCCTCGCCCAGCAGCGGGTGATCCGTCAGGCGCTGGAAGACGCGGGACTCGTCGCGTCCGACGTGGACGTGGTCGAGGCCCATGGCACCGGCACCCGGCTCGGCGACCCGATCGAGGCGCAGGCGCTGCTGGCGACGTACGGACAGGGGCGTGAACGGCCCCTGCTGCTCGGCTCCTTGAAGTCGAACATCGGCCACGCCCAGGCTGCCGCCGGAGTGTCCGGTGTGATCAAGATGGTGCTCTCCATGCAGCACGGTGAAGTGCCGGCCTCGCTCCATGTGGACGAACCCACCTCGCAGGTGGACTGGGACAGCGGCGCCGTTCGCCTGGTCACCGAGCACGAGGCCTGGCCGGACGCGGGCCGCCCGCGCAGGGCCGGCGTGTCGTCGTTCGGGATCAGCGGCACCAACGCCCACCTCGTTCTGGAACAGGCCCCCGAGCCGGAGGCCGAGCCGGACCGGGCGCCCACCGCGCCGGGCCCCGTGCCGTGGCTTGTCTCGGCCCGGTCGGAAGCGGCCCTCCGCGCGCAGGCTCGCCGCCTGGCGCCGCACGCGCAGGGCCGCGACGCCGCCGACATGGCCCTCTCCCTCGCCACCACGCGCGCTGTCCTGCGCCACCGTGCGGTGATCGTCGCCGCGGCCGGAGAACACGGCCCGGCCCTGGAGGCGCTGGCCCGCGGAGAGACGCCGCAGGACACGGTCACGGGGACGGCCGTGACCGGTGGTCTCGCACTCCTGTTCACCGGGCAGGGCGCGCAACGGACCGGCATGGGGCGGGAACTCCACGCCGCGTACCCGGTGTTCGCCGAGGCGTTCGACGCGGTGACCGCCCGGCTCGGTGACGTGCCCCTGGACGACCAGGACGCCCTGGACCGTACGGTCCACGCCCAGCGTGGGATCTTCGCGTTCGAGGTGGCGCTCCACCGGCTGCTGGAGTCGTGGGGTGTCGAACCGGCCGCCGTGGCCGGGCACTCGGTGGGAGAGATCGCGGCGGCGCACGCGGCCGGTGTGCTCTCCCTGGATGACGCGTGCGTGCTGCTGGAGGCGCGGAGCCGGCTGATGCAGGAGACGGGCGGGCACGGCGCGATGGTCTCCGTCCGGGCCTCGGAGGCCGAGGTGGTGCGGGACCTGCCACCAAGTGTGTGCATCGCGGCGGTGAACGGGCCGCACTCCGTCGTCCTGTCCGGGGACGCGCAAGCCGTCGAGCGGTACGCGCAGCGTTGGCCGGAGCCGAAGCGACTGCGCGTCAGCCACGCGTTCCACTCGCACCACATGGACGGCATGCTCGACGCGTTCGCCGACGTGGTCCGGAGCCTGACCTTCTCCCCGCCCACGATCGTCATGCCAGGAGCGGTCGAGGACCCCGAGTACTGGGTGCGTCAGGTCCGTGAGCCCGTACGGTTCACGGACGCCCTGCGCCGTCTGGGCGACGCCGGAGCCACGACGTTCCTCGAAGTGGGCCCTGACGCCGCGCTCACCGCGCTCGGTCCCGAGACGCTTCCCAACGCCGCCTTCGTGGCGGTCGCGCACCGCCGTGACCCGAGGGAGCGGCACACGCTGCTGGACGCCCTCGCACGGCTGCACGTCAGGGGCGTCGCCGTGGACTGGGGCAGGATGTTCCCCGGCGCGCGCAAGCAGGAGCTGCCGCTCTACGCCTTCCAGCGGCAGCGGTACTGGCTCCCCGCGGCAGGCCCGTCGCCGCAGGACGGCTGGTGGTACCGGCCGGGTTGGGAGCCGCTGCCCGAGCCCGTGGCCCCGCGGCTGACCGGCACCTGGATCGTCGTGGCCGCGTCCGCCGACCACGACACCGCGGTGGACCGCGCCCTGGCCGCCCACGGCGCCGAGGTGCGCCGGGTGCACTCCCCGCAGGAGGTCCGCGGCACGCACCCGGCGGGCGTGCTGTCGTTGCCCACGCGGCGGAGCTCCACGGCCGAAGCACTCGCCGACACGCTGGCCCTGCTTCAGGCCGCCGCGGACGCGCCCCTGTGGTGTCTCACCCGGGCCGGTGTCGCGGTGCACGACACCGATGACGTCACCTCGCCGGAACAGGCCGCCGTGTGGGGACTGGGCCGGACCGCCGCGCTGGAGCACCCGCGCGGCTGGGGGGGTCTGGTCGACCTGCCGGCCGAGTTCGACGACAACGCGGCCCGACGACTGGCCGCCGTCCTCGCCGACGGTACGGAGGACCAGGTCGCCCTTCGCCGGGACGGGGCCTACGGACGCCGGCTGCGCCCGGCCGCGCCGGAAGGAGCCGCGTGGCAGCCGAGCGGCACGGTCCTGGTCACCGGCGGGACCGGCGCCCTGGGCGCGCACACCGCCCGCTGGCTCGCACGCAACGGCGCGGACCACCTTCTCCTGACCAGCCGCCGTGGCCCGGACGCCCCGGGCGCCCGTGCACTCGCCGCGGAACTGGAAGAGACCGGGGTCACCGTGACCCTCGCGGCGTGCGACGTGGCCGACCGCGACGCGCTGCGCCGTCTGCTGGCGGACCACCCGGCCGACGCGGTCGTGCACACGGCGGGCGCCGCGGACCACACCGTCCTGGCCGAACTCACCCCGGAGCGGCTCGAAGAGGTCCTCCGGGCCAAGGTCGACGGCGCGCGCAACCTGCACGAACTGTGCGGTGACGTCTCGGCGTTCGTGCTGTACTCCTCCATGTCCGGCACGGTCGGCAGCGCGGGCCTGGGCGCCTACGCGGCGGCCAACGCCTGGCTGGACGCCCTCGCCCGGCAGCGCCGTGCCCAGGGCCTGCCCGCCACGTCCCTCGCCTGGGGGCCGTGGGCCGGGGACGGCATGTCGGCGGGAGAGAGCGGGACACGCAACGAGCGTCTCGGCCTGCCGCCGATGGACCCCGCACGCGCCGTGGAGGTGCTGGCGGCGGCGGTGGGCGGAGACCACGTCTGCACCATGGTGGCCGACGTCCGATGGGACACCTATGCCGCCGGGTTCACCGTGCACCGCCCCAGCCCCCTGCTCGCCGGCTTCACTGCGGACCGCTCCCCGTCCCCCGGTGGCTCCGCGTGGCTGCGGCGCGCGAGCGGGCTCCCGCCGGCCGAACGGGGACCGGCCCTGCTGACCCTGGCGCGCACCGAGGCCGCCCTGATCCTCGGGCATGCCGGGCCGGAGGCGGTCCCCGCCGGGACGGCCTTCCGCGAGTTGGGGTTCGACTCCCTGGCCGCCGTGCAGCTGAGAGACCGGCTGAACGCCGCCACGGGGCTCCGGCTGCCCGCGGCGGTGATCTTCGACCACCCCACTCCGGGCGAGCTGGCGGAGCACCTGCGGCTCGCCCTGTTCCCCGAACACCCTCAGGCATCGGCCGAGGCGGGAGAGGAGGCGCGGCTGAGAGCGCTGCTCGCCGGCATCCCGCTCGAACGCCTGCGCACTTCCGGGCTGCTGGACTCCCTGATCGCGCTGGCCACGGACGACGCACCGGCTGCCGCCCCGTCCGGGCCGGCGGAATCCGACATCGACTCCCTGTCCCCAGAGGACCTGCTCCGCCGGGTCTTCGGCCCGACCCCGTGAAGGACTGACCCCCATGCGCACCGAATCCCCGGGCCGGTTCGTCGAGGCTCTTCGTGAGTCGATCAAACAGAACGAACAGCTCAAAGCCCGTAACCAGGAGCTGTCCGCGGCATGGCACGAGCCCGTCGCCATCGTGAGCATGGCCTGCCGGTACCCGGGCGGGGTCACCTCGCCGGAGCAACTGTGGGAGGTCGTCCGGGACGGCCGGGACGTCATGTCCGACTTCCCCGACGACCGTGGCTGGGACCTGTCCGCCCTGTACGACCCCGATCCGGACGCGCCCGGCACCAGCTACGTGCGTACCGGCGGCTTCCTCGACGGCATGGCCGACTTCGACGCCGGCTTCTTCGGGATCTCGCCGCGTGAGGCGCTGGCGATGGACCCCCAGCAGCGGCTGCTGCTGGAGGTCTCCTGGGAGGCGCTGGAGCGTGCGGGTATCCGTCCGGACACCTTGCGCGGCACCCACGTGGGCGTGTTCGTCGGCTCGAACGGCCAGGACTACGGCCTGCTCGTCCACGGGGCCGAAGGGCTGGACGGCCACGCCGCGGGCGGCGTTTCCGCGAGCGTCCTGTCCGGACGTGTCGCTTACGCGCTCGGGCTCACCGGCCCCGCCCTGACGGTCGACACGGCCTGCTCCTCCTCCCTGGTCGGCCTCCATCTGGCGGTGCAGGCACTGCGGCACGGCGACTGCTCGCTGGCGCTCGTCGGCGGGGCCGCCGTCATGGCGACGCCCGGGCCTTTCGTGGAGTTCAGCCGACAGCGCGTGCTCGCGCAGGACGGCAGGTGCAAGGCGTTCGCGGCGGCGGCCGACGGCACCGGCTGGTCCGAGGGGGCGGGCATGCTGCTGGTCGAGCGGCTGTCGGACGCCCGGCGCAACGGCCACCAGGTGCTCGCCGTGGTGCGCGGCAGCGCGGTGAACCAGGACGGCGCCTCCAACGGCCTGACCGCACCCCACGGTCCCGCCCAGGAACGGGTGATCCGGAAGGCGCTTCAGGCGGCGGGCCTGCGTCCTTCCGACATCGACCTGGTCGAGGCACACGGAACCGGCACCGCGCTGGGCGACCCGATCGAGGCGCGCGCCCTGCTGGCGACGTACGGCCAGGACAGGGACGAGCCGGTGTGGCTGGGATCGCTGAAGTCCAACCTCGGGCACACGCAGGCCGCGGCCGGGGTGGGCAGCGTCATCAAGACCGTCATGGCCATGCGCAACGGCCTGATGCCGCGGACCCTGCACGTGGACGCGCCCACCCCGCACGTCGACTGGTCCTCGGGGGCGGTCCGGCTGCTGACCGAAGCACAGCCCTGGCGGGACGGACCACGACGGGCGGGTGTGTCGTCCTTCGGGATGAGCGGCACCAACGCGCACGTGGTGCTGGAAACGGTCTCGGAGGGCGAACCCGCGTCCGCCCCCACGTCCGGGCCCGCGCCGGCGCCGCAGCCGGCGTCTTCGGTGCTGCCCTGGGTGCTCTCCGCGCGCGGCGACGCGGCGCTGGCCGAACAGGCCCGGCGCCTCGCCGTGTTCGCCGCCGGCCGGGACCTGCGCGACGTGGGCTTCTCCCTCGCGACGACGCGCGCCGAGCTGGAGCACCGTGCGGTGGTCGTCGGCGCCACCGAGGAGGAACTGCGCGACGGACTGCTAGCGCTCGCCGAGGGCGGTACCGCTGCGCATCTCGTGGTGGGTACGGAGGCGGCGGCACCGCGCCGGACGGTGTTCGTGTTCCCGGGTCAGGGGTCGCAGTGGGCGGGGATGGGGGTGGAGCTGCTGGAGTCGTCGCCGGTGTTCGCGGGGCGCCTCGCGGAGTGTGAGCGTGCTCTGGCTCCGTATGTGGACTGGTCGTTGACCGGGGTGCTGCGATCCGGTGACTACGAGCGGGTGGACCGTGTGCAGCCGGTGCTGTGGGCGGTGAT